>NZ_JARAUO010000016.1:0-153647 GCF_033792105.1 Streptomyces sp. WI03-4A
GGGGGGGGGGGGGGGGGGGGGGGGGGGGGTGGGTGGGGGGGGGGGGGGGGGGGCGGGGGCGGCGGGGGCGGCGCGCCCGAACAGCCGGCGGCGGGGGGTGGCGGGCTCCGCCGCGGGCTCCTCGGCCGCCGCCTCCGCCGCCTCCTGCGGCCGGGCCCCCGCCCCCGGCTCCTTGTCCGTCTCCTTCGGGGGGCGCCTGAGCAGGTCGGGGATCTCCACCCCGCCGGTGAACCCGGGTACCTCGTCCCCGGCCGGCGACCCGAACGGGCTGCCCTGCACCCGCCACCAGTCGGGCTCGACCGCGCTGTCCCCGAGTTCGTGCGCGGCGGCCAGGTGCGGCGGGGCCGCGGCGTCCTGACGGACGGGCTGCTCCGGCTCGGCGGGGCGCGGCCGCGGCACGACCCGGCGCAGCCCCTTGGGGCGCGGTGCCGGTTCGGCGGCCTCGGGCTGCGCGGGCACAACGGCGGCCGGCGGCTGGGGCGTGCCCGCGGTGCCGCCCGCGGCCTCGACCACCTGGTCGGGGGTGCCGAGCCGGTCCAGGATGCGGCGGACCGCGGCGGGGCTGTCCACCGCCGTCCTGGCCCGGTGCCGGTCGATCTCGTTGCGCAGCTCCGACACCAGCCGCATGCGCGTGGCCGACGGCAGCTGCCGCTGCTGAGCGACGTCCCCGACGCGGCTCAGATACTCGTAGACGACCTGGTCGCTCTCGATCCCCACGAAAACCCCTCCGGGGCAGCGGTGGTGAAACCCCGTCGGACGAAGGTACCGCGTACGGGTCCCCGCGGGCCGCTCAGGTGGAGGCCGGGCCCCGCCGCCGGGCCGCCCGCAACACCCTGCGACCGGCCGCCCTGCGAGTACCGTGGGCGGGATGAGCGCCCACACGACCCCGTCGGCCCCCCGCTCCCTCGCGGAAGCGCTCCGCGCGCGGGACGACGCCTCGCTGGCCGCGCTCCTGCGCAGCCGACCCGACCTCATCACCCCCGTCCCCACCGACCTCACCCAGCTAGCCACCCGGGCCGGCACCCGAGCCTCGGTGCTGCGCGCGCTGGAGCGGCTCGACCGGTTCGCGCTGCAGACCGCGGAGGCGCTCGCCGTGGCCCCGGACCCGGCGTCGTACGGGACGCTGCTCGGACTGATGGCGGGGGACGGCGGGGAGGCGGGCGTGGCCGCCGCGCTGCCCCGGGCCGTCGCCACCCTGCGCGAACAGGCCCTGGTGTGGGGCGACGACGAGCGACTGCGCCTGGTGCGCACCGCCCGGGAACTGCTCGCGCCGACCCCGCAGCACACCTCCCCGACCGGTCTCGGCCCGACCGTGCAGGAGGCCACCTCGGGCATGTCGCCGGGGCGGATCCAGGAGATCGTCACCACCGCCGGGCTGACCACGACCCACGACTCGGTCTCCGCGGTGGCCGCGCTCACCGCCCTGTTCACCCACCGGGGAAAGATGGCCGCGTTGCTCGCCGGCGCCCCGGAGGCCGCCCTCGAGGTGCTGGCCCGGCTGGTGTGGGGGCCGCCGTACGGGCAGGTCACCCCGGAGCCGGCCGCCCATCTGCGCTGGCTGCTGGACCGCGGTCTGCTGCTGCCCACCGCGCCCGGCACGGTCGTGCTGCCCCGCGAGGTCGCCCTGCACCTGCGCGGGGGCCGCGCCCACCGCGAGCCCGAGCCGCTGCCGCCGGCCGTGGAACCGGCCGCGGCGCACGGCCCCCAGGTGGTGGACGCCACCGCCGCCGGGCAGGCCTACACCGCGCTGGCCACCGTCGAGGAGCTGCTGAAGGACTGGGACGAGGGCGGCCCGGCCGTGCTGCGGGCCGGCGGACTCAGCGTGCGCGACCTGAAGCGGACGGCCGTCGCGCTCGACGTGTCCGAGCCGGTCGCCGCCTTCTGGGTCGAGCTGGCGTACGCGGCGGGCCTGCTCGCCTCCGACGGCGAGGCCGACGAGCGGTTCGCGGCCACCCCCGGCTACGACGAGTGGCTTGAGCGGCCCGCCGCCGAGCGCTGGGCCCGGCTGGCCGAGGCCTGGCTGACGGCCACCCGGACGCCGGGGCTGGTCGGCGGGCGGGACGCGAAGGACCGCACGCTGTCCGCGCTGGGCCCGGGCCTCGACCGGTCGGCGGCGTCCGAGGTACGGCACCGGGTGCTGACCCTGCTGGCCGGCCTGCCGCACGGCGCCGCGCCCACCGCCGAGTCGGTGCTGGCCCGGCTGCGCTGGGAGCGCCCGCTGCGCGGTCCGCGCACCGACGACGACCTGCGCTCCCGGCTGGCCCGCTGGACCCTGGAGGAGGCCGAGCTGCTCGGCGTCACCGGGCGGGGCGCGCTCTCGGCCCACGGGCGGGCGCTGCTGGGCGTGCCCGCCACCCCCGGGGCGGCCGTCCCCGCGGAGTCCTCCGGTCCCGGCGACAAGCTGCCCGTCCACCATCACCACGTGCCCCCGGCCCCCGAGCCCCTGTCCGGTCCCGAACGGGCCGCCGCCGCGGCGGCGGCGGGCCGGCTGCTCGCGCCGCTGCTGCCCGAACCGCTGGACCACGTGCTGCTCCAGGCCGACCTGACGGCGGTGGCCCCCGGCCCGCTCCAGCGTCCGCTCGCCGACGTGCTCGGGATCCTCGCGGACGTCGAGTCCAAGGGCGGCGCGACCGTCTACCGGTTCACCCCGGCCTCCGTGCGGCGCGCCCTGGACGCCGGCCGCACCGCCGCCGACGTGCACGCCTTCCTCGCCGCGCACTCCCGTACGCCGGTCCCGCAGCCGCTGGCGTACCTGGTCGACGACGTCGCGCGCAGACACGGCCACCTGCGGGTGGGCGCCGCCTCGGCGTACGTGCGCTGCGACGACGACGCCCTGCTCAACGAGATCCTCGCCGACCGGCGGGCGGCCGCGCTGGGCCTGCGCCGGCTGGCCCCGACCGTCCTGGCCACCCGGTCGGACCCGGCCGCGCTCCTGGAGGGCCTGCGCGCGATGGGCTACGCGCCCGCCGCCGAGTCCGCCGAGGGCGATGTGCTCATCGCCCGGGCCCACGCCCACCGCACCCCGCCGCGCACCGCGCCCGAGCCGGTGCCGGACGGGCCGCCGGCGCCCGACGCCACCCTGCTGGGGGCCGCGATCCGCGCGATCCGGGCCGGCGACCTGGCCGCGACCGCGCCGCGCAAGCCCTCGGGCGGCCGGGCGGCCGGCGGCGAGCTGCCCCGCACCTCCTCCGCCGAGACCCTGGCCACCATGCAGGCCGCCGTCCTGACCGGCGAGTCGGTGTGGATCGGCTACGTCAACGCGGAGGGCAGCGCCAGCCAGCGCGTCATCGCCCCGATCCGGGTCGAGGGCGGCTTCGTGACGGCGTACGACCACACGGCCGACGAGGTCCGGACGTACCCGCTGCACCGGGTCACGGGGGTCGCCGAGCTGGCCGAGGACTAGGCCCTGGCGGGCGGGGACCGGCGGAGGACCGGCCGGGGCGGCCCGGTCAGCAGTCGCCGACCGGCGCGCTCGCGGGCAGGTGGAAGTGGGCGCGGGCGGCCTTCTCCAGACCGGCGGACGGCACCGTGTCGGCGGGGCCGGGCTCGGACAGCGAGCCGAAGTGGTCCGCCACCCAGGCCCCGTAGCCCTCGCCGTCCGGCGCCTCCTGCCGCGACACCACCCGGAAGCCGCCGTCCGCGGCCGCGTCCCGCTTCAGGCGCACCACCTGCGGAACCTCATCACCGCTGCACTCCACCAGGGTTCCGTCGCGCACCCCGAACTCCGTGCACCGCGTGGTCACCCCGGCCCGTACGACGCCGTCCCGCTCGTCGAGGTCCCGCGGCTCGGCCGCGCAGAACCACCGCGCCCGCAGCGCGGGCACCGTCTCCCCGTACCCGCCGCCCCGCTCGTCGGCCACCAGCCGGGCCTCGATCACGGGCCGCACCTCGCCCCACAGGTGCCGGTCGATCCGTCCCGGCCCCGCCGCCCACAACCCGGTCAGCACCAGCACCACCGAGGCTCCCCCACCGGTCAGCCACCTGCCCGTGGACATCGCCGCGCCCCCTCCTCCGGTCCCGGGCCGCGCCCCGGCGCCGCCCCCGGGAGCAAGACTCGCGGCCGGGGTCCATGGTTGCGGCGCCCCCGGCCCGATCACCCGCCGGTAGGGCACACTGGACGTTTGGCCGTGCCGAAGGGAAGTGCGTAGGTGAACGGACCGCTGATCGTCCAGTCGGACAAGACGCTGCTGCTCGAAGTGGACCACGAGCGCGCCGACGACTGCCGTCGCGCCATCGCCCCCTTCGCCGAGCTGGAGCGCGCCCCGGAGCACATCCACACCTACCGGGTCACGCCGCTGGGCCTGTGGAACGCGCGGGCCGCCGGGCACGACGCCGAGCAGGTCGTGGACGCGCTGGTGCAGTACAGCCGCTACCCCGTGCCGCACGCGCTGCTCGTGGACATCGCCGAGACCATGGACCGGTACGGGCGGCTCACCCTCAGCAAGCACCCCGCGCACGGGCTCGTCCTCACCACCACCGACCGGCCGGTGCTGGAGGAGGTGCTCAAGTCCAAGCGGATCGTCCCGCTGGTCGGCGCCCGCCTCGACCCGGACACGGTCGTGGTGCACCCCTCCGAGCGCGGGCAGATCAAGCAGGTGCTGCTGAAGCTCGGCTGGCCGGCCGAGGACCTCGCCGGGTACGTCGACGGCGAGGCCCACCCGATCGACCTGCTGGAGGAGGGCTGGGCGCTGCGCCCCTACCAGAAGCAGGCCGTGGAGAACTTCTGGCACGGCGGCAGCGGCGTGGTCGTGCTCCCCTGCGGCGCCGGCAAGACGCTGGTCGGCGCCGGGTCGATGGCCCAGGCGAAGTCCACCACCCTGATCCTCGTCACCAACACCGTCTCCGCCCGGCAGTGGAAGCACGAGCTGGTGAAGCGGACCTCGCTCACCGAGGACGAGATCGGCGAGTACAGCGGGACCCGCAAGGAGATCCGCCCGGTCACCATCGCCACCTACCAGGTGCTGACGACCCGGCGGAAGGGCGTCTACCCGCACCTGGAGCTGTTCGACTCCCGCGACTGGGGCCTCATCGTCTACGACGAGGTGCATCTGCTGCCCGCGCCGGTCTTCAAGTTCACCGCCGACCTCCAGGCGCGCCGCCGCCTCGGCCTGACCGCGACCCTGGTGCGCGAGGACGGCCGCGAGTCCGACGTGTTCTCGCTCATCGGCCCCAAGCGGTTCGACGCCCCCTGGAAGGAGATCGAGGCGCAGGGCTACATCGCGCCCGCCGACTGCGTCGAGGTCCGCGTCAACCTGACCGACTCCGAGCGGCTGGCGTACGCGACGGCCGAGACGGAGGAGAAGTACCGCTACTGCGCCACCACCGCGACCAAGCGGAAGGTCACCGAGGCGATCGTCCGCCGGTTCGCCGGGCAGCAGATCCTCGTCATCGGCCAGTACATCGACCAGCTCGACGAGCTGGGCGAGCACCTGAACGCCCCGGTGATCAAGGGCGAGACGTCCAACGCGCAGCGCGAGAAGCTCTTCGACGCGTTCCGTGAGGGCGAGATCAGCGTGCTGGTCGTCTCCAAGGTCGCCAACTTCTCCATCGACCTGCCCGAGGCCACCGTCGCCATCCAGGTGTCCGGCACCTTCGGCTCCCGCCAGGAGGAGGCCCAGCGCCTCGGCCGGGTGCTGCGCCCCAAGGCCGACGGCCACCAGGCCCACTTCTACTCGGTGGTCGCCCGCGACACGATCGACCAGGACTTCGCCGCGCACCGCCAGCGGTTCCTGGCCGAGCAGGGCTACGCCTACCGGATCGTGGACGCCGACGACCTCCTCGCGGAGGACACCGGCTGAGGAGCCGGCGGCCGGGCGGCCGGGCGGCCCCGCACCGCCGCCGCCAGCAGCGCGAGGGCCAGCAGCGGGTAGGGCGCGGCGAGCGGCTGCTGCCACCAGGGCAGCCGCAGGTCGAGGTCGCCCTCGTGCGGGAGCAGCCACATGGTGCGGGCGGTGAAGAGGACCGCCGTGAGCACCGCGAGCCGGACCCGGCCCTCGGCCAGCAGCACCGCCAGGAGCGGCACGCACCACACCCAGTGGTGGGTCCAGCTGATCGGGGAGACCAGCAGGGCCGTGCCGGCGGCCAGCAGGACGCCGTGCCGTTCGTCCCGGGCGCGTGCCGCCAACCACAGGCCCGCCGTCCCCACGGCCAGGGCGGCCAGCAGCCAGGCGGGGTCCGGTGCCGGGCCGTGCAGCGCCCGGTCGACCAGGCCGCGCAGCGACTGGTTGTCCACGATCCACGCCTTGCCCACCCGCCCGGTCTCGAACAGCCGCCGGGTCCAGAAGTCCGCGCTCGCCGCGGGCAGGACCAGCAGGCCGAGAGCCACGGTGCCGGCGAATCCGGCGGCCGCCGTGGCCGCCTCGCGGCGGTGGCCGCGCAGCAGCAGGTGGACGGCGAACACGGCCGGGGTGAGCTTGATCCCGGTGGCGAGGCCGACGGCCAGGCCCCGGGCGCGGGCGCCGGGCGGACGGGTCAGGTCCCACAGGACCAGGCCGGCGATCGCCAGGTTGACCTGGCCGAACAGCACCGTCTGGAAGACCGGTTCGAGCCAGAGCGCCAGGGCGGTGGCGGTGCGGAGCAGGGCCGGGGACGGCCGGCGGCCGGCCAGCCGGGCGGAGAGGGCGACCAGGACGGCGAGCAGGAGCGCGTTGCCCGCCAGGAAGACGGCCTTCAGGACCGGGACCGGGACCCAGGTGGCCGGGACGAAGAGGATCGCCGCGAAGGGCGGGTAGGTCGCCGGGAGCCGCCACTCGGTGACCGTGAGGCCGTACAGGTCACCGCCGTGGAGCACGGCGGCACCCTCGGCCCGGTAGACCAGCAGATCGGCCATCGGGGCCCGTTGCAGGACGCACAGGGCGGTGAAGGAGCAGAGGGAGACCGCGAGGAAGACGTAGGACACCACCGTCCGTTTCGGCACGGGGGCGACCCTATGCGGTTATTTGCGGTGTACGCCCGCCTCCTCGCCGTACTCGCCGAGGATCACCACGCCGAACGCGGCCTCGACGAAGACCTTGACGGCCCGCAGGGCGTTGCCCAGGAAGTGACGGTGGGGGCCGTCCACGGCCGTGGCGCCCGACGGGGGACGGACGGGATGCGGATGGATGGTTGCTGCGCTCATGTCTCCATGGTGGATCGCCGGACACCGATCCGGCATCGCCCCAGGGGCCGGGCCCGCGGGCCCGCACGTAGCTCTCCGGACGGACCCCCACCCCCGACCTGGGAGGACCCCGTCCCCTAGGGGGCGTAAATCCATTGGCCTCCGCCCCGCCCCTTCACCTAAAATCTCCGCTCTTGCCCGCCTCCCCCGCGGAGTGCCGCCGCCCGGACGGAAACCGGGAGGCCCGTCATGCCCCAGTCATGGAAGAGCCGACCCGGAAGGCACCGCCGTGTCCACGTCCGCCCACGAACCGCTCGACGCCCCCCTCGACGACCCGCTGGCCCGGGAGCGCACCCACCTCGCCGCGTCCCGCTCCGCGCTGCGCGCCATGCGCGAGGACGTGGAGGCGCTGGACATCAGCGACGTCACCGCGAACTGGGTCAACGCCGCGGTGCTGGCCCACCAGATCGACGAGCGCATCAAGGCCCTCGCCGACCTCAGCGACACCCCGCTCTTCTTCGGACGGCTCGACTACCTGCACGCGCCGGGCGCCCAGCAGGCCGAGGGGGCGGAGGGCGAGCGGTTCTACATCGGGCGGCGGCACGTGCACGACGCCGGCGGCGACCCGATGGTCATCGACTGGCGCGCCCCGGTCTCGCAGCCGTTCTACCGCGCGTCCAAGAAGGACCCGATGGACGTCGGGCTGCGCCGCCGCTTCGGCTACACCGGCGGCGCGCTGACCGCGTACGAGGACGAGCACCTGTCCGACCCGGCCGAGGCCGCCACCACCAGCAAGCTGCTCCAGCGGGAGATCGAGCGGCCGCGCGTCGGTCCCATGCGGGACATCGTGGCGACGATCCAGCCCGAGCAGGACGAGATCGTCCGCAGCGGTCTCGGCGGCACCGTCTGCGTCCAGGGCGGTCCGGGCACCGGGAAGACGGCCGTAGGTCTGCACCGGGTCGCCTATCTGCTGTACGCCCACCGGGAGCGGCTCGCCCGCACCGGCACCCTGGTCATCGGGCCGAACAAGTCCTTCCTGCACTACATCGAGCAGGTCCTGCCGGCGCTCGGCGAGCTGAGCGTGCGGCAGGCGACCGTGGACGACCTGGTCGGGCACGTGGAGGTGCGGGGCACGGACGACGCGGCCGCCGCGATGGTCAAGGGTGACGCCCGGATGGCCGAGGTGCTGCGCCGGGCCCTGTACGCGCACGTGACCATGCCCACCGAGCCGGTCGTCGTGGTGCGCGGCTCGCGGCGCTGGCGGGTGCCGGCCTACGAACTGGAGGAGCTGGTCCGCGAGTTGCTGGACCGGGACATCCGGTACGGCGCCGCCCGCGAGGCCCTGCCGCAGCGGATCGCGCACGCGGTGCTGGTGCAGATGGAGCGGGCCGGGGAGGCCCCGGACGACCGGGTGCAGGACACGGTGGCCCGCAACAGCGCGGTGAAGGCGGCCGTGAAGGCGGTCTGGCCGGCCGTGGACCCGGCGAAGCTGGTGCTGCGACTGCTGACCGACGCCGACTTCCTCGCCGAGCACGCCGGGGGCCTGCTGGACGAGGACGAGCAGAAGACGGTCCTGTGGACGAAGCCGGTGCGCAGCGTGAAGTCGGCGAAGTGGTCGGCGGCGGACGCGGTGCTGGTCGACGAGGCGACCGACCTGATCGAGCGCACGCACTCGCTCGGCCATGTCGTCCTGGACGAGGCGCAGGACCTGTCCCCCATGCAGTATCGGGCGGTGGGCCGCCGCTGCACCACCGGCAGCGCGACCGTCCTCGGCGACCTGGCGCAGGGCACCACGCCCTGGGCCACCCGGAGCTGGGACGAGGCGCTGACCCACCTCGGCAAGCGGGACGGGGCCGTCGAGGAGCTGACGGCCGGTTTCCGCGTGCCCACGGACGTCATCGCGTACGCCTCCCGGCTGCTGCCCCACATCGCGCCGGGCCTCGCCCCGGTCGCCTCGGTCCGGGAGAACCCGGGCTTCTTCGAGGTCCGCACGGCCGACGGAACCGCCGAAGTGGTGGCCGCCTGCGAGGAGTTGCTGGGCAACGAGGGTTCGACGGGCCTGATCGCGGCGGACGCCCGGGTGCCGGCGCTGGCCGAGGCGCTGGCCGAGGCCGGCATCGCCTGCCTGGCGCCGGGCGAGGAGACCACCAGCGAGACCCGGCTGACGCTGGTGCCCGCCTCGCTCGCCAAGGGCCTGGAGTACGACTACGTCGTGCTGGACGAGCCGCAGGCGGTGGTGGACGGCGAGCCGGACGAGCGGACGGGGCTGCGTCGGCTGTACGTGGCGCTGACCCGTGCGGTGTCCGGGCTGATCGTGACCCACTCGGCACCCCTGCCCGCACAGCTCGGCTGAGCCTCCGGGCCGGGACCGGGTCAGGGCGGGGACAGGGACGGTGCTAGACCCCGTCCAGCACCGTCCGCCACTCCCGCACCGCCGTCTCGGAGACCGGGCCGGTCCAGCCCGCGGCGCGCGCCGCCCCGCCGATGTGGAAGGCATCGATCCCGGCGGCCCTGAGCCTCGGCACGTGCTCGAGGCGCAGCCCGCCGCCGACCATGATCTGCTGCTCGTAGCCGGGTTCCCCGCCGTGGGCCGCCTCGGCGACCAGCGTGCCGAGTCCGCCGTCCACACCGTCCGCCGAGCCGGCCGTCAGATAGGTGTCGAGGCCGGGCAGGTCGGCGAGCTGCTTGCGCAGGGCGTCCCGGTCGGCGGCGCGGTCGATGGCCCGGTGGAAGGTCCAGCGGCAGCCGTCGAGGGCGGCGACCACCCGCTCCACCGCGGCCAGGTCCACGCCGCCGCCGGTCTCGAGGAAGCCGAGCACGAACTGGTCGGCGCCCGCGTCCCGCAGCCGCCCCGCCACCCGGACCAGCAGCTCCAGGTTCTCGGGGCCGCCCGCCGCGAACCCGTCCGTCAGCCGGAGCATCACGCGCAGGTCGATGTCGACGGCGGCCCGGATCCCGGCGAAGGTCCGCACGGACGGGGTGAGGCCGTCAGCCGCCATCTCGGTGACCAGTTCGAGGCGGTCCGCGCCTCCCGCCTGGGCCGCGACCGCGTCCTCGGTGTCGAGGGCGATCACCTCCAGGACCGCACGCTTGCTCATGGCACCCCATTCATCGGCGACTACAGGTCTAGTCCAATCCAAGACTACGCCTCCCGGGGCCGCCCCTCACCCGAAGGCGTCCGGTTCCCCTCCGCCGGGCCCGTCACGAGGGAATCGCCAGGCACGGCGCACGGGCGGAAGAATGAGCCCATGGCCGACCTCGACGCCCTGCGCCTCCGCTTCGCCCGCGCCCTGGAGGGAGCCCGCGCCCCCGGCGACGGCCCCGACCCCGCCCCTTACGCCGACAACCTGCTCGCCCGCTGGCAGGAGCCGCAGCGGCACTACCACACACTGGCCCACCTCACGGCGGTCCTCGACCACGTCGACGTGCTCGCGGAGTCCGCGGCCGACCCGGACGTCGTACGGCTGGCCGCCTGGTTCCACGACGCGGTCTACCTGCCCGACCGCTCCGAGAACGAGGAGCGGTCCGCCCACCTCGCCGAGCGGGCCCTGCCGGAGGCGGGCGTACCGGCGGCGAAGACCGCCGAGGTCGCCCGGCTGGTCCGGCTCACCGTCACCCACGACCCGGCCGGCGACGACCGCGACGGACAGGTCCTGTGCGACGCGGACCTCGCGGTCCTGGCCGCGCCCCCGTCCGCGTACGCCGCCTACACCGCCGCCGTCCGCGAGGAGTACCACTTCGTTCCGAACGACGCCTTCCGCGCGGGCCGCGCCACGATCCTGCGCCAACTCCTCGATCTGCCAAGCCTGTTCCGCACCTCCTACGGGCAGCGGCACTGGGAGGCCACGGCCCGCTACAACCTCGCGGCCGAGCTGGAAATGCTGTCGACCTGACCGGGTGCGGCCCTTACTGTTCGCCCATGCGACAGATAAACGGGGACGACGTGAACAGGGCCGTGGCGGGATGCCTGGCGACGCTGCGGCCGGTGGTGGACCGCGACTGGGCGAACACCACGGCCGGGCGGCTGGAGTGGGACTGCTGGCGGACCGCCGAGCACGTCGCGAGCGATCTGATCGCCTACGCGGGCCAGTTGGCGGGCCGCCCCCAGGACGCGTACGTCCCGTTCGAGATCACGCTGGACGAGGGCACCGACAACACCGGTCTGCTGCACGTCATCGAGACGACCGGCGTGCTGCTCGCCACCACCGTCCGCGCCACCCCGCCCCGCGTCCGCGCCTTCCACCCGTACCCGTTCCAGGGCGCGGACCGCGAGGGCTTCGCCGCGATGGGCGTCGCCGAGGTGCTGCTGCACACCCACGACATCGCCGAGGGCCTGGGCATCGCGTACACGCCGGAGGAGGACCTGGCCGAGTCCGTCCTCAACTGGCTCTTCCCGCACGTCCAGCCCGGCCCGGCCGCCTGGCCGACGCTGCTGTGGGCGACCGGCCGCGGCGAGCTGCCCGGCCGCGCCCCGGTCACCGAGTGGAAGTGGCGGAACAACCTCGTCATCCCCGCCGGGCGGGTCACCCTGACCGGCGTGCGCCCGGCCGTCGCCCGCGACCTGCGCATGGGCGGTGACGGCGGCTTCGACTGGGCCGGCGACGGACCGTTCGAGGGCACCCGGGAAGCCTGCGGCTTCCTGCTGAAGGCCTACGAAGGGGGCGTGCACCGCCCCGAGTTCGGCGTCTTCGTCCTGGTGCGCGAGGAGGACGGCCGTGCGGTCGGCGGCATCGGCTTCCACGGCGCCCCCGACGAGGAGGGCCGGGTGGAGATCGGCTACGACCTCGTCGAGGAGGCCCGCGGCCGCGGCTACGCCACCGAGGCGCTGCGCGCGCTGGCCGGGTGGGCCCTGGCCCGGGAGGACGTCCACTCCCTGTTCGCCACCGTCGAGCGCGCCAACACGGCCTCCCAGGCAGTGGTCACCCGGGCCGGCTTCGTCCAGGTGAGTGACGACGGCGAGGAGAGCGGGGAACTGGCCTACGAACTGCGCCGCTGAACGAGCCCCTTGGGCCGGCGCAGCCCCGACGCCCGCAGCAGCCGCACCACCTCGCGGCTGCTGACCTCCACCGCCCCGGCGGCCACCGCGTCCGCGTACCGGTGCGACGGCAGATCGTAGTGATCGCGCTCGAAGGCCCGCCGGGGCACGCCGAGACCGGCGGCGAACTCGTGCAGTTCGTCGTACGACGCGTCGCTCACGAGATGCGACCACAGGCGCCCGTGGCCGGGCCAGGCCGGCGGGTCGACGTACACCGTCACGGGCGCCTCACGAGGACCGCGCCTGACCCGTGGCCCGCGCCAGGGAGCCGACCGCCGCCACCTTCACGCCCGCCTGGTGGCACACCCAGTGCGGGTCGGGGCCCAGTTCGGGCTCCACGTCCAGCGCGTGCGGGTCGCCGGAGGGGCACACCGGGCACAGCGGCCAGCGGCCGTACCGCTCCAGCAGCGCGTCCTGCACGTCCTGGGCGACCAGCCCGGCCAGGTACTCGACGCCGTCCGGCCACTGCTCGACCCACCAGCGCCGCTGCGCCACGGAGTCCTCGACGAGGGAGACCACGTCGGCCTCGGCGACCCGGCCCGCGACCAGATCGGCGAGCACGAGCGCGCGGGCGGCGTGCAGGGCCTGCTCGAGGGGGCTCAGGGACTTCATGGTCCCATTGTGCGCACTCTTGACCGCGAACCCGAACCGAAAATATCTTTCATTGGTGACCCACGACGTGAAGGAAATTTTCGGCGGTCCGGGTGGCTCGCTCGCCGCCAAGGTGCGCACCCTCGCCCCTTCCATGACCCGCTCGATGCAGCGGGTCGCCGAGGCGGTCGCGAACGACCCGGCCGGCTGCGCCGCCCTCACGGTCACCGGCCTGGCCGAACTCACCGGGACCAGCGAGGCGACGGTGGTACGGACCGCCCGCCTGCTCGGCTACCCCGGCTACCGGGACCTGCGCCTGGCCCTCGCCGGCCTCGCCGCGCAGCAGCAGTCGGGCCGCGCCCCGGCCATCACGACCGACATCGCGGTGGACGACCCGCTGGCCGACGTCGTCGCCAAGCTCGCCTACGAGGAGCAGCAGACGCTCGCCGACACGGCCGCCGGACTCGACACCGGCCAGCTCGGCGCGGCCGTCGCCGCGCTCGCCGGCGCCCGCCGCACCGACGTGTACGGCATCGGTGCCTCGGGCCTTGTCGCCCAGGACCTCACGCAGAAGCTGCTGCGCATAGGGCTCATAGCCCACGCGCACAGCGATCCGCATCTCGCGGTGACCAACGCGGTGCAGCTGCGCACGGGCGACGTGGCGATCGCCATCACCCACTCCGGCTCGACGGGCGACGTCATAGAGCCGCTGCGGGTCGCCTTCGAGCACGGGGCGACGACGGTGGCCATCACCGGCCGCCCCGAGTCGCCGGTCACCCAGTACGCCGACCACGTCCTGACCACGTCCACCTCCCGGGAGAGCGAGCTGCGGCCCGCCGCCATGTCCTCCCGCACCAGCCAGCTGCTGGTGGTGGACTGCCTGTTCGTCGGAGTCGCGCAGCAAACCTACGAGAGCGCGGCGCCCGCGCTGGCCGCCTCCTACGAGGCGCTGGCCCACCGGCACCGCACCCAGCCCAGGTGAGTGAACGCACGAGAACCGGCACCCGAACCGAGGAAGCCACCCCCCATGACCTCCCATGACCTGCGCAGCGAGCTGGAGTCCCTCACCACCGAGGCCTTCCGGCCCGACCTCGCCGAGATCGATCGGCTGTCCACCCTCGACATCGCGCGTCTGATGAACGGTGAGGACGCGGGCGTGCCCGCCGCCGTCGCCGCCCGGCTGCCGCAGATCGCCGCCGCCATCGACGCCGTGGCCGCGCGCATGTCCCGCGGCGGCCGCCTGGTCTACGCCGGCGCCGGCACCGCCGGACGGCTCGGTGTGCTCGACGCCTCCGAGTGCCCGCCCACCTTCAACACCGACCCGGCCCAGGTCGTCGGCCTGATCGCGGGCGGCCCGCAGGCCATGGTCACCTCGGTCGAGGGCGCCGAGGACTCGCGCGAGCTGGCCCGCCGGGACCTGACGGCGCTGGGGCTCGGCCCCGACGACACCGTCGTGGGGATCTCCGCCTCCGGCCGCACCCCCTACGCCATCGGCGCGGTCGAGCACGCCCGCGCGCTCGGCGCCCTGACCGTCGGTCTCGCCTGCAACGAGCACAGCGCCCTGGCGGCCGCCGCCGAGCACGGCATCGAGGTCGTGGTCGGCCCCGAGCTGATCACCGGCTCGACCCGGCTGAAGGCGGGCACCGCGCAGAAGCTGGTGCTCAACATGCTCTCGACGATCACCATGGTCCGTCTGGGCAAGACCTACGGGAACCTGATGGTCGACGTGCGCGCCTCCAACGACAAGCTGCGGGCCCGCTCCCGCCGGATCGTCGCGCTGGCCACCGGAGCCCCGGACGAGGAGATCGAGAAGGCGCTCACCGAGTCGGGCGGCGAGGTGAAGAACGCGATCCTGGCCCTCCTCACCGGGGTCGACGGCCCGACGGCCACCCGCCTTCTGGAGGACTCCGGCGGCCATCTGCGCGCCGCGCTGGCCGCGGCGGCCACCTGACCCGCACGCTCGGGGCGTGCGCAACGACCCCGCCTCCACCGCAGCCGCCGTCCTCGCCCGGGCCGGCGGCCCCGGGAACGTCACCTCCGTCGCCCACTGCATGACCCGGCTCCGGCTGGGCGTCGCCGACCCGGCGGCGGTCGACGCGGAGGGACTGCGAGCGCTGCCCGGGGTGCTCGGGGTGGTGGCGGACGGCGCCGGCGTGCAGATCGTGCTGGGGCCGGGGGTGGTCGAGGAGGTCACGGCACGCACCGAGGCCCTGGTGCGGGAGGCCGGTCCCGCGCCCGCGCGGCCGGCCGGCCCGGAGGGCGGGGTGGAGGCGGCAGCCCCCCGGCGCGAGGCGACGCCGGTCAAGGCCCTGCTGCGCCGTGTCGCGAACGTCTTCGTCCCGCTCATCCCCGCCCTGATCGGCTGCGGCGTCCTCGCGGGCCTGAACGGCCTGCTGCTCAACGCCGGCCTGCTGCCCGCCCTCACCCCGGCGCTGACCGCCGTCGCCTCCGGCTTCATGGCGCTGATCGCCGTGTTCGTCGGGCACAACACGGCGAAGGAGTTCGGCGGTACGCCGGTGCTCGGCGGCGCGGTGGCGGCCGTGGTCGTGTACCCGGGCGTGGCCAAGGTGACGGCGTTCGGGGTGCACCTGGTGCCCGGCCAGGGCGGGGTGCTCGGCGCGCTCGCGGCGGCACTGCTGGCCACACGGGTGGAGAAGTGGTGCCGGGGCCGGGTGCCCGGAGCGCTGGACGTCCTCCTCACCCCCACGGTGACCGTCCTGGTCTCCGGCCTGGTCACGCTGTACGGCCTGATGTACGCGGCCGGGGTGGTCGCCGCCGCCATCGGCACGGCCGCGGACCGGTTGCTGGCCACGACCGGGCCCGCCGCCGGGCTGGTCCTCGGCGGCCTGTTCCTGCCCCTGGTCATGCTGGGCCTGCACCAGGCCCTCATCCCCATCCACACCACGCTCATCGCCCAGCAGGGCTACACGGTCCTGCTGCCCCTGCTCGCCATGGCGGGCGCGGGCCAGGTGGGCGCGGCGCTCGCGGTGTACGTCCGGCTGCGCCACGACGTCTCGCTGCGCACGACGATCCGCTCGGCGCTCCCGGCCGGGCTGCTGGGCGTGGGCGAGCCGCTGATCTACGGCGTGTCGCTGCCGCTGGGCCGCCCGTTCGTGACGGCCTGCGCGGGCGGCGCGGCCGGCGGGGCCTTCGTCGGCTTCTTCGCGATGCTCGGCGACAAGGTGGGGGCGACGGCCATCGGGCCGTCGGGCTGGGCGCTGTTCCCGCTGCTGGCGGGCAACCGCGGACCCGGGACCGCGGCGGCCGTCTACGGCGGCGGCCTGCTCACCGGGTACGCGGTCGGCTTCGCGGCGACGTACCTCTTCGGCTTCACGGGCCGCTCCCGAGCAGCCACGTCGACGTGACACACCACCAACCCGGCCAGCCCGAACACGACGCACCCGCCGACTCCACCGACCGCCCCCACCCGGCCACATCCGCGTGACGCACCGGCGGGCCCGGTCGTTTCCCCGGGCATGATGAAGACGCTCCTGACCGCCGCCGCCCTCACGGTGTGCGCCGCCGCCCTGGCCGCGCCCGCCCACGCCGACGGCGGGGCCGACGGCCACTGGACCGCCACCGGCACCGCCCGCTGTGCCGGGGACCTGGCCCTGCCCGCGCTGGCGAGCGTGGCACCGCTGCCCGCGTCGGACGCGGCCCCCGCGTGCGGCGCCGACAGCCTCCTGCACCACGGCCGCTGACCGGCGCGCGTCTCCGCGTCCGCGACCGCGCGGCGCGCCCCGCCTCCCCGGCGCGCTACCGTCGAACGATGAACCACGCCCAGCTCACCGCCCTGGGCCGTGCCCTCCGCCTGGTCGGGGAGCACGGGGAGGCGCTCTCGGCCGACACACCGGACGCGCGGCTGCACGAGATCAAGGCCGATCTCAGACGCGCCCTCGACCTGCTCGACGAGAGCGTCGCGGCCGGCGCGCCCACGACCCGCTGTCCCGAGCACCCGCAGGGGCCCGTCGACGAGAGTGCGCCCGACCGGTGCCTGCTCTGCGAGACCAGGCGCCGGGCCGCGCGGCGGTCGGAGTTCCAGGGCGGCAGGCCGCGGGCCACCGAGGCGCCCGCCTCCGGCCAGTCCCGGTACGGCGTCCGCGCCGACCGGCCCCAGCCCCAGCAGCGGTGGCTGCCGGAGGCGTGGAACGGTCGCGAGTGGCAGCTGTGCGGGACGCCCCGGCGGGACCGGCACGAGGCGGAGGCCTATCTGGCCGCCCAGCGGCGCGGGTCCCGGCCGGCCATGGCGTACCGGCTCGTGCACGAGTTCACCGACTACGAGGTGCTGCGGATCTGGGGCACCCCGGTCCAGGTCGACATCGAGCCGATGGGCAACCTCTAGGCGCCTCGCTGCCGGCGGTCCCGGCTCAGCTCAGGGTCTTCAGCGCGGCGGCGTCGTAGGGCGCGAGCTCCTCGAACCGGTCGGCGAGCACCTTGGCCGCCCAGTCCGGGTCCTGGAGCAGGGCGCGGCCGACGGCGACCATGTCGAACTCGTCGGACTCCATGCGGTCCAGCAGGTTCTCGATGCCCTTGACCGGGGAGCCCTGGCCCTGGAAAGCGCCGGTGAAGTCGCCGTCGAGGCCGACCGAGCCGACGGTGATGACGGGCTTGCCGGTCAGCTTCTTCGTCCAGCCCGCGAGGTTCAGGTCGGAGCCGTCGAACTCGGGCAGCCAGTAGCGGCGGGTGGAGGCGTGGAAGACGTCGACGCCGGCGGCGGCCAGCGGGGTGAGGACGGCCTCCAGCTCCTCGGGGGTCTCGGCGAGCCGGGCGGTGTAGTCCTGCTGCTTCCACTGGGAGTAGCGGAAGATCACGGGGAACTCGGGGGACACGGCCGCGCGGACCGCCGCGACGATCTCCGCGGAGAACTTCGCCCGGGCGACGGGGTCACCGCCGTAGGCGTCGGTACGGCGGTTGGTGCCCTCCCAGAGGAACTGGTCGAGGAGGTAGCCGTGGGCGCCGTGGATCTCCACGCCGTCGAACCCGATGCGCTCGGCGTCCGCGGCGGCCCGGGCGAACGCGCCGATGACGTCGTCGAGGTCCTGCTGGGTCATCGCCTTGCCGGTGGCCTCGGCGCCCGCGGTGACGAGACCGGAGGGGCCCATCGCGGGGGCGTCGGGGAAGGGGTTCTGGCCCTGCTCGCGGACCATGCCGATGTGCCACAGCTGCGGGACGATCGTGCCGCCGGCCGCGTGCACGTCCTCGGCGACCTTCGCCCAGCCCGCGAGCTGCTCCTCCCCGTGGAACCGCGGGACGCGACCGCTGTTCCCGGCCGACTCGTGGCCCACGTAGGTGCCCTCGGTGACGATCAGACCGACACCGGCGGCGGCGCGGCGCGCGTAGTACGACCGCACGTCCTCACCGGGAACACCGCCCGGCGAGAACATCCGGGTCATCGGCGCCATCACGATCCGGTTGGGCACCGTGAGCCCGTTCAGCGCGATCGGACGGGAGAGGATCTGGGCGGCGCGGGACGCGGGGGACGTGACGGTCACGTGGGGGCTCCTGACGAATGACGGGTGACGGGTGGCCGCGTGAGCTGACCGGCTGGTATGTGCGCACGCATTGTTACACCACCTGAAGCAACCATCGCCGCAGCGGTGCGCATTCCGGAAGGACCGGGGTCACTGTGTGTTCCGGAACACACTCCGGACACGCCCGAGGGCGGCACCCCCTGCCGGAACAGGGGGTGCCGCCCTCGGAAAGGACAGGCTGATCCGGGTGGATCAGAAGTCCATGTCACCGCCCGGCATGCCGCCCGGAGCGGCCGCGGCGGCCTTCTCCGGCTTGTCGGCGATGACGGCCTCGGTGGTGAGGAACAGCGCGGCGATGGAGGCGGCGTTCTGCAGCGCGGAACGGGTCACCTTCGCCGGGTCGATGATGCCCTCGGCGATCATGTCGACGTACTCGCCGGTGGCGGCGTTCAGACCGTGGCCGACGGCCAGGTTGCGCACCTTCTCCACGACGACGCCACCCTCGAGACCACCGTTGACGGCGATCTGCTTCAGCGGGGCCTCGAGCGCGAGCTTCACGGCGTTGGCGCCGGTCGCCTCGTCACCCTCCAGGTCCAGCTTCTCGAAGACCGAGGAGGCCTGCAGCAGGGCCACGCCACCACCGGCGACGATGCCCTCCTCGACGGCGGCCTTCGCGTTGCGGACGGCGTCCTCGATGCGGTGCTTGCGCTCCTTGAGCTCCACCTCGGTGGCGGCACCGGCCTTGATGACCGCGACACCGCCGGCGAGCTTCGCCAGGCGCTCCTGCAGCTTCTCGCGGTCGTAGTCCGAGTCGCTGTTCTCGATCTCGGCGCGGATCTGGTTCACCCGGCCGTTGACCTGGTCCGAGGAACCGGCACCGTCGACGATGGTGGTCTCGTCCTTGGTGATGACGACCTTGCGGGCGCGGCCCAGGAGGTCCAGGGTCGCGTTCTCCAGCTTGAGGCCGACCTCCTCGGAGATGACCTCGCCGCCCGTCAGGATGGCGATGTCGCCGAGCATGGCCTTGCGGCGGTCGCCGAAGCCCGGGGCCTTGACGGCGACGGACTTGAAGGTGCCGCGGATCTTGTTCACGACCAGGGTCGACAGGGCCTCGCCCTCGACGTCCTCGGCGATGATCAGCAGCGGCTTGCCCGACTGCATGACCTTCTCCAGCAGCGGGAGCAGGTCCTTGACGGAGCCGATCTTGGAGTTCGCGATGAGGATGTACGGGTCCTCGAGCGACGCCTCCATGCGCTCCATGTCGGTGGCGAAGTAGGCGGAGATGTAGCCCTTGTCGAAGCGCATGCCCTCGGTGAGCTCGAGCTCGAGACCGAAGGTGTTGCTCTCCTCGACGGTGATGACGCCTTCCTTGCCGACCTTGTCCATGGCCTCGGCGATCAGCTCGCCGATCTGGGTGTCGGCGGCGGAGATGGACGCGGTGGAGGCGATCTGCTCCTTCGTCTCCACGTCCTTCGCCTGCTCCAGCAGGGCGGCGGAGACGGCCTCGACGGCCTTCTCGATACCGCGCTTCAGGGCCATCGGGTTGGCACCGGCGGCGACGTTGCGCAGACCTTCCTTGACCAGGGCCTGGGCGAGCACGGTCGCGGTGGTCGTACCGTCACCGGCGACGTCGTCCGTCTTCTTGGCGACTTCCTTGACCAGCTCGGCGCCGATCTTCTCGTACGGGTCCTCGAGCTCGATCTCCTTGGCGATGGAGACACCGTCGTTGGTGATCGTGGGGGCGCCCCACTTCTTCTCGAGGACGACGTTGCGGCCCTTGGGGCCGAGCGTCACCTTGACGGCGTCCGCGAGCTGGTTCATGCCGCGCTCGAGGCCGCGCCGCGCCTCCTCGTCGAACGCGATGATCTTGGCCATGTGAAGTGGTCCCTCCAGGACTGGGGGTGATTCCTTCGGACCGCGCCCGCGCCCGCGACGGACGGCTCGCCGGCCCCGTGGTTCCTTGCACCACTTGGCCCGCGGGCCTCACCGACCCGGTCCTTCGTTGTCACTCTCACCTTCAGAGTGCTAACGCCAATGATTAGCACTCGGGCATGGCGAGTGCAAGCGCCTCCGGGGGATCAGCCCGGGGCGAACAGGACGAAGGGCCCACACCCCGGGCGGGGTGTGGGCCCTTCGCGTGAAGAACGTTCAGGCGGTGACGCGAACCATGTCGGCCTGCGGGCCCTTCTGGCCCTGCGAGATCTCGAACTCGACCCGCTGGCCCTCTTCCAGGGTGCGGTAGCCGTCCATCTGAATCGCGCTGTAGTGGACGAAGACGTCCGCACCACCGTCGACCGCGATGAAGCCGTAGCCCTTCTCCGCGTTGAACCACTTGACGGTGCCCTGAGCCATGCCTAACTCCCCTATTACTGGCCCTTGCACAGATCCACACTTCGCGGACCCGGGTCAGACCTCACCCCCCATTGAACGGGGGCGTGCGCCGGAACGCGTCGACCGCGGCTGAATGTATCTGTCCAACTGCCGTCTGCAACAGGTCAATCGGACGAGAATTCTGGACGAGCCCGATCCGGAATCTGCCGAGAATTCAGGCGAATTCAGGGCAAGTCGGGCCCCGCAAATGGCTCAAAAGCCGCGAAAAACCCGCACACTTTGGCTGTTTCTCGACGGGCGTACGGCATGATTCCGGGGCCCGCGACCCGCAGACCCGGAACGCGTTCCCCAACTCTACCGCGCTCAATCACACAGAATGGCCCCCTCCGTTTCTCTCACGGAGGAGGCCATTCCATGAACAATCGGTAACCGCGATTACCGAAGGTAATGTCAGCCGCCGGCGACCGCCGGAATGATGGAGACACCGGCGCCGTCGGGGGTCGCGGTCTGCAGCCCCTGCTCGAAGCGGACGTCGTCGTCGTTGACGTAGACGTTCACGAAGCGGCGCAGCTTGCCCTGGTCGTCCAGCACCCGGGCGGCGATGCCGGTGTGGTTCTTCTCCAGGCTCTCGATGACCTCGGCGAGGGTCGTGCCCTCGGCGGCGACCTCGGCCTGGCCACCCGTGTAGGTGCGCAGGATGGTGGGGATGCGAACGGTCACGCTCATGCGAGGCCAGCCTCTCGGAAGGAGTCCAGGGTCGGGCGGATGGTGGCGGTCAGGCCGGTGCCGGCCACCGCGTCGAGGGTCTTGAGGCCGTCGCCGGTGTTGAGCACGACCGTGGTCTTCGCCGGGTCGAGGATTCCGTCCTTGAGCAGCTTGCGGGTGACTCCCACGGTCACCCCGCCCGCCGTCTCCGCGAAGATGCCCTCGGTGCGGGCCAGCAGCTTGATGGCGTCCACGACCTCCTCGTCCGTCACGTCCTCCACCGCGCCGCCGGTGCGGCGCGCGATGTCCAGGACGTACGGCCCGTCGGCCGGGTTGCCGATGGCCAGGGACTTGGCGATGGTGTTCGGCTTCTGCGGCCGCACCACGTCGTGACCCGCCTTGTACGCGGTCGACACCGGCGAGCAGCCCTCCGCCTGGGCGCCGAAGATCTTGTACGGGCGGTCCTCGACCAGGCCCAGTTTGATCAGCTCCTGCAGCCCCTTGTCGATCTTCGTGAGCTGGGAGCCGGAGGCGATCGGGACGACGATCTGGTCCGGGAGGCGCCAGCCGAGCTGTTCGCAGATCTCGTACGCGAGGGTCTTGGAGCCCTCCGCGTAGTACGGGCGCAGGTTGACGTTCACGAAGCCCCAGCCCTCACCGGCCGGGTCGCCGATCAGCTCGGAGCAGAAACGGTTCACGTCGTCGTAGTTGCCCTGGATGCCGACGAGCTCGCCGCCGTACACCGCGGCCATGACGACCTTGCCCTGCTCCAGGTCGTGCGGGATGAACACGCAGGAGCGGAAGCCGGCCCGGGCGGCCGCGGCGCCGACGGCGCCGGCCAGGTTGCCGGTGGAGGAGCAGGAGAGGGTGGTGAAGCCGAAGGCACGCGCGGCCTCCAGCGCCTGGGCGACGACCCGGTCCTTGAACGAGTGGGTCGGGTTGCCGGAGTCGTCCTTCACGTACAGGCCGCCGGTGACACCCAGTTCGCGCGCCAGGTTGTCGGCCTCGACGAGCTTGGTCCAGCCCGGGTTGATGTTGGGCTTGTCGGCCACGTCCGCGGGGACCGGCAGCAGCGGGGCGTAGCGCCAGATGTTCGCGGGGCCGGACTCGATGCGCCGGCGCAGTTCCTCGGTGTCGTACGCGGAGAAGTCGTAGGCGATCTCCAGCGGACCGAAACACTCCTCGCAGGCGAACACCGGCCCGAGGGGTACCCGGTGGCCGCACTCGCGACAGCTCAGGGCGGCGGCGGGACCGAGATCGACGGCGGGATTGCTGGTGCTTGCAACTGTCTGCGCAGCCATGGAGGCGAGGCCCTTTCTCCTCATCTTCCTCACGACGCACTTCGCCGTGAGACGGATTTGGCACCTTCCCTAGCCGGGAGCCTCGCGAAGACGATCAGATCTTGTCTGGTCTACGAGTACCGACTGGAGGGTTGCCGGGGCTTCATCGGGCCGTTTCCCTCTGCCCCTCTGGATGAGCTGTATGTGGTTGTGGGCGCCGGCGACCCCCGACATGCGATGGTCATCGGCGTTGTTCAAGACTGTAACCGAAGGCCAGGACAGTTGAGATAGTCGTCCGTACCGCGAGACAACCGTGAGGAGCCGCCGACCGTGCTGGAAGAAGTCGAACGTTGGCTGAGCACGCGCTCCTGGTCCGTGACCGACCGCTCGCCGCACGAGATCCTGGCCGCCAAGCAGCGCACGGGCCAGACGGTCTCCGTCGTGCTGCCCGCACTGGACGAGGAGGAGACGGTCGGCGACATCGTCGCGGTGATCCGCCACGACCTCGTGGAGCGCCTCCCGCTGGTCGACGAGATCGTCGTCGTCGACTCCGGCTCCACCGACCGCACCTCCGAGGTCGCCGCCGCCGCGGGCGCTCGGGTCGTCCACCGCGACGACATCCTGCCGCGCCTGCCCGCCGTCCCCGGCAAGGGCGAGGTGCTGTGGCGCTCCCTGCTGGTCACCGGCGGCGACATCGTCTGCTTCATCGACGCCGACCTGCGGGAGTTCTCCTCCGACTTCGTCTCCGGGATCGTCGGCCCGCTGCTCACCGACCCGGACGTCGACCTGGTCAAGGCCATGTACGACCGTCCGCTCGCCGGCGCCGGCGGGCAGGGCGGCCGGGTCACCGAGCTGATGGCCCGCCCGCTGCTGAACATGCACTGGCCGCAGCTCGCCGGCTTCGTGCAGCCGCTGGGCGGCGAGTACGCGGCCCGCCGCTCACTGCTGGAACAGCTGCCGTTCCCGGTCGGCTACGGCGTGGAGCTGGGCATGCTGGTGGACGCGCTGCACCTGGTGGGCCTGGACGCGCTGGCGCAGGTCGACGTGGGCGTGCGCAAGCACCGCCACCAGGACGGCCAGGCGCTGGGCCGGATGGCCGCCGCGATCTACCGCACGGCGCAGCTGAGGCTGGCCCGCGGGCACCTGGTCCGCCCGTCCCTGACCCAGTTCGAGCGGGGCGCGGACGGCTTCGAGCCGCGCACCTACTCGGTGGACACCGAGGAGCGGCCGCCGATGGCGGAGATCGCGGAGTACGCGCACCGCCGGGTGGCGTGAACGCGCGGTGACCGGACGGCCGTATACGGACACCGCCGCAACCGACGGGGCGGTACGTACGTTTGAGTATTTCCGGGCCGGGCTAGGTTGAGGCTTATGGCTTCCAGGCACGGTGCTGAGGTGCTGGTCGCGTCCAATCGCGGACCGGTTTCGTACGAGGTGCGCCCCGACGGCGCGGGTGGCTCACTACACGCCAGACGGGGTGGTGGCGGCCTGGTCTCGGGCCTGTCGGCCATCGGCTCCGACGCCAGTGCGGTGTGGGTGTGCGCCGCGCTGGGCGACGGCGACCGGGAGGCGGTGCGGCGGGCGGCCGGCGGGCTGCTGCCGGAGGAGGACACCGGCGGGCAGCGGGTGCGGATGCTCGACATCGACGCCACCGTGTTCGCCGACGCGTACAACGGCATCGCCAACTCGGTGCTGTGGTTCGTGCACCACATGCTGTACCAGACCCCGCTGGAGCCGATCTTCGACGCCGGATTCCGGCGGCAGTGGGCGTCGTACCGGGCGTACAACGAGGCGTTCGCCCGGGCGCTGGCCGATGAGGCGGCACCGGGCGCCGCGGTGCTGATCCAGGACTACCACCTGGCCCTGGCCCCCCGGATGCTCCGCGAGCTCCGCCCCGACCTGCGCATCGGCCACTTCTCGCACACCCCGTGGGCCCCGCCGGACTACTTCCGGCTGCTGCCCGACGACATCGCGACCGAGCTGCTGGAGGGCATCCTCGGCGCGGACCGTGCGGCGTTCCTGACCCGGCGGTGGGCGGACGCGTTCACCGACTGCTGCCGGGCGGTCCTGGACTCCGGCGTCCCGTCCGGGACCCGGATCGGGGTGCACGGTCTCGGGGCGGACGCGGACTTCCTGCGCGACCGCGCGCACCGCGACGACGTGGGCGAACGGATGACCGCGCTGCGCGCGGAGATCGGCGAGGGGCGCCGGACGATCGTCCGGGTGGACCGCACCGAGCTGTCCAAGAACATCGTGCGCGGCCTGCTGGCGTACCGGGAGCTGCTGGAGGAGCACCCCGAGTGGCGCGAGCGGGTGGTGCACGTGGCGTTCGCCTACCCCTCCCGGCAGGACCTCGCCGTCTACCGGGACTACACCGCCGAGGTGCAGCGGGTCGCGGAGGAGATCAACTCCGCGTTCCGCACGCCCGGTTGGACCCCGGTGGTGCTGCATGTGAAGGACGACTTCGCGCGCTCGCTTGCCGCGTACCGGCTGGCCGACGTCGCCCTGGTCAACCCCATCCGGGACGGCATGAACCTGGTCGCCAAGGAGGTGCCGGTCGTCTCCGACGAGGGCTGTGCGCTGGTGCTGTCCCGGGAGGCCGGGGCGTACGAGGAGCTGGGCGAGAGCGCGATCGTGGTGAACCCGTACGACATCGGGGGGACGGCGCGCGCCCTGCACGAGGCGCTGAGCCTGCCGGCGGGCGAGCGGGCGGAGCGCTCCAAGCGGCTCGCGGCCGCGGCCACCGCGCTGCCGCCCACCCGCTGGTTCCTGGACCAGCTGGCCGCCCTGGAGGGCTGACGGCTGAGTCACTGCCGGCTGACGGCAGGCCGCTGGCCCCGGACCCCTGGCCCTGGCCGCAGGCCGCACTCGGCTGGCCGCCAGCCGCTGCCCGCTGACGGCTACGGCCGACGACTGCCGGCAGGCGGCCGGCGGCTGAGGGCAGGCGGCCGGCAGCCGGCGGAAGGCCGCTGCCCGATGGCCCTGGCCGCTGACGGCAGGCCGTCGGCCACTGCCCGCTGACGGCCAGCCACTGACGGCAGGCCGCCGGCCCCGGACCCCTGGCCCTGGCCGCAGGCCGCACTCGGCTGGCCGCACTCGGCTGACCGCAGACCGCAGGCCGCTGCCCGCTGACGACAGGTCGCTGGCCGCAGGCGGCTAGTCGCAGACCGCTGACAGGCGGCGGTCTGCGGTCTGCGGTCGGGTCAGTCGAGCTGGGCGGCCAGTCCCCGCAGCAGGGCGACGACGCCCTCGGGGCCGTCCACGACGATGTCCGCCCGTTCCGCCAGTTCGGTGACCTCGGCGCTGCCGCTGCAGACCAGCAGGCCGGGTACGCCGTCCGAGCGCAGTTTCTCGACCGCCGCGAAGGCGGGGAGGTCGCCGAGGTCGTCGCCGGCGTAGAGGACGGCTCCCGCGCCGGTGGCGCGGACGTGGTCGAGCAGGGCCACGCCCTTGTCCATGCCGGGCGGGCGCAGCTCCAGGACCAGCCGGCCGGGCTCGACGATCAGGCCGTGCCGGGTGGCGAGGTCGGTGAGGGGTGCGCGCAGGGCGTCGAAGGCGGCCTGCGGGTCCTGCGCTCGCCGGGTGTGCACGGCGACCGCGCGCCCCTTCTCCTCGATCCAGGTGCCCTGCCCGGCGCCGACCCGCTCCAGCAGGCCCGGCAGCTCGGCGCGGACGGCGGCCACGCCGGGGTGCGGCGGCGGTGCGGTCAGCTCGCCGGTCGCGGCCTGCCAGCGCTCGGCGCCGTAGTGGCCCAGGACGACGAGGTGTTCCAGGCCGGGCACGTCCGCGAAGCCGCCGTGTCGCACCGCGACCTCGGCCGGCCGGCCGGTCACCACCGCGACGGAGGCGACCCGCGGGGCGAGCGCGGCGAGCGCGGGCACCGCCTCGGGGTGGGCGCGGGCCTGTTCGGGGTCGGCCACGATGGGGGCGAGCGTGCCGTCGAAGTCGAGGCCGATCACCGCGGTGCGGGGCCTGGCGAGCAGCGCGGCGAGCCCGTCCCGTCCGGCCTGGGTCGCCGGGGTCGGCAGAAGGTCCATACAGCGACACTATCCAGCGGGGGCCGAGGTCACGCCTGGTCGGCGCGCGCGAACGCGGAAGGTCAGCGCTCGGACCGCCGTGCCTCCCGGACCCGGCGCAGCCGGTTCACGGTGACCGGGTCGAGCGCCAGCGCCCGCTCGTCGTCCAGCAACGCGTTGAGGAGCTGGTAGTAGCGCACCGGCGCCAGGCCCAGTTCCTCGCGTATCGCCCGTTCCTTCGCGCCGGGGCCGGTGAAGCCCCGGCGCTCCAGCGCGAGGATGGCCTTCTCGCGGCTGCCCAGTTCCATGGGGGCCACCGTAGCGCCGGGCACCGACAGCCGGCTCAGTTCGCGTCGCTGCTGTCGGCCGCCGTCGCCACCGCCTGCAGCCGGGTCAGGACCCCGGCGGGGCTGCCGCCGGGCGCGACCGCCTGGCCGATGTCCTTCTTGACGGCCGCGCTGACCGCGGCCCAGGAGGTCTTGCCGACGGGGTAGAGCTGGGAGGTGGGGAGCTGGTCGAGGAAGGGGCGCAGGTTCTTGTCCGCGGCCACGTCGGACTGGGACATCGCGGTGGACGCCGAGCCGGTGACCGGGAGCAGCCCGTAGGCGCGGGAGAAGGCGAGGACGTTCTTCCGCGCGTAGACGTAGTCGAGGAAGTCGCCGATCTGCTCGGCGTGCCCGTTCTGCTTGAAGCCCATCATCCAGTCGGCGACGCCCATCGACGCCTTGGCCGTGCCGTCGCGGCCCGGCATCGGGACCATGCCGAAGCTCACGCCCTTCTTCGCGGCCTGCTGGATCAGTGCCGGATGCCCGTTGAGCATGCCGACGCGGCCGTCGGCGAAGGCGGTGAAGGCGTCCGCGCGGTTGAGCTTGCCGGGGGCGACCGGGCCGGTCAGGCCCTTGTCGACCAGCTCGTCCTTGAGCCAGGTGAAGGTCTGGATGTTCTGCGCGGAGTCGATGGTGTAGGTGCCGATGTCGTCGGTGTAGCCATTGCCGCCGTTGTCGGTGTAGCCGTCGCTCAGCAGCCACTGCATGGTCTCGGCCTGGGCTTCCTCGGGGCCGAGCGGCAGGGCGTAGGGGTACTTCACGCCCTTGTCCCGCAGCGCCTTGGCGTCGGACGCCAGCTCGGCCCAGGTGG
This sequence comes from Streptomyces sp. WI03-4A, assembly GCF_033792105.1. Lineage (NCBI taxonomy): Bacteria > Bacillati > Actinomycetota > Actinomycetes > Kitasatosporales > Streptomycetaceae > Streptomyces > Streptomyces sp. WI03-4A. Next base: position 27,663 of record NZ_JARAUO010000016.1, read on the forward strand.
TGGGCGGGGTGATGCCGGCCTGCGCGAAGAGGGTCTTGTTGTAGAAGAGCACCCGGGTGGAGGCCGCGAAGGGGATGCCGTACTGCACGTGCTTCCACTGGCCCGCGTCGGCGAGCGGGGAGAGGAAGTCGGCCTGGGTGCGTATGGAGAGCAGGTCGGAGACCTGGTAGAGCTTGCCCGCGGCCGCGTAGTCGGCGTAGGCGCCGATCTGGGCCAGGTCGGGGGCGTGCCCGGCGTCGACCATCTCCTTGACCTTGCGGTCGACGTCGTTCCAGGAGTAGACGCTGACCTCGACCTTGACGCCCGGGTGCCCGGACTCGTAGGCGGCGACCAGCTCGTCCCAGTACTTCTTGGAGCTGTTGGCCGCCGAGTCGCCGTAGTCGGCGGCGACGAGTCTGAGCGTCACGTCGGAGGAGCCCGTGCTCCCGCAGCCGCCGAGGACCGCCGTCATGCCCAGTGCGGACACCACCGCGATCGTTCCTGCCGTACGCCGACGCACCGTCAAAGCCCCAACCCTGCTGTCTGACCGTTCAATATGTGGACACATAAGGTCTACACCACGTGAGTGGACTAGACCTCTCCTGGGTCCGCGGGCCACACTGTCTCCCGTGAGACATGTCATCGCCCTGGACGTGGGCGGTACCGGGATGAAGGCGGCCCTCGTCGGCGACGACGGCGCGCTGCTGCACCGCGCCCGCCGGGCCACCGGCCGCGAGCGCGGGCCCGGCGCCGTGGTCGAGACGATCCTCGGCTTCGCCGCCGAGCTGCGCGCGTACGGCCTGGAGCGCTACGGCGAGCCGGCCGCCGCGGCCGGCATCGCGGTGCCCGGCATCGTCGACGAGGAGCACGGCACCGCCGTCTACGCGGCCAACCTCGGCTGGCGGGACGTGCCCCTGCGCGACCGGCTCACCGACCGGCTCGGCATCCCCGTGGCGCTCGGCCACGACGTGCGCACCGGCGGGCTCGCCGAGGGCCGCATCGGCGCGGGCAAGGGCGCCGACCGCTTCCTGTTCGTCGCTCTCGGCACCGGGATCGCGGGCGCCATCGGGGTGGACGGCCGGGTGGAGTCGGGCGCGCACGGGTTCGCCGGCGAGATCGGGCACGTCGTCGTACGGCCCGGCGGCACCGCCTGCCCCTGCGGGCAGCACGGCTGCCTGGAGCGCTACGCCTCCGCGTCCGCCGTCAGCGAGGCGTGGGTGACGGTCTGCGGGGACCCGGACGCGGACGCCGCCGACTGCGCGAAGGCCGTCACGTCCGGTGACCCGAACGCCGTCCGGATCTGGCAGGGGGCGGTGGACGCGCTCGCCGACGGACTCGTCACCGCGCTCACCCTGCTGGACCCGCGCACGCTGATCGTCGGTGGCGGTCTGGCCGAGGCGGGGGAAGTGTTGTTCCAGCCGCTGCGGGACGCCGTCCGGCAGCGGGTCACCTTCCAGAAACTGCCGTCCATCGTCCCCGCCGCCCTCGGCGACACCGCCGGCTGCCTGGGCGCGGGACTGCTCGCCCGGGATCTCCTCGACTCCACCGACCCCACGACCGACCCCTCGGAGGTAACCGCCTGATGGCTCCCAGCTTGGTTCTCACAGGTGCTCGGGTGGTGCTGCCCACCGGTGTGGTGGACGACGGGCGCGTGGTCGTGGAGGGCACGAAGATCACGCGGGCCGGGGCGGCGGACGCCGCGGGCACGACGGCCGCGGGCGCGGCCCCCGCGGACGCCGAGGTCCTCGACGCCGGCGGCCACTGGCTGGTGCCGGGCTTCGTCGACATCCACAACCACGGCGGTGGCGGCGCCTCCTTCTCCGGCACCGTGGACGACGTGCTGACGGCCGTCCGCGCCCACCGGCTGCACGGCACCACCACCCTGGTCGCCTCCACGGTCACCGACGAGATGGACCTGCTGGTCACCCAGGCCGGGCTGCTGAGCGAGCTGGCCGAGCAGGGCGACATCGCCGGCATCCACTTCGAGGGGCCGTTCATCTCACCGTGCCGCAAGGGCGCGCACTCCGAGGAGCTGCTGCGCGACCCGGACCCGGCCGAGGTGCGCAAGCTGATCGACGCGGGCCGGGGCAAGGCCCGGATGGTCACGCTGGCCACCGAACTCCCGGGCGGTGTCGACTCCGTACGGCTGCTCGCGGAGCACGGTGTGATCGCCGCGATCGGGCACACCGACGCCACCTACGAGCAGACGCTCGCGGCGATCGACGCGGGCGCCACGGTCGCCACCCACCTCTTCAACGCCATGCCGACCCTCGGCCACCGCTCCCCCGGCCCGATCGCCGCGCTGCTGGAGGACGAGCGGGTCACCGTCGAGCTGATCAACGACGGCGTGCACCTGCACCCGGCGGCCCTGGAGCTGGCGTTCCATCACGCGGGCGCCGCCCGGGTCGCGTTCATCACCGACGCGATGGACGCGGCCGGCAGCGGTGACGGCCGTTACCTGCTCGGCCCGCTGGAGGTCGAGGTCAGCGACGGCGTGGCGCGTCTGGTGGAGGGCGGCTCGATCGCGGGCTCCACACTCACCCTGGACCGGGCGTTCAAGCGGGCGGTGACCGTCGACGGGCTGCCGGTCCAGGACGTGGTCGCCGCCCTCTGCGCCAACCCCGCGCGCCTGCTCGGCCTGTCCGACCGCGTCGGCTCCCTGGAGCCGGGCAAGGACGCCGACCTGGTGCTGCTGGACGCGGACTTCGACCTCAAGGGCGTGATGCGGCAAGGAGAATGGGTCGTCACGCCCCAACTGCCCTGATCCGTCCGGGCGTCCGCAGACGGCTGCCGACCCGCGCACTGGGCCGGCCGCCGTCTCTTTGGCATGATCGGGTCCCCGGTAACCGATGGCGACGCCATTCGAGGGGAGGTCGGCCCGGGTGATCCTCACGGTCACACTGAACACCGCACTCGACATCACCTATCGCGTGGGGGCCCTGCGGCCGCACGCCTCGCACCGCGTCTCGGACGTCGCCGAACGGCCGGGCGGCAAGGGCGTGAACGTGGCCCGGGTGCTGGCCGCGCTCGGCCACGAGGTGACGGTCGCCGGCTTCGCGGGCGGCGCCACCGGACAGGTGCTGCGCGAACGGCTCGCGGGCGTGCCGGGGGTGACGGACGCGCTGGTGCCGTGCGCGGGAGCCACCCGCCGCACGATCGCCGTGGTGGACGAGCTGACCGGCGACACGACCCAGCTCAACGAGCCAGGACCGCAGATCGAGCCGGCCGAGTGGGACGCCTTCCTCGACCGCTACGCGGAACTTTTGCCGGCCGCCTCGGCGGTGGCCCTGTCCGGCAGCCTGCCGCCGGGGGTCCCGGTGGGCGCCTACGCGGGTCTGGTCCGCACCGCCCGGGCCGTCGGCGTGCCGGTACTGCTGGACACCAGCGGGGAGCCGCTGCGCCGCGGGGTCGCCGCCCGCCCCGACATCATCAAGCCGAACGCGGAGGAACTGGCCGAGCTGACCGGTTCGCACGAACCGTCACGTGCCACCCAGGACGCCCGGCGCCGGGGCGCCCACGCGGTCGTGGCCTCCCTCGGCCCGCAGGGCCTGCTCGCCGCGACCCCCGAGGGCCGCTGGCGCGCCGCCCCGCCCGCCCGCGTCCACGGCAACCCGACCGGCGCCGGCGACTCGGCGGTCGCGGGACTGCTGTCGGGCCTCGTGGAGCGCCTCTCCTGGCCGGAGCGGCTGGCCCGCGCGGTCGCCCTGTCGGCGGCGACCGTACGGGCACCGGCGGCGGGCGAGTTCGACGCCGCCGCCTACGAGGACCTGCGCGCCCGGGTCGCGGTGGCCGGGGTGGTCAGCGTGGCCTAGGGACCTAGCTGTCCCGCTGGACCTGGCCCTTCTTGATCCACATCTGGTCGAGGAGGACGTTGCACTTGTCGCCGGCCTGGCAGGAGACGGCGATGGTGTTGGTGCCCTTCTTCAGGGTCGGCCACACGAAGGAGGTGGTCCAGCCCTTGGCGAAGTCCCCGTCGGCCGCGTGCCGGTAGTTCTTCATGCCCAGCTTGCTGCCGAACTCCTTGCCGTTGACGGTGACCGTCATCGACTGGTCGTCGTCACCGGTCGCGCTGTAGTTCACGAAGAGGGTGTACGGACCGTCCTCGGGGATGTCGTTGACCGTCCAGGTCACCGAGGAACCGACCGTGTCCAGACCGCCCACGTAGGTGCCGCCGGCGGCCTCGGCGCCCGCGAACTTCGAGTCCTTGGTCGCGCCGCCGGTGAGCTGGAGCGCGTTGGCGTCCGTCTTCGGCAGCTCGCCCGGCGCCGCCGACTTGCTGCTCGACGCGCTCGGCTCGCTGCTCTGCGACTGGGCCGGGGAGGCCCCCGCCTGGCTGTCCGACTTGTCGTCCGAGTTGCCGTTGATCATCGCGACGCCGATACCGATGACGACCACGGCGACCACGGCGATCGCACCGGTGAGCAGCCCCTTGGTGTTGGGACCGCGCCGGCCGCCGCCACCGCCGGACGGGGCGGACTGCCGGCCCGTCGGAGCACCGCCGGGCAGCGTCTCGGGCGCCTGGTAGTGGGCGTTCGGCTGGCCGTAGGCGCCCTGCTGGGGGACGGTCTGCTGCTGGCCGTACGGGGCCGCCTGCGACGAGCCGCCGTAGGTGCGCTCGCCGACCGCGCGCACTCTGCTGACCGAGTTCGGGTAGCCGTAGCCACCGGACGGCGGCTGGGCCCCTCTGGCCTGTCCGTCGGCGTACAGGTAGCCGAACGGGTCCTCGTCCTCGGGCGTGCTCGCGCCGTTGTCGCCGGGCGTCATCCCTTGGTACTCCTCAACAGGTGCGGGCGGATGCGATACGCGTGTGGAATGGCGAGCCTACCCGCTCCGGCTGCCCCAAACGGGTGAGTCACCTCGCATCAGCTCACTGACCTGGGAGTCATCCCGCACGGCGGTGCTGTTTGGGACGAGATCGTTTCTCTACGTACATCCGCTCGTCGGCGGACTTCAGCACTTCGTCCGCCGTCATGCCGCAGTGCGCCCAGCCGATGCCGAAGCTGGCGCCCACCCGGACGGCCCGGCCCTCGGCGCGGATGGGCTGGATGATCTCGTTGCGCAGGCGCACGGCGAGGTCCTGGGCGTCGGCCTTGCCGAGTCCGTCGGCGAGGATCACGAACTCGTCGCCGCCGAGCCGGGCGACGGTGTCCCCGTCGCGCACCCCCCTGCTGAGCCTGCGGGCGACCTCGATCAGGACCGCGTCGCCCGCGTTGTGCCCGAACCTGTCGTTGATCGACTTGAAGCCGTCCAGGTCGCAGAAGAGGACCGCGAGACCCTTGGTCCCGTCGTCGCGGCCGTCCTCGGGGGCGATGGTGTGGACGTGGTGGTCGAAGCCGTCGAACGCCTCGCCGCCCTGCGCGAAGTCGAAGCCGTGCCCGGTGGGGGCCTCGAAGGCGGGGTGGCCGTAGGCCGCGTCCAGGGACTCCAGGACGCCCGGCTGGGCCTGGCGCCGGCACAGGCGGGACGAGAGGCGCGAGCGCAGCTCGGCGGAGTTCGGCAGGCCGGTGAGGGAGTCGTGGGAGGCGCGGTGGGCGAGCTGCAGCTCGCGGCGCTTGCGCTCCTCGATGTCCTCGACGTGCGTGAGCAGGAAGCGGGGCCCGTCGGCGGCGTCGGCGACGACGGAGTTGCGCAGGCTGACCCAGACGTAGCTGCCGTCACGGCGGCCGAGGCGCAGCTCCGCGCGGCCGCCCTCCGCCGAGGTGCGCAGCAGGGTGCCGATGTCCTCGGGGTGGACCAGGTCCGAGAAGGAGTAGCGGCGCATCGCGGAGGCGGGCCGGCCCAGCAGGCGGCACAGGGCGTCGTTGGTGCGCAGGATCCGGCCGTGCTGGTCGCCGCCCATCTCGGCGATGGCCATGCCGGAGGGGGCGTACTCGAACGCCTGCCGGAAGCTCTCCTCGCTGGCCCTGAGGGCCTGCTGGTCCCGCTCCAGGCGGACCAGGGCGCGCTGCATGTTCGCACGTAGACGCGCGTTGCTGATGGCGATGGCGGCCTGGAAGGCGTACATCTGCAGGGCCTCGCGGCCCCAGGCGCCGGGGCGTCGGCCGTTGCGCGGCCGGTCGACGGATATGACCCCGAGCAGCTCGCCGGAGGAGCCGCCCTGCACGCCGGGCGTGTACATCGGGGCGAAGAGCCGGTCGGAGGGGTGCCACTCGTCCTCGAAGCGGGGGGCGGGTCCGTCGGTGTACCACTGCGGGACGTCGTCGTCGTCCAGCACCCATCCCTCGGTGTGCGGTATGAACACGAGGTCGCCCCACTGCTCGCCCATGTTCAGCCGCCGGTCCCAGGAGTCGCGCGAACCGACCCGGCCGGTGATGAGGGACTCGGCCGCGGAGTTGCCGGAGAAGGCGGCGACGACGAGATCGCCGTCCTGGCGCACCAGGTTGACGGCGGCCATCTCGTAGCCGAGGGCGCCCACGACGCCGTCGGCGACCGACTGCAGTGTGTCCGCCAGGCTGCGGGCCGTGTTCATGTCGGCCATGACCTGGTGCAGCTGTCGCAGGGACGCAAGGCGGACATACGGCTCCGACTCGGTCTCCATGCTCGCCCTCCCCCCGAGACCTCGCAGCGAATCAAGGGTTGTCGTCGGCGCTTCTGTGAGGTGTGCTTCCAATCGTGCTCCTGCGGCTTCCCCGCCACTGAATCACAGCGCGCTCCGCACTCGGTACACAGGGTCAACAATTCCTGCCCCTTGTGACTCAAGTCACAGGCGAACATGAACAATTGGGTGGAGTTTCCGCGTTTTCCCCGTGCGTTTACCTGGGAGAGGCTTTCTCTTCGCGTTCACATCATGCACCGGACGGCCGTCCCGGCGTGGTCCCCCGGACCTAGGACCAGGCTCGGGCGGAGGGCCGATGCGGCGCGTACGGGGCGGAGATTAGCGTTTCCGGTGTGCTGAAGACTCCCTCACCCACCGCCACCTCTGCTTCCGGGCATGCTGAGGGGGTGAGCAACGACGAGTTCCGGGCCGCGATGTCCCGGCTGGGCGCGGGCGTGGTCCTGGTGACCGCGCAGGAGCCGCCGCTGGATCCGGACGACCCCATGGCGCCGGGTGTCGAGGACGTCGGCATGACCGCCACCGCCTTCCTGTCCGTCTCGCTGGACCCGCCGCTGGTGCTGGTCAGCCTGCGGACGGGCGCCCGCATGGACGACCTGCTGGACGAACAGCCGCTGTGGGCCGTCTCCGTGCTCTCCGAGAGCCAGCGCCACATCGCCGGGCGCTTCGCGATGAAGGGCCGGATCAGCGACCGCCTGCTCTTCGAGGACCTCCCCTACGTCCGCGGCGAGACCACCGGCGCCCCGCTGATGGGCGGCGCGCTGGCGACCCTGGAGTGCCGCACCGAGCAGCGGGTGACGGCCGGCGACCACACGCTCGTCATCGGACGGGTGCTGACCGCGCGGGTGCCGAGCGCGGAGGGCGGCCCCCTGCTGTATTTCCGGGGGCGTTACCGGCAGTTGGGCTGACCGCGCGGCCACGGAATTCCACGGCCACGGAATTACACGGTCGCGGCGGCGGGAAAACGGTTTCGGAATGCGCGCGGCCGGTTCTCCGTCCGCCTGGGCGGCTCACCGCCGCGGGGCCGTCATCCCCAGTCGCGGCCCGAGCGGCCCCGCTTGGTCTGCGAGCGCTCCTTCTTCTGGCGCAGCCGTCGTTCGTTGATGCCCCGCGGGACGCGGGTCGGGCGGCGGGGTTTGGGCGGCGGTGCGGTCGCCTCGGCGAGGAGGGCGGCCAGGCGTACGGCGGCGGTCTCCCGGTTGCGCCACTGGGAGCGGTGCTCGGAGGAGCGCACCACCACGACCCCGTCGACCAGCCGCCCGGCCAGCCGCTGCAGCGCCCGCTCCTTCCAGACCGCGGGCAGGGCCTCGGTGCCGGCCAGGTCGAAGCGCAGCTCGACCTGCGAGTCACTGGTGTTGACGTGCTGGCCGCCCGGACCGGACGACCTCGAGAAACGCCACGCCAGCTCGGCCTCGGGGAGCGAGACGGAGCCGCGGATGAGGTAGGGACCGGACATGTGTCCCATGTTCCCGGCCATGCCCCTCCCACGTCATCCGGTTTTCGCCGCCTGGACCATCCGGGTAAAAAAGGTAAAGGGATCCGGAACCACCGGGACCCCCCTCGACGTTCTCCCCGGTGACGGTAGCTTCATCGGCACAGATACACGGATACAAGGGAAGGGACTCCCAACATGGCTGTAAGCCTGTCCAAGGGTGGCAACGTCTCGCTCACCAAGGAGGCTCCGGGCCTGACCGCCGTCACCGTGGGCCTCGGCTGGGACGTCCGCACCACCACCGGCACGGACTTCGACCTGGACGCCTCCGCCATCGCGGTGAACACGCAGGGCAAGGTCTACTCCGACGCCCACTTCGTGTTCTTCAACAACAAGCAGACCCCGGACAACTCCATCGTCCACACCGGTGACAACCGCACCGGCGAGGGCGCGGGCGACGACGAGGCGATCAACGTCAACCTGGCCGCTCTCCCGGCCGACATCGACAAGATCGTCTTCCCGGTCTCCATCTACGACGCCGAGAACCGCGGCCAGAACTTCGGCCAGGTCCGCAACGCCTACATCCGCATCGTCAACCAGGCGGGCGGCGCCGAGATCGCGCGCTACGACCTGTCGGAGGACGCGGCCACCGAGACCGCGATGGTCTTCGGCGAGCTGTACCGCAACGGCGCCGAGTGGAAGTTCCGCGCCGTCGGCCAGGGTTACGCCTCCGGCCTGGTCGGCATCGCCCAGGACTTCGGTGTGAACGTCTGACCGGCAGGGCCTTCGGCGGGAGCCCCGGACCGCGGCGAGCAGGCCGCGGCCCGGGGCTTCCGCGCACCCGCGCTACCTTGCCCGGGTGATCCTCCAGCCGCTGCCACCCGGCCGTGACATCCCGGCCCCGCTGCTCACCGAACTGACGGCGCTGTACGCCTCCCACCGCGACTTCCTCGCGCTCAGCGGGGACCTGCCCGACCCGGACGACGTACGGCCCGAGCAGGTGGCCGCCCTGCTGGCCGGTGAACTGGCCCAGGCGCACGCCGAGGTGCTGCTGGCCCGGTCCGCGGGCCGGCTGGTCGCGCTCGTGATCACCCTGGCCCGGCACCCGGACCCGGCCGACCCGGACCCCTGGATCGGGCTGCTGCTGGTGGACGCCTCCGAGCAGGGCAAGGGGTACGGCCGGCGGGTCGCCACCGAGGTCGAGGAGCGCTTCCGGGCCGCCGGCCGCCGGGCCGTGCGGCTCGCCGTGCTCGACGGCAACACCAGCGGGCTGGCCTTCTGGACCGCCCTGGGCTACGAGGTGGTGGACCACCGCCGCGACCACGCGCTCGGCCGCCCCTGCGCCGTGCTGCGCAAGGTGCTGCGCACGCCCCGGCGGGCGGCCCGGGTCGCCGTGGTCGACCCCGGCGGCGCCGTGCTGCTGTTCCGGTACGACAACGTCGAGGTCGGTGTGCACTGGGCGCTGCCCGGCGGCGGCCTGGAGGCGGGCGAGGGCCCGCGCGAGGGCGCCCGGCGTGAGCTGCGCGAGGAGACCGGCTGGGGCGACGTGGAGCCGGGCGACCTGCTGTGCACCTGGGAACACGACTTCACGCACACCGGCGTCCCGGTCCGCCAGCACGAGCACGTCTACGTCACCCGCGGCCCGCACCGCGAGCCGGCCGGCCCCCAGCTCGCCGCCGCGCACGCCGCCGACGGCATCCTCACCTGGCGCTGGTGGAGCAGGGCCGAACTGGCCGCGGAGGCGGAGCCGGTGTGGCCTCCGGACCTTGCCCGGATGCTGGACGAGTGGGAGAGCTGAGGCGGGCGGCGGCGGACGCCCGGCAGGTGCGACGAACCACGCCCCAACTGCGCTGTGTCAGTGGATAGTTGATCTTCCGCACCGCGTCCGCATAACGGTTTCCGTCGCACGCCTTTCGGAAACGAACACGTAAAATGTTGTCGGCGCCCTGTCAAACACCCGTCGCCGGTGTCACTCTCTCCTCACCCGCCGCAACTCTGTGCATCCCCTGTGTTCCGCCTGTGTCTCCACCCCACGGAGACCAGTCCCCAAGGAGATCGAGTGAGACAGCAGCCCCACGCGTCCCGCACCTCCCGCAAGACCGCCCTGCGCGCGGCCGCCCTGGCCGGCTCGGCCGCGATGGTCGTCCTCGCGCTGCAGAACGGCTCGGCCACCGCCGCCCCCACGCACACCCCCGGCGCCACGGCCCTCCCGCTCAGCGCGACCGCCCGGGTCACCGCGCTGAAGACCGCCCAGCAGCACGCCGGCGCGGCGGCCCGTGAACTCGGCCTCGGCGGCAAGGAGAAGCTGGTCGTCCGGGACGTGCTCAAGGACGCCGACGGCACGGTCCACACGCGCTACGAGCGCACCTACGCCGGTCTGCCCGTCCTCGGCGGTGACCTGGTCACCCACGTCGCGAAGAACGGTTCCCTCAAGGGCGTCGACAAGGCGGCCAAGGCCCGGATATCCGTGCCCACCACCACCGCGGCCGTCTCCCCCGCGAACGCGAAGAAGGCCGCCCTCAAGGCCGCGGACACCGCGAAGGCCACCGCCTCGTCCTCCCGCAAGGTCGTCTGGGCGGCCGGCGCCAAGCCGGTCCTCGCCTACGAGTCCGTCGTCAAGGGCGTCCAGCACGACGGCACCCCGAGCGAGGTGCACGTCATCACCGACGCGCGCACCGGCAAGAAGCTCTACTCCTACCAGGCGATCGACACCGGTACCGGCACCAGCCGGTACAGCGGCACGGTCACGATCGGCACCACCGCCTCCGCCTCCGGCGGCTACGACCTGATCGACGGCGGCCGCGGCGGTCACAAGACCTACGACCTGAACGGCGGCACGACCGGCACCGGCGCCCTGTTCCACGACGCCGACGACACCTGGGGCGACGGCACCGTCGGCAACCGCCAGACCGCGGCCGTCGACGCCGCCTACGGCGCGGCCGTCACCTGGGACTTCTACAAGTCCGCGTTCAACCGCAACGGCATCGCGGGCGACGGCAGGGCCGCCTACTCGCGCGTCCACTACGGCAACGCCTACGTCAACGCCTTCTGGGACGACAGCTGCTTCTGCATGACGTACGGCGACGGCGCGGGCAACGCCGACCCGCTCACCTCGCTGGACGTGGCCGGCCACGAGATGAGCCACGGTCTGACCGCGGCCACCGCGAAGCTCAACTACAGCCGGGAGTCCGGCGGCCTGAACGAGGCCACCTCCGACATCTTCGGCACCTCGGTGGAGTTCTTCGCCAACAACGCCTCAGACCCCGGTGACTACCTCATCGGCGAGAAGATCGACATCAACGGCGACGGCACCCCGCTGCGCTACATGGACAAGCCCAGCAAGGACGGCGGCTCCGCCGACTACTGGTCGAAGACGGTCGGCCGCCTCGACGTGCACTACTCGTCGGGCGTCGCCAACCACTTCTTCTACCTGCTGAGCGAGGGCAGCGGCGCCAAGACGATCAACGGCGTCTCCTACAACTCGCCCACCTACAACGGCGCCGCGGTCACCGGCATCGGCCGGGCCAAGGCCATCCAGATCTGGTACAAGGCCCTGAGCACGTACTTCACGTCGACCACGACCTACGCGGGCGCCCGCACCGGCACCCTGCAGGCCGCGGCCGCCCTGTACGGGTCCGGCAGCGCCGAGTACAACGCGGTGGCGGCGGCCTGGACGGCGGTCAACGTCAAGTAGCCTCGCTCTTCCAGCAGTTCCACGGCCGGACCGCCCGTCACGGGTGGTCCGGCCGGCCGTTTCCGTACAGCCAGTCCCGCCAGATCCCGGAGAAGTCCTCGCCCGGCGCCTGCTGCTCGACGTACGCGGTGAAGTCGGCGGTGCTCGCGGTGCCGTAACGGTGGGCGGCGGCCCAGCCCCGGAGGATGGCGTGGAAGGTGTCGTCGCCGACCTTCTGGCGGATCTTCTGCAGGACCGCCGCGCCGCGCTGGTAGACGGGGGCGGCGGAGATGTGCGCGGCGTCGGAGGGCTTCGCCGGCGGGAAGGACCACACCTCCTCGTCGTCCGCCTCGTACAGGTCGTCGAAGGCCCGTTGCGCGCTCGGGCCGCCGTGGTCCTCCTCGTAGAGCCACTCCGCGTAGGTGGCGAAGCCCTCGTTGAGCCACATGTCCTGCCAGGTCGCGGGGGTGACCGAGTCGCCGTACCACTCGTGGGCGAGTTCGTGCACGAGGGTGGAGGTGGCGGGGGCGCCGGGGAAGAGGGGGCGGGTCTGGGTCTCCAGGGCGTAGCCGGCGTCGTCGGGGCGGTCGACGATCGCCCCGGTGGAGGAGAACGGGTACGGGCCGAAGTTCTTCTCCTCCCACGCGATGATCCCGGGGAGCTTCGCGAGCACCCCGGCGCTCGCCCGGGCCTGGGTGGGGTCGACGGCGGTGAGGACCGGCAGGCCGTGCGGGCCCGTGGCGCGGGTGATGCCGAAGCGGCCGACGGCGACCGTGGCCAGGTAGCTCGCCATGGGCTGGGCCATGTGCCAGGCGTAGGTGGTCCGCCCGCCGTGGGTGCGTCGGCTCGTCAGCTCCCCGTTTGAGACCGCCTGGAGGCCCTGCGGGACGGTGACCGTGATGTCGTAGGCCGCCTTGTCCGAGGGGTGGTGGTCGCCGGGGAACCAGGCCATGGAGCCGACCGGCTCGCCGAGGCCGAGCGCGCCGTCCGCGGTGGGCAGCCAGCCCTCCTTGGAGCCGTCGGGGTCGGTGAGGGTCCGCGGGGTGCCCGAGTAGCGGACGGTGGTGCGGAAGGTCCGGCCCCGGCGGAGGTCGTCGTGGGGGCGGACGGTGAGTTCCTGGCCGGCGCGGTTCCAGCGGGCGTCCCTGCCGTCGACGGTGACCGAGCCGACGTCCAGCCCGTCGAGGTCGAGGTCGAAGGCGGTCAGGTCCTGGGTGGCGCGAGCCGTGATCACCGCCGTGCCGGTGAGGTGGCGGGCGGCCGGGGTGTAGTCGAGGGTGAGGCCGTAGTGGGTGACGTCGTAGCCGCCGTTGCCGGCCCTCGGGAAGTAGGGGTCGCGCACGCCGTGGCCGCCCGGGGTGCCGTGCACGCCGCGGTCGCACCCGGTGCCGGTGAGGGCGAGGACGCACAGCGCGGCGGCGGCCGGAACCAGGCGCGCGGATCTGGACATGTCAGTGATCCTAGGCCGGGGAACCCGCCGGGGCCCGGCGCGAGGCGTGGGCGTGACACCATCTCTCCCGTGCTCGACATCGGCTACGCCCTCTCCAACCGCTTCCCGGACCCACCGCAGACCGACTACCGCCGCGCGGACGTCCACGCGCTGCGGCACGACCTGTTCTGCGGGGACGTCTACCTCGCGGACACCAAGGCGGACCGGGAACTGTCCACAGCCTGGGGATGGGTGCCGGTGCTGGACTTCGCGTGGGCGCTGTGCGACATCGCCGAGCGGCTGGACCGGGACCCGATGGGCTCCCGCGCCTCACGCCCGCAGCGGGCGGAGCTCGACTTCACCGAGTCCACCGACCGGATGCTCTTCGAGCGCCGCTTCGGCTGGGTGGACATCGAGGCCGACTGGATGCCGGCCGAGGAGGCCCCGCTCACCTTCTCCCACGCCGAACTCCGCCGTGAGGCACGGGACTTCCTCCACGACCTGATCGCCGACCTGGCCGATCTGCACGAGGACCTGGCGGAGAACCCGGCGATCTGGACCCTGCAGGCCCGCTTTCCCCGGGTCTCCTGACCCGGCCCTTTCTCCCCCTCACCGGCACGTCCCCCGTGCTCAGCCCTCCACGCGGATGCCCAGCTCCGCCGCCAGGACGGGGGCCAGGTCCAGCAGCTGCCCCGTGCTGATCACCGCCCCGGACAGCCGGTCCAGGCCGCGGGTGATCTCCAGCGGAGCGGCCCCGCGCAGGTCGACGTCCTTCAGCGTCGCGTTGCCGAAGTCGGCCTCCCTGAGCGCACAGTCCACGAACTCCACCCGCTCCAGCCGGGCGCCGGCGAAGTCGGGCTCCACCAGGACGCAGGAGTCGAAGACGACGTCCTTGAGCCGGGCCTCGCGCAGGTTGAGGAAGTCGATCTTGCCGCCCCGGACCACGACCCGCTCCATGACGGCTCCGTGCAGCTGGGTGCCGCCCAGGCGGGGGTCGCGCAGCTCGACGTCGCGCCAGGTGGACTCGGCCAGGTTCGTGCCGACCCCGCGCAGGCCGGTGAGGACCGAGTCCAGCACGCGGGCCCGGGGCAGCGCCGTTTCGTCCACCGCGCAGCCGGTGAGCGCGCAGTCCATGAAGCGGGCGCCCGCCCCGTCCTGCCCGGACAGGTCGGCCTCCCGGAACTCCAGCCCGTCGTAGTCACCGTCCGGCTCCAGCGCGCCGCCCGCCCAGGGCCCCAGCGGCGGCAGCCGCACCTCCGGCCGGCGCGCGCTCTTCGTCCCCGTCCTGCCCGGGCCCGTGCCCGTCGTTCTCCTCGCCATGGCCTCATGCTGCACCGCGGCACTGACAATCCGCCCGGCCCGCGGGGACGGGACGCGCCCCGGGCGGATGTCACATTCCCCCGGGCCCTCGTCGTCCAAGGGACAGCGCGGTCACCGCGGTGTCACTGATCACCGGGCGTCCCGCCCTCGACATCGAACACGCCTGAAGGTGGTGCTCCCGTCATGCACGACGAACGCCGCAACTCCGCACACGCGGATGCGATACGCCCCGATTCATGGTCTTCTGGCCAGATGAGTATCGGCCGAAAGGGTGAACCCGCGCCGACGGCGGCCAGGACCGTGGAAGCCGATCCCCATCGCTGGTGGGCGCTGGTCGTCATCGCCCTCGCGCAGCTGATGGTGGTCCTGGACGCGACGATCGTGAACATCGCGCTCCCCTCGGCGCAGCGCGCCCTGGACATGTCCGACGGCAACCGGCAGTGGGTCATCACCGCCTACACCCTCGCCTTCGGCGGGCTGCTGCTGCTCGGCGGCCGGATCGCCGACCTCGCCGGCCGCAAACGGACCTTCGTCGTCGGCCTGGTCGGCTTCGCGGCCGCCTCCGCGTTCGGCGGCGCGGCCACCAGTTCCGCCATGCTGTTCGGCGCCCGGGCCCTGCAGGGCGCCTTCGCGGCCGTCCTCGCGCCCTCCGCGCTGAGCCTGCTGACCACGACGTTCACCGACCTCCGCGAGCGAGGGAAGGCGTTCGGCATCTACGGCGCGCTGGCCGGCAGCGGCTCGGCGATCGGGTTCATCGTGGGCGGCCTGCTCACCGAGTACCTGAACTGGCGCTGGTGCCTGTACGTCAACGTGCCCATCGCCGTCGTCGCGGTGCTCGGCGCCCTCACCCTGCTCCACGACCGCCCCGGCCACCGCGACGTCCGCCTCGACGTGCCCGGCGCGGTGCTCGGCTGCGGCGGACTGGTCGCGGTCGTCTACGGCTTCAGCGAGGCCGAGCCCCGCGGCTGGACCGACCCGCTGGTCATCGCCCTGTTCGCGGTCGGTGTCGCGCTGCTCGTCGGCTTCGTGTGGTGGCAGAACCGCGCCCCGAGCCCGCTGCTGCCGCTGCACATCGTCCGCGACCGCAACCGCGCGGGCTGCTTCCTGACCATGATGCTCGCCGTGATCGGCATGTTCGGGCTGTTCCTGTTCATGACCTACTACCTGCAGGTCATCCTCGGGTACTCACCGGTGCGGGCGGGTCTGGCGTTCCTGCCGCTGACCGCCGCGATCATCATCGGCTCCACCCAGATATCGGCCCGGCTGCTGCACCGGGTGGCCCCGCGCGCGCTCATGGTGCCCGGCATGCTGCTGGCCGCGTCCGGGCTGTTGCTGCTGACCCGGATGACGGTCGATTCCTCCTACAGCGGCGAGATCCTGCCCGCCCTGCTGCTGATGGGCCTCGGCATGGGCCTGACCTTCATGCCGGTGTTCGCCACCGCCACCTCGGGCGTCGCCCCGCGCGACGCGGGGGTCACCTCGGCGACCGTCAACACCGCCCAGCAGGTGGGCGGCTCCATCGGCACGGCGCTGCTCAACACCATCGCCACCACCAGCAGCGCCGTCTACATCACCGCCCATCTGCACAGCCCGGCCGAGAAGGCCGCGGTGATCCCGGCCGGCGTGGTGCACGGCTACACGGTCGCCATCTGGTGGGCGGCGGGCGTGATGCTGCTGGCCGGCCTGGTGGCGGCCCTGATGGTCACCGCCAGGGCCCCCGGCCACGGCGCCCCCACCGAGACCCCGGTCGCGGAGCCGGTGGGCTGATCCCCCGCGCTCTCTTCGCGCTCTCCGTGCTCTCCCCGTGCTCTCCCCGCGGCTCCCTGTCCCGGCCGGCCGGGAGCCGTCAGCCGGCCGCGCGACCCAGCTCCGCCAGCGCGTCGTCCGTGAGGCGGTACACCGTCCACTCGTCCTGCGGGCGGGCGCCGAGGGCCTCGTAGAAGCCGATCGCGGGGCGGTTCCAGTTCAGGACCGACCACTCCAGGCGCTCGTAGCCGCGGCTCACGCAGATGCGGGCCAGTTCGGTCAGCAGGGCCCGGCCGTGGCCGCCGCCGCGCGCGACGGGGCGGACGTACAGGTCCTCCAGGTAGATGCCGTGCACCCCGCGCCAGGTGGAGAAGTTCAGGAACCACAGCGCGAAGCCGACGGGCTCGCCGGTGGTCCCGTCCTCGGCGATGTGCGCGAACGCCGCCGGCCGCTCGCCGAACAGCGCCTCGCGAAGCTGCTCCTCGCTCGCCCGTGCCTCCTGCGGCGCCTTCTCGTACTCGGCCAGCTCGCGGATCAGGGCATGGATGACGGGGACGTCGGCAGGGGTCGCGGAGCGAATCATGAGGGGAGGGTAACCAGCGGCCGCCCTCCCCCCGTCACCCGGTGGGCGTCAGTGCCGGCCCGCCACCCGGTCCGCGGCCCGGGCCAGCCGCGAGGACCGCGCGCTCGGGTGGAGCAGTTCGCGCCGGTCGGCGGCGCGGTAGGTGGCGTACATGCCCTGGACGCCCAGCCAGCGCAGCGGTTCCGGCTCCCACCGGCGGACCTTGTGGTTCACCCAGGGCAGGTCCGTCAGCTCGGTGCGGCCGCCCTGGCCCGAGTCCCGCTGGACGAGGTCGCGCAGGGTGCGGGCGGCCAGGTTGGTGGTGGCGACGCCGGAACCGACGTATCCGCCCGCCCAGCCGAGCCCGGTGGTCCGGTCGAGGGTGACGGTGGCGCACCAGTCGCGCGGGACGCCCAGGACGCCGGACCAGGCGTGCGCCACGCGCACG
Organism: Streptomyces sp. WI03-4A; assembly: GCF_033792105.1. NCBI lineage: Bacteria > Bacillati > Actinomycetota > Actinomycetes > Kitasatosporales > Streptomycetaceae > Streptomyces > Streptomyces sp. WI03-4A. The sequence goes on from NZ_JARAUO010000016.1 coordinate 44,805, forward strand.
CCGGCGAGGGCGGGGAAGAAGCGGGTGAGGATCTCCCGCAGGGCCTCGACGGTCTCCGGCTGGGTCCGCCCGTCGTTGTCGGTGCGCGAGCCGAAGCGGTACGGCACCCCGCGTCCGCCCAGCGCGATCCGCCCGTCGGCGGTGCGCTGCGCGTACATGTAGGCGTGCGCCATGTCGCCGAGCGTCTCCCGGCCGTCCCAGCCGACGGCCGCCCACTGCTCCTCGGTGAGCGGTTCGGTGGCGATCATCGAGGAGTTCATCGGCAGCCAGGTGCGCCGCTGGCCCTTGAGGGAGGCGGTGAAGCCCTCCGTGCAGCGCAGGACGTAGGGGGCGCGGACGGTGCCGTAGGGGGTCACGGCGTGCCGGGGACGGATCTCGGTGACCGGCGTCCACTCGTGGACGGTCACACCGAGCGCCTCGACGGCCGCCGCGAGGCCCTTGACCAGCTTCACCGGGTGCAGCCGGGCGCCGTGCGGGGTCCAGGCGGAGCCCACCGCGCCGGCCACCCTGATCCGCTCGGCGGTCTCCCGGGCGCCGTACAGCTCGCGGTCCTTCTCGCCGTAGGACAGCTCGTGCTCGTGGAACGCCTTCAGCCGGGCCAGCTGGGCGGGGGTGGTGGCCACCTCCAGGACCCCGCCGCGGTGCACGTCGGCGTCGATGCCCTCCGCCTCCGCGACGGCGACCACCTCGGCGACGGTGTCGTTCATCGCCTTCTGCAGGCGCACGGCGGCCTCGTGCCCGTGCAGCTTCGCGTACCGGTCGCGGCCCGCGACGCCGTTGTACAGCCAGCCGCCGTTGCGGCCGGAGGCGCCGTAGCCGCAGAACTTCTGCTCCAGGACGGTGATCCGCAGGAAGGGCGCGGCCTTCTTCAGGTAGTACGCGGTCCACAGTCCCGTGTAGCCGCCGCCGACGATGACGACGTCCGCGGACGCGTCCCCGGCCAGCGGCTCCCGCACCGCCGGGAGACCGTCGTCCGCGTACCAGAAGGAGATGCCGCCGTTGACGACACTGCTTGCCGAGCTGTTCATGCGCGGACGCTAACCCACAGAGCGGTCAGTGTCTCCTTCGGATTCCATGCTTTTCCGCGGCCTCTGGCCAGCGGACAGCAGCCCAGTCCGATGAGAACGGCCAGGAAGTGGCCGAAGTCGGTGAAGGTGCGGCCGGTGACGAGCGGAACCGTGTAGACCGCGAGCAGCACCGCCAGGTACCCGTACCGCCAGGGCGCCGTGATGTGGTACGTGAGCACCGCCACGACGCCGGCCAGCGCGTAACTGACGCCGATGTCGAGGGTGTTGACGGCCGAGTGCGGGGCGATTCCGTCGTGGACGGCCTTCAGCAGGGCCAGTTCGCTGATCAGCGTGGCGAGCACGTGCGCGGCCACGCACACCGCGAGCCAGCGCAGGGTGCCGAGCCAGCGTTCGGCCGGGGCGTGGAAGACGGTGTACAGCACCGCGTACGGCAGCCAGCGTCCGCCGTCGATCCACATCGCGCTGGTGATCAGCACCCGGAGCGGGTTCTGCGACAGCTCGTGGATGTTGGTGGAGCGCTGCCGCAGGAAGTCCTGCTCGAAGTCGGGCGACATGTGGTGCAGGGCGACGGTGGTGAAGAACAGGATCAGCAGCCAGATGTACGTCCCCGGGGCGCTGCGGATCCAGGCCGCGACCGCCCGGAGCCCACGACGCACGCGCCTGTCCCGGTTCACACCCGCCAGTATGGTCGGCGGTCGGCCGCCCGCGCACGGCGGCCGACCGGGCGCGGGGCCCGCCCGTCCGGTGCCCCGCCGGCCCCGGCCGGGCTGCGCCGTCCGGGGGACATCGGCCGGGCGGCGACGGACCGGCCGCCCCGGGCGGCGGCGCGGACGGGACCGGCCTGCGGCTCACGGGCGCCCCGCGGCGGCTGACACGCCACCGATCGGCCTATCCGGCAATGAGGGGATTATTCAGTCATACCGTACGCGATATGAAGAGATGTCACCTCGTATATCTCGCCTGCACCGCCGCCCTCGTCGGCGCCGGAGTGGGCGCCGCTCCCGCCTCGTCCGCCCACCGGACGCTGGTCGTCCACCCGGGCCAGTCGATCCAGAAGGCGGTGGACGCCGCACGGGCCGGGGACACCGTGCTCGTGCTCGCCGGCACGTACCACGAGAGCGTCAAGATCGGCACTCCCGGGCTGACGCTGCGCGGCGTGGGTCCCCGGACGGTGATCAAGCCCGTCGGCACCAAGCCCGCGCCCAAGCCCTCCACGTCGGCCGCCAAGGCCGCCGAGAGCTGCTCGGAGGGCGGCAACGGCATCTGTGTGGTGGGCACCAAGACCAAGGACGTCGCGGGCGTCACCGTCTCCGACCTGACCGTGACCGGCTTCAGCCGGACCGGTGTGTTCGGCATGGCGACGGACGGCATGACCGTCCGCAGGGTGTACGCCTACAAGAACGGCGTGTGGGGCATCGCCCAGGAGCGTTCCGTGCGCGGCCTCTTCAGGAGCAACTACGCGCGGGACAACGGCGACGCGGGCCTGTTCCTCGCCAACACCATCAAGGAGGAGGCGGGCGCCTACGACGCCGCGGGCACGCGGGTGGAGCACAACCGCCTGGAGGGCAACCGGATCGGCGTGACCGTCCGCCGGCTGCGCAACGTCTCCGTCGCGGAGAACTACGTCACCGGCAACTGCGCCGGGGTGTTCCTCGTCGGCGACGAGAACAAGCCGAAGGCCGGTCACGTGGACGTGGTCGCCAACCGGGTCGAGCGGAACAACAAGTCCTGCCCCAAGACCGAGCGGCTGCCCGCGCTCCAGGGCTCCGGCATCGTCCTGACCGGCACCGAGAGCAACCGCGTGGCCGGCAACCTGGTCACCGGCCACGCGGGCAAGTCCCCGCTGTCCGGCGGGATCGTGCTGTTCAAGAGCTTCGTCGGGGTGACCAGCGACAAGAACGTCGTCGAGGCGAACCGGCTGGACGGCAACTCCCCGGCCGACCTCGTGAACACGGAGACCAAGGGCAAGGGCAACACCTTCCGGAGCAACGCCTGCCGGGTCTCGCGGCCCGCGGGTCTGTGCTGACCGCCCGACCCCTGCCCCTGCTGGACCGATGAAGGCCGAAGAAAGAGAGAGGGCGGCAGATGACGTCCGCTGAAACAGCCCCACCGCCTCCCATGCGCCTGCGCGAACTCGTGTTCGGCGCGGCCGTCTCCGCCGCCGTCCGCGCGGCCGCACGGCTGGGCGTCGCCGACGCCCTCGACGACAGCCCGATGGCCGTGGAGGACCTCGCGGCCGCGGTGAAGACCGAGCCGAAGCCGCTGCGCCGGCTGCTGCGGGCCCTGTCCTGCCACGGCGTCTTCGCCGAGGGCCCCGACGGCACGTTCGCGCACACCGACATGTCCCGGCAGCTGCGCGAGGACGCCCCCGACAGCCTGCGCGCCATCGCCCTGTGGTGCACCGAACCGTGGACCTGGGACGCCTGGCCCCGCCTCGACGAGGCCGTGCGCACCGGCAAGAACGTCGTGGAGGACCTCTACGGCAAGGAGTTCTTCACCTACCTCAACGAGGACGCCCCGGAGTCCGCGGACGTCTTCAACCGCGCGATGACCCGCTCCAGCGAGCAGTCGGCGCGGGAGGTGGCGGCGCTGCTCGACCTGTCCGGCGCCAAGTCGGTCGCCGACATCGGCGGCGGCCAGGGCCACGTGGTGGCCTGCCTGCTCGACAAGTACCCGCACATGCAGGGCACCCTGCTCGACCTGCCCCGGGTGGTCGGGAACGCCCTGCCGCGGCTGCGCGAGGGCGGCGACCTCGCCGACCGCGCGCGGATCGTGCCGGGCGACGTGCGGGAGGCGATCCCGGTCGAGGCCGACGTCTACGTCATCAAGAACATCCTGGAGTGGGACGACGAGAGCACGGCCCGCACGCTGCGCAACGTCGTCGAGGCGGGCGGCCCGGGCACCCGGGTGATCGTCATCGAGAACCTGGTGGACGACACCCCCTCGATGCGCTTCAGCACCGCCATGGACCTGCTGCTGCTGCTCAACGTCGGCGGGGCCAAGCACACCACCGACTCCATGGTGAGCAGGCTGGGCGCGGCCGGCCTGCTGATCGACGAGGTCCGGCCGGTCAATCCGTACCTGCACGCGTTCGAGTGCCACGTGCCCGGGTGACGCCCACCCGCGCACAGGCCACCGGCCGCCGGGCCCGCGACGCTGCGGGCCCGGCGGCCGGTGGCCGTCCGGAAGTCGCCGTACGGCTCAGTCGCGCTCCCAGACGTAGAAACGCTGTGCCATCGCGTCTTTCGGGGACCGCCAGGTCTCCGGGTCGTACGCGCTGACGTACGCCGTCAGGCGCTCGCTGACGTCCCGGAACTGGGGGTGCTCCGTCACCTTGGCGATGGCCGGTCCCGGCTCGCGCTCGGACTCGATGAGATGCATGTACACATCGCCGAACTGGAAGAGGCTGCGCCGCACGACACCCACGAGGTGGGGCAGCTCCCCGCGGTCGGACTCCGCGAACACCTTGGCGATGTCCGGGGCGGAGCCCGGGGCCATCCGGGCGACGATCAGGGCCTGGTGCATGGGTCTTTCTCCTCGGTCCGGTTCAGTCGGCCAGGGCCGGGGCGGCCCGGTGTCCGGCGGCGGCCTTCTCGACCTTGTCCCGGATGAGGGCCATCTGGACCTTGGAGTTCCGGTTGATGTTGTCGGTCATCCAGTCGTCGTCGACCGGGGCGTCCGGCTTCATCGCGAAGTCCTGCGTCCAGACCATGCGGGTACCGGCCGGGACCTCCTCGTACTGCCACAGGATGTCCATGTGGGCGAACGGTCCGGTCTCCACGCGGCGGGCGCGGACGGTGAGCGAGCCGCGGTCGGGCTCGCGCTCGGAGACCCAGCTCCAGACGGTGCCGTTCTCGTCCGGGTGCATGGTCAGCCGGAACGTCGTCTTCTTCCCCTCCTGGGAGAGGATCTCGACGGAGGCGTACTCGCTGAACAGCTGCGGCCACCTCTCCAGGTCGTTGGTCATGTCCCAGACCAGGTCCAGCGGAGCGGCGATCGTGATCTCGTTCTGGGTGTGTCCTGCCATGTCAGGCTCCTGCCATCAGGGTGCTGTTGACGAGGTTGAGGAACTGCTGGGGCGTCTTGCAGCGCTCCGCGTCGACCGGCATCGGGGTGCCGTGCGAGTTCTCCAGCTCGCCGACGATGCCGAGCAGGCCCAGCGAGTCGACGCCGAGGACGTCGAAGCCGGTGTCCGGCCTCTCCTGGAGCTGCTGCGGGCTGACGGTTACCCCGGCGGCCTTCTTCATCAGCGCGGCGAGTTCTTCCACCGTGATCTGGGACATGCGCTTTCCTCCTTTGCTGTGCTCACTGCGTGGCGCCGTGCCGCAGCACGAGCGCCGAGTTCGACCCCATGAGTCCGCGGCTGAGCACCAGCGCCGTCCGCACTTCGGCGACGCGGGCGCGGCCGGTGACGAGGTCGAGGTCGTGGCAGACGTCGACGACGTTCGGCGTCGGCGGGATCACCCCGTGTTCCATCGCGAGCACGGCCGCCGCGGTGTCCAGCACCGGCGCCGCGCAGTAGCCCCGGCCGATGCCGGCCTTGGGCGCCGTGACCGGCACCCGGGCGCCGTGCGCGCCGAGGGCGTCGGCCAGGGCGAGTGCCTCGGCCCGGTCCGCCTCCGGCACCCCGAGGGCGTCGGCGAAGACCACGTCGATCTCCTCGGGGGCGCAGCCGGCCTCGTCCAGGGCCTGCCGCACGGCCTGGGCCAGGCCGTCCCGGGACTCCGCCCAGCGGGAGGCGCCGGTGAAGGTCGCCGCGTGTCCCGCGACGAAGGCCCGGACCGGCACTCCGCGTTCGCGGGCGGACCGCTCCGCCTCCACCACGAGCATGGCGCCGCCCTCGCTCGGCACGAACCCGCAGGCGGTGTCCGTGAACGGGCGGTAGGCGCGGGACGGGTCGGTCTCGCGGCTCAGCTCCTCGTAACCGAGCTGGCAGACCACCGAGTACGGCGCCAGCGGCGCCTCGGTGGAGCCGGCCACGATCACGTCGGTGCCGCGTCGCACCGCACGGGCGGCGTGCGCGAGGGCGTCCAGGCCGCCGGCCTCGTCGGAGGCGACGACCGAGCAGGGGCCCTTGAACTTGCGGCGGATGGAGATCTGTCCGGTGCTCGCGGCGTAGAACCAGGCGATGGACTGGTAGGGGCCGACGAAGCGGCTGCCCTTGCCCCACAGCTGCTGCAGCTCGCGCTGGCCGAACGCGCCGCCGCCGGAGCCCGCGGCGGTGACCACCCCGACGGAGTACGGCTCCGCCGAGGTCTCGGCCTGCCCGAGCCGGGCGTCGTCCAGCGCGAAGTCGGCCGCGGCCATCGCGAAGTGCGTGAACCGGTCGGTCTGGACGAGGAAGCGCTCCTCGATCGTCATGGCCGGATCGAAGTCGCGGACCTCGCCGGCCACCTTCAGCGGAAGGTGCTCGCAGCCCTCGCGGGTGACCCGGTCGAGGACGCTGAGACCTTCCTGGGTGGCCTTCCAGAAGGTGTCGGTGCTGGTGCCGTTGGGCGCGACGACCCCGATGCCGGTGACGGCCGCGCGCCGGTCGTGCGGTTCGCTCATCGTGTCCTCTCCCTCGTCCGGGTCAGGACCACCGCGGACTGGAAGCCGCCGAACCCGCTGCCCACGGACAGGACGCTGTTCAGCTTCCGTTCGCGGGCGACACGCGGGACGTAGTCCAGGTCGCACTCGGGGTCGGGGGTCTCGTAGTTCGCGGTCGGCGGTACGACCTGCTTGGCGAGGGCCAGCACACAGGCGACCACTTCGATCGCCCCGATCGCCCCGAGGGAGTGCCCCACCATCGACTTGATGGAGCTCATGGGGGTGCCGTAGGCGTGGTCGCCGAGCGCCCGCTTCACGGCCGCCGTCTCGTGGCGGTCGTTCTGCCGGGTGCCGGAGCCGTGCGCGTTGACGTAGTCGATGGCCGTCGGGTCGATCCGGGCGTGGTCCAGTGCCAGGTCGATCGCCCGGGCCATCTCCAGGCCCTCGCTGGTCAGGCCGGTCATGTGGTAGGCGTTGCCGAAGGTGGCGTAGCCGCCCAGTTCGCAGTACACGTGCGCGCCGCGGGCCCGCGCGTGTTCCAGTTCCTCCAGGACGAGCACCGCGCCGCCCTCGCCCATGACGAAGCCGTCACGGTTGTTGTCGAAGGGCCGGGAGGCGTGTGCGGGGTCGTCGTTGTTCGGGGAGGTGGCCTTGATCGCGTCGAAGCAGGCCATGGTGATCGGGGAGATCGGCGAGTCGGAGGCCCCGGCTATGCAGATGTCGGCCCGGCCCTCCTCGACCGTGTGGAAGGCGTACCCGACCGCGTCGAGGCCCGAGGTGCAGCCCGTGGAGACGGTCTGCACCGGACCCTGCGCGCCGAAACGTTCCGCCACGGCGGAGGCGACCGTGCTCGGCGAGAACGCCCGGTGCAGGTGCGCCTCCGCCTCCCGGTGATCGACGTCCCAGCGCTGCCCGCCCTGGCTGACCAGGACGTAGTCGTGCTCCAGCCGGGTCGTGCCGCCGACCGCCGTGCCCAGCGAGACGGCTATCCGCCAGGGGTCCTCCGCGGCGAGGTCGAGCCCGGAGTCCCGGACCGCCTCGTCCCCGGCGACCAGGGCGAACTGGATGTACCGGTCCGCCCGCGCGACCTGCTCCGCGTCCAGGCCGTGCGCCGCCGGATCGAAGTCGCACTCGGCGGCTATCCGCGACCTGAGGCCCGTGGGATCGAAGAAGGTGATGCCCCGCGTCGCGGTCCGGCCGTCGGCTAGCAGATCCCAGAATGCCGGTACGCCGATGCCGCCCGGAGCAACGATGCCTATGCCAGTGACCGCCACGCGCCGGGTCATGACCGAACCCGGCCCTGGCCGGCCGCGTGGGCGGAACCCGCCTCGGCGTGCTCGGTCATCACCGCGGCCGCGCCGATGACCTCCGTCTCCTCCGTGTCGACGTGACCCAGCTGCGGCCGCGGGGCCAGCGGACCGAGGTGGAAGACGATCCGCGCCTCGGCCGTGCCGACGTTGCGGAACCGGTGCCGCATGTGGGCGGGGATCATCAGGCCCTGCTCGGGCCGCAGCGCGTGCGGCTCACCGTCCAGGTCCACCTCCAGCTCCCCGCAGACGACGTAGACGAACTCCTCGGAGTACGGGTGGTAGTGCTCACCGATGCGGTCACCGGGCTGCACGATGGCCACGCCCATGAAGCCGCTGGTGGAGCCGACCGTGGCCGGGGTGAGCATGGCGCGCAGGTCGCCGCCTCGGCGGACGTTGGGCTCGACCTCGCTGAGGTCCACGATCTTGGGACGGGGTTTGATGGACAACGTTTCCTCCGTTTGTCTGCTGCGTCGCCGCTCGGCGCTGTCGGGGCCGGGCGGCCGGGTCAGGCGTCCGGCGACCGGCGGTCGGTGATCAGGTCCATGGGGGTGGCCTCGGCCTCCAGCAGCTCGCGCACCTCGGCGGCCAGCCGGGCGTCGGCCGGCAGCGCCTCCGCGTGCCGCTCGTCGCGCACGTCCACCAGCCGGACCACGACGTCGTCACGCTGGAAGACCGTGCTGCGCAGCAGCGGGCTCGCCGGGTCCTCGGCGGCCGCCGAGTCGGCCTTCGCCAGCAGCTCGGCCAGCCGCATGCCGCGGCCCGGCCGCGCCGGGTAGCACAGGGCCTGCCGGAAACCCTCCGGCAGGCCTTCCGCGCTCACGTGGTGCACGGCCGGCAGCGCCGCCCGGGTGAAGAAGATCCGGGCCGACTCCTGGTCGTCGAGGTCCCGGTCCTGCTCCAGATACGGGTTGATCGCCTCCTCCACGGCCCGCACCTCGGGCTGCCGGGCCACGTGCCTGAGCGCCGCGAGCAGGTCGCCGCGCACCTCGATGGCCCGCACCACGCGGTTGCCGTGCATGAACAGCGAGGTCCGGCACAGCCGCGTCGTCGCGTCCACCTGCGCCTTCGGCGAGGCGTAGTCGGAGAGGATCTTCGCGACCTTCTCCTCGGTGCCCGGCTTGACCGTGAAGGTGAGGGCGTGCCGGATCACGCCGTCGCCGATGCGCGGATGCGCCTGCAGCCGGCGCTCGCCCGGCCGGTCCTGGTCCGCGGCACCGCCGGTCTCCCGCACCACGTGGAACCGCAGCGAACGGGTGTCCCGGACGCAGCTGTGCAGCGGCTCCACCATCTGCACGTGCTCCTCGCTGTTCACCCAGGTGAGGAACGGCGGCGCACTCTCCCACTCGCTCGTGATGAGCCATTGGGAGGGATTCTCGATCGACTGGCAGAGTTGGTCGCTGACATGGCCGGGCACGGACGCAACCTGGTTGCAGAGCTGCTCGTACGCCTCGAGGAACTGCTGCTGCGCGCCGTCGTAGACGTCGACCAGGAGGACGACCCGGAGCCGGGAGCCGTCGAACACGGACTGGGAGACACGCTTCGACACCTCGCGTGCCGTTTCTGAAAGACGTTCAGACGTCGTGGTCATCCTGCACACATCTCCTTCGCGGGGGGCAGAGCCGTCACCGGGCGCACAGGACGCGACGGCGGCGTTCCTTGATCCTGTGCCGGTCCCCACAAGCCCGCGACTCGTATGAACCACGTGGGTGATTGGGCACGCGAAGCCATCGCCACCGGGCAAGAGAACTCACAGGCGCCCCACACGCTCATCCCTGCCTCTGGAGGCTTCGATGCATCAAAAAGCCGACCACCGCGTCCCCGTCCTCATCGTGGGCGGCTCTCTGGTGGGCCTGTCCATGTCCGTGTTCCTGGGCCGACTCGGTGTCCGGCACATGCTCGTCGAACGGCACTCCGGGACCTCGATCCACCCACGCGGACGCGGCAACAACGTGCGGACGATGGAGCTGTTCCGGGTGGCCGGCGTCGAGCCGGACATCAAGGCGGCGGCATCGCTCCTGGCCGAGAACCACGGCATCCTGCAGACCCCGACCCTCGTCGGCGACGCGGGCGAATGGCTGTTCAAGCACATCGACCCGGGCGGCGGGCTCGCCCGGTTCAGCCCCACCGCCTGGTGCCTGTGCAGCCAGAACGACCTCGAACCCGTCCTGCTGGACAACGCCCGCGAGCTCGGCGGCGAACTGCGCTACTCCCACCAGATGGAGTCCTTCGAACAGGACGCCGACGGAGTCACGGCGGTGATCCGCGACCGCGCCACCGACCGGTGCCACACCGTCCGGGCGGACTACCTCGTCGCCGCCGACGGCCCGCGCAGCCCGGTCCGGGGCGCCCTCGGCATCGGCCAGAGCGGCCCCGGCGACCTGTTCGCCAACGTCAGCGTCACCTTCCGCTCCGCCGCCCTGGCGGACGTCGTCGGCGACCGGCGCTTCATCTGCTGCTACCTCACCCATCCGGACGCCGACGGCGCGCTGCTGCCCGTCGACAACAAGGAGCGCTGGGTCTTCCACGCCCCCTGGCACCCCGAGCGCGGCGAGTCCCTCGACGCGTTCACCGAGGAACGGCTGCGGGACCACATCCGCCGGGCCGTGGGCGTGCCCGACCTGGACGTCGAAATCACCGGGAAGGCTTCCTGGCGGGCCGCCGAACGGGTCGCCGACCGCTACGCCGACGGCAGGGTCTTCCTCGCCGGCGACTCCGCCCACGAGATGTCCCCCACCGGCGCCTTCGGCTCCAACACGGGCATCCAGGACGCCCACAACCTCGCGTGGAAGCTGGCCGCCGTCCTCGACGGCTGGGCGGAACCCGGTCTCCTCGCGTCCTACGACACCGAACGCCGCCCGGTCGCCCTCGCCACCAGCGCCCGCGCCTCCGCCCGGTCCGTGGAGCACAGCCACCCCGGCTTCGCCCCGGCCCCCGGCGTCGGCGGCGGCAAGCGCGGCGGCATCCTCAACGTCGTCCTCGGCTACCACTACCCGCACGGCGCCGTCGTCGGCACCGACGAGGACCAGCCGGTGGTCCCCGACGGGCTGTCCCTGAACGGGCGCCCCGGCACCCGGGCCCCGCACCTGTGGCTGCGCCGCGCCGGGGCCCGCCTGTCCACGCTCGACCTGTACGAGCGCTCGCTGGTGCTGCTCACGGACGCCCCGGACGACGCCGGCTGGTACGAGGCGGCCCGCCGGGTCGCCTCCCTGGACGGCGTACGCCTGGACGCCTACCGCATCGGCCCGGGCGCCGACGCGGACCTCACCTACGACACCGGCGCTCCCGGCGCGGCGGACGCCCCGGACTGGGCCGAGGCCCACGGCACCACGGCCGACGGCGCGGTCCTGGTCCGCCCGGACGGCTTCGTGGCCTGGCGCGCGACGGGCGCCGTCCCGGACCCGGAGGGCACCCTGCGCGAGGTGCTGCGCACCCTGCTCCGGCCGGCCCGGCAGCCCTGACCCGGGCAGACGGAAGGCCACCCGCACCGGACGGTGCGGGTGGCCTTCGTGTACGGAGCCCCCTGTCGGATTCGAACCGACGACCTACGCATTACAAGTGCGGTGCTCTGGCCATCTGAGCTAAGGAGGCCTGCACGCGCATACCGCGTACGTGCCTGTGCAGTGTACCCACGTCCCACCACGGGCCCGTCGAAAATTTCCGCGAAGTTCACAGGGGCCGGGGTGCTGACAGACGGGTGAACGGCAGGTACCGTCCAGAACCGGTTCACTCGCGTGGACTACACCAACCACCTTCCTACAACGGATCGTCCGGCACGTTCCTGCCGGTAGAAGGGGGCCCATTCACCATGGCCACTGTGACGTTCGACAAGGCGACCCGGATCTACCCGGGTTCCACCAAGCCCGCCGTCGACGGTCTCGACATCGCGATCGAGGACGGCGAGTTCCTCGTCCTGGTCGGCCCGTCGGGTTGCGGCAAGTCCACCTCGCTCCGGATGCTCGCGGGGCTCGAGGACGTCAACGGCGGAGCCATCCGCATCGGTGACCGCGACGTCACCCACCTGCCGCCCAAGGACCGGGACATCGCCATGGTGTTCCAGAACTACGCGCTGTACCCGCACATGTCCGTCGCCGACAACATGGGCTTCGCGCTCAAGATCGCCGGCGTCAACAAGGCGGAGATCCGGCAGAAGGTCGAGGAGGCCGCGAAGATCCTCGACCTCACCGAGTACCTGGACCGCAAGCCGAAGGCGCTCTCCGGCGGTCAGCGCCAGCGTGTCGCCATGGGCCGCGCCATCGTGCGTGAGCCGCAGGTCTTCCTCATGGACGAGCCGCTGTCCAACCTGGACGCCAAGCTCCGTGTGTCCACGCGTACGCAGATCGCGTCCCTGCAGCGCCGCCTCGGCATCACCACCGTCTACGTCACCCACGACCAGGTCGAGGCCATGACGATGGGCGACCGGGTGGCCGTGCTCAAGGACGGCCTGCTCCAGCAGGTCGACTCGCCGCGGAACATGTACGACAAGCCCGCGAACCTCTTCGTCGCCGGCTTCATCGGCTCCCCGGCCATGAACCTGGTCGAGGTCCCGATCACCGACGGCGGCGTGAAGTTCGGCAACAGCGTCGTCCCGGTCAACCGCGACGCCCTGAAGGCCGCCTCCGACAAGGGTGACCGCACGGTGACCGTCGGTGTCCGCCCCGAGCACTTCGACGTGGTCGAGCTGGGCGGCGGTGCCGCCACCTCGCTGTCCAAGGACACCGAGGACGCCCCGGCCGGTCTCGCGGTCTCCGTGAACGTGGTCGAGGAGCTGGGCGCCGACGGCTACGTCTACGGCACCGCCGAGGTCAGTGGCGAGGTCAAGGACCTGGTCGTCCGCGTGAACGGCCGCCAGGTGCCGGACAAGGGCTCCACGCTGCACGTGGTGCCGCGTCCGGGCGAGATCCACGTGTTCTCCACCTCCACCGGCGAGCGGCTCTCCGACTGAGCGGCTGAGCAGCGCTTTCACGCACGGTTGACGGAAGGGGCCCCGCGGATCGCCGCGGGGCCCCTTCCGTTGCCGGGAGATACCCCGGCACGGCGAGCATTTCGGGCGGGTCGCGTCAACCCTCTACCCAGAAAGGGACGCCACTTCATCCCCCATAAGGGTGACCAAATGTCGCCATATGGTTACCGGGCGCTACCCTCACTCGCGTGAAGCACTCCACCAACCCTCAGACGCGACGCGGCCACCGGGGCGGCCCTGCCCGCCGGATCGGCCGCACTCTCGCCCTCGTCCTGCCCGTCGTCCTGGTGCTCTCCGGGACCCTCGCGGTCACCCGGGTCAACTGGACGGGGAGCCCTTCCAGCTCGGTGCTGACCGCCTCGGACGTCTCCGCGGCGGAGGTCTCCACCCGGACGGTCGCCCACGCCCCGCAGGACGTCCTGCGCGACCGGCTGATGACCGAGCTGCAGGACCGGAACCCCGGGGTGGTCCTGACCCACCTCCAGCAGGCCGTCAACGGGCACCCGTCGCTGGCGAAGCACTGCTCCTCCATCGCGCGGGCCCTGGGCCAGGCGGCGGTCCGTATCTACGGCGCCTCACGCGCGCAGTCCTACGCCCGGCCGGTGTGCGACACCGCCTTCGCTTCCGGCGTGCTGGCCGCGCACAGCTAGGCGCGGCGCCGAGGCTAGACCCGGTTGGGAAGTCGGTAACGGCTCCTTAAGGAGCTTGTTGCGGCCGGATTCCCGGCCGGGGCGCCACGTACAGTTCGGGTCATGACCCATCCGAACGCCGCGTCGCGCCCCACTCAAGCCGTAGTCCTGGCCGGTGGCCAGGGCTCACGGCTGCGTCCCTACACCGACGACCGGCCCAAGCCGATGGTCGAGATCCCCGGTACGGGCACTCCGATCATCGGGCACCAGCTGGCCTGGCTCGCCGAGGAGGGCGTGACGGACGTGGTGATCTCCTGCGGCCACCTCGCCGAGGTGCTGCAGAAGTGGCTGGACTCGGCCGACCTGCCGGTGTCCGTCACCACCGTCGTGGAGACGGAGCCCCTGGGCCGCGGCGGCGGTCTCAAGTACGCCGCCGCGCACCTGCCCCATCCCGACCGGCCCTGGTACGCCACCAACGGCGACATCTGGACCCGCTTCTCCCTGCGGGACATGGCCGACTTCCACACCGAGCGGGACGCCCTCGCGACCCTGGCGCTGGCCCGGCCCCGGATCCCCTGGGGCGCGGTGAAGACCGACGGCTTCGGTCACATCACCGACTTCATCGAGGCCCCGCCGTCGACGTTCGAGATCAACGCCGGCGTGTACGTGTTCTCGCCCGAGTTCCGCGATCTGCTGCCCGAGCGGGGCGACCACGAGCGGACCACCTTCCCCCGGCTGGCCCGGGAGCGGAAGCTCGCCGGGTTCCCCATCCCGCAGGGTGCCTACTGGCGGGCCATCGACACAGCCAAGGACCTCACCGAGGCGGCGAAGGAACTGGCAGCCCTGGGCCGCTGACGGGCCGCTGGGCGCCCGGGGCGAGAGCCTGGGCGGCACGTTCCCATGCCCGGGTGACCGGCCGGGCGCCCGACCGACGGCCTCGGGCGGGCAGCCCGAGGCACACCCACGGCCGGGCCGGCGTCCGGGCGCACAGCGACAGCGTCGGCTCCGGCGGGGGCGGCCTCCCGGTCCCGCTCCCCGAACCACGGACCGCGGATCGGCCGCGCCGGGGCGCCGTGCTTCGAGCCTCGGACCCCGCGCGCCGGCCGTACGCCAAGGGCCCCGTACCTTCCCGGTACGGGGCCCCTTCGCGTGCTGTCGGCTGTCCTGTCCGCTAGCCCAGCAGGCCGCCCACCAGGCCCGGCTGGCCGGTGGAGGAGGTGCCGCCCGAACCGCCGCCGCTGCTGCCGCCGGTGGACGTGCCGCCGCCCGTCGCCGTGCCGCCCGTGCTGGTCGGGCCCGCCGTGGTGCTGGGGGCGCCGCCCGTCGGGGCGGAGCGGCGGGGCGGGACCTGGCCCGAGGTGCCCTGGGTCTGGCTGGGGGCCGTGGTGGTGGCGCCGGTGCTGCGGCTCGCACCCGGGGTCGTCGCCGCGCCGGAGGGGCTGGCGCCGGCCGTCGCGCCGCCGGACGGCGAGCTGGACGCCGACGGGGTCCGCCGGTGCGCCTGGCCGGGCTCCTGCGGGAGCGGGGAGCCGGGCACGTTGTTACGCGGGGCCTCGCCGGGGCCGGGCACGACCACCCGGCTGGAGTCGCGCACCGCGCCGCCCAGCAGGGAGCCGACCAGCAGGGTGAGACCGACCGTGACCGCCGTGACCAGGGCGCCGCGGCGCAGGACGTAGCGGCGCAGGTCCCAGATGTCGGCGCGGGGTCCCAGGGTGCGCCAGGCGCTGCCGGCGAGACGGCCGTCGACCGAGTAGACCGGGGCGCCCGCGATGATCAGCGGGGACCAGGCGGCCAGGTAGATGATGTCCGGGGTGTCGTAGGCGGGGACGCTCTTCCAGCTCACCGTGACGATCAGCGCGGCCGAGAGCAGGGCGCCGACCACGGCGGCGACGCGCTGCCAGCAGCCGAAGACGGTCAGGACGCCGACGGCCACCTGGAGGAAGGCGATGACGAGCCCGGAGCCGACCGGGTGGTGCAGCGCGAACTGGCGCAGCGGCTCGGCGACGTCCCACGGGTGCAGGGTGTTGAGCCACTTGACCATGGAGCCGCGCTTGCCGCCGTCGAAGTAGACGGGGTCGCACAGCTTGCCCATGCCGCCGTAGATGGAGATGAAGCCGAGGAAGATGCGCAGCGGGAGCAGGACGACGCCGAGGTTCATCCGGCGGCCCGGGTAGTAGGCGTGCCGCGCCGGGTCGTCGCCGTGGCGCCTGCGCAGACGCTCGCCCGTCTCGGCGGTGTCGTCGTAGTCGTCGTAGTCGTCGTAGTCGCCCTGGTCGGCGTACTCGTCGTGGCCGGCGTACCCGGCGTGGTCGCCGTAGTTCCCGTAACCGCCGTCGAACTCCTGCGCCGCGTAACCCGGTTCGTCGTAGGCGCTGCCCGCGGCGCGCATGGGGGGCAGGAGCCGGGTGCCCTCGTCGGGGGCGGTGCGCTGGTGCCCGACGACCGGGGTCTCCACCGTCTGGTCGAGCCCGGGGTAGGCGTCCGGGTATCCGGTGCCCACGCGCGGGATGACCTGGGTGGCGCCGGCCTCGACGGGCTCGTCGGCATGGCGGACGCTGCCCCGGACGGCCTGGAGCAGCCGGTGGGCGCCGGTGTCGTCGGGCGCGGACCTGCCGCTCCACACGACGGGCCGCCGGCGGCCGGCCGCGGCGGTGGCGCCGGCCCGTCCCCCGGTGCCCATGACCGGCATGCGGGCGGGTTCCTGGGTGGCGCTCAGGTGCCGGGCGATCCGCGGGGATTGGCCGCGCTTGGCCGACGCGCCCAACTGCACGCGGAAGCTGGCGTGACTGACGATGACCTGCGCCGGATCGCTCGGCACCTTCACCATGCTCAGCGCGGGAGCGTCGTCGAATCCCGACGAGCGGTCCCCCGTGGGTGTGCGGGGTGTTCTGGTGTCCACACGCATCTAACCGAGTGACGTGGAGTTAGGACACTGCTTTGACCGCCCGGATGTGTCCGGACCCCGTCAAAGCGGCTCCTGACGCCACATGGACGCCGTAATGACCCCGCACGGGTGACGTGCCGGACGGGTGTTCAGCTCCGCCTGCGCGCCGCCTCGTACAGCACGATGCCCGCGGCCACACCGGCGTTCAGGGACTCCGCGCCACCGGGCATCGGGATCCGCACCCGGAAGTCGCAGGTCTCGCCGACCAGCCGGGACAGGCCCTTGCCCTCGCTGCCGACCACGATGACGACGGGCCCGCCGAGCGCCTCCAGGTCGCCGAGCTCCACCTCACCGTCCGCCGCCAGGCCCACGACCGTGATGCCGGCCTTCTTGTAGGCCTCCAGGGTCCGGGTGAGGTTGGTGGCGCGGGC
This sequence comes from Streptomyces sp. WI03-4A, assembly GCF_033792105.1. Taxonomy (NCBI): domain Bacteria; kingdom Bacillati; phylum Actinomycetota; class Actinomycetes; order Kitasatosporales; family Streptomycetaceae; genus Streptomyces; species Streptomyces sp. WI03-4A. The sequence continues at coordinate 61,576 of NZ_JARAUO010000016.1, forward strand.
GACCGGCGTACGGGCGGCCGTGCCGGCGGAGGTCTTCCAGGCGCCGGCCGTCATGCCCGCCGAGCGGCGCTCGGGGACGACCACGCCGTGGCCGCCGAAGGCGGAGACGGAGCGGACGACCGCGCCGAGGTTGCGCGGGTCGGTCACGCCGTCGAGCGCGACGATCAGCGGGTCGGCGGCCTCGTCGTAGGCGGCCTCGGCGAGGTCCTCGGGGTGCGCGTACTCGTACGGCGGGACCTGCAGGACCAGGCCCTGGTGGTTCAGGCCGTTCGTCATGCGGTCCAGCTCGGGACGCGGGGCCTCCATCAGGTTGATGCCGCCGCGCTCGGCGGCGAGCTGGAGGGCCTCGCGGACGCGCTCGTCGTTGTCGACGAACTGCTGGACGTAGAGCGTGGAGGCGGGCACGCCCTCGCGCAGCGCCTCGACCACCGGGTTGCGCCCGACGACCAGTTCGGAGGCGGACTTGCCGCCCCGGCCGCGCGCCACGGGGCGGCGCGCCGTCTGCTTCGCCTTGGAGGTGGCGATGCGGTTCTTCTTGTGCCCCTTGCGCATCTCGGCGGGCGGGGTAGGGCCCTTGCCCTCCAGACCCTTGCGCCGCTGGCCGCCACTGCCGACCTGCGCGCCCTTCTTGCCGGACATGCGACGGTTGTTCGCGGCCATGACCTACCTGTCTCTGTGGTGCGTGCGGATGTGTACGTCTATGCAGTGTGCCGCCCGGAGGTCCGGGCGGCACAATCGATCATCGGACCGCGGACGGTCTCAGCGCTGGCCGAGGCTCCAGCGAGGCCCCTGCGGGCTGTCCTCGATGACCAGACCCGTCTCCTTGAGCTGGTCGCGGATGGCGTCCGCGGTGGCCCAGTCCTTGCGGCCGCGGGCCGACTCGCGCTGGTCGAGGACGAGCCGCACGAGGCTGTCGACCACACCGTGCAGGTCCTCGCCCCGGTCGGTCTCGCCGGCCCAGAACGGGTCGAGCGGGTCGAGGCCGAGAACGCCGAGCATGGCGCGCACCTCGGCGAGCCGGGCCACGGCGGCGTCCTTGTCGCCGGCGGCCAGCGCGCTGTTGCCCTGCCGGACGGTGGTGTGCACGACGGCGAGGGCCTGCGGGACCCCCAGGTCGTCGTCCATCGCCTCGGCGAAGGCGGGCGGCATCTCGGCGGCGGGCTCGACGGCCCCGCCGGCCGTCTCCACCACGCGCTGGATGAAGCCCTCGATGCGGGCGAACGCGGACTCGGCCTCGCGCAGCGCGTCCTCGCTGTACTCGATCATCGAGCGGTAGTGCGGGGTGCCGAGGTAGTAGCGCAGGACGATCGGGCGCCACTGCTTGACCATCTCGGAGACCAGGACGCTGTTGCCGAGCGACTTGGACATCTTGTCGCCGGCCATGGTGACCCAGGCGTTGTGCACCCAGTACCGGGCGAAGTCGTCGCCGTAGGCCTTGGCCTGGGCGATCTCGTTCTCGTGGTGCGGGAAGATCAGGTCGAGGCCGCCGCCGTGGATGTCGAAGGCGCTGCCCAGGTACTTGTGGGCCATCGCCGAGCACTCCAGGTGCCAGCCGGGGCGGCCGGGGCCCCAGGGGGTCGGCCAGGTCGGCTCGCCGGGCTTGGCGGACTTCCACATGGCGAAGTCGCGCGGGTCGCGCTTGCCGGTCTCGCCCTCGCCGGAGGGCTGGAGCAGGTTGTCCAGCTCCTGCCGGGACAGCTCCAGGTAGCGCGGGAAGGACCGCACGTCGAAGTAGACGTTGCCGTCGGACGCGTAGGCGTGGCCGCGCTCGATGAGGCCCTGCATCATCTCGATCATCTCGGTGACGTGGCCGGTCGCGCGGGGCTCGTAGGTGGGCGGGAGGCAGCCGAGGGCGGAGTAGCCGTCGTTGAAGGCGCGCTCGTTCTCGTAGCCGATCGACCACCAGGGCCGGTTCTGCTCGTGGGCCTTCTTGATGATCTTGTCGTCGATGTCGGTGACGTTGCGGACGAACGTCACGTCGTAGCCGCGGTGGGCGAACCAGCGGCGCATGATGTCGAAGTTGAGGCCCGAGCGGATGTGCCCGATGTGCGGGGCCGCCTGCACGGTGGCGCCACACAGGTAGATCGAGACACAGCCCGGCGTGAGCGGGGTGAAGTCACGGATCTGCCGGGCGCTGGTGTCGTACAGGCGAATGGTCACCACTCCAGGGTAGTGGGCGCCAGGCAGTGCCTCACGCCCCTTCCCCACAATGCCCCGTGCCGGGCGCACCGTACCGCCGGCGCCTCAGAGCATGCCGACCACCTTGTCCGGGGTGATGCGCACCACCACCCGCTGGGCGTCGTTCGCCGAGGCCGGGTTGAAGTCCGCGTATTTCTGGCCGGTGTACTTCTCGCTCAGTTCGTCGATGAGTTCCGCGCCGCCGTCGGTGGTCATCTCGGCGGTGCCGCGGATCTCGGCGTACTCGTAGGGCTGCTCGGGGTTCATAACGACGACCGTGACGCGCGGGTCGCGGTCCAGGTTCTTCTTCTTGCGGCGGTCGGCCGTGGTGGAGAAGAGGATGTCGTCACCGTCGCGCTTCACCCAGACCGGGGACATCTGCGGTCCCCCGTCGGGCTGGAGGGTGCCGACGACGATGAACACCTTGCCGTCCAGCAGGGACTTGACCCGGTCGGGCAGTACGGCGGGCATGGGGTACCTCCTCGGTCAGCGGTGACTGTGCGGGTACCCTCGCACGCCCTCAGCCCACCCGCACCACGAGTGCCGTGGCCACCGCCATGAGTCCCTCCTCGCGGCCGGGGAAGCCGAGGCCGTCGGTCGTGGCGCCGGAGACGGACACCGGGGCGCCGGCCGCCTCGGAGAGGATCTTCTGCGCCTCGTCCCGGCGCTTGCCGATCTTGGGACGCGGTCCGACGACCTGGACGGCGACGTTGCCGATGGTGAAGCCGGCCTCGCGGACGATGCGGGCGGCCTCGGTCAGCAGGGTGGTGCCGGAGGCGCCGGACCACTCGGGGCGCCCGGTGCCGAAGTGCTGTCCGAGGTCGCCGAGCCCGGCGGCGGAGAAGAGCGCGTTGCACGCGGCGTGCGCGACGACGTCGGCGTCGGAGTGTCCGGCCAGGCCCGGGCCCGCGTCCTCCCACTTCAGGCCGGCGCACCACAGCTCGCGGCCTTCCTCGAAGGCGTGGATGTCGGTGCCGATGCCGACCTGGGGCAGCGCGAACGGGAGCGCCGCGGCCGGGTCCTGGGCGGGCCGGTCCCCGGAAGCCGCGGGCCGGTTCTCAGAAGCCATCGTTGAGCCTCCTGCGGGCGAGGACCGCCTCGGCGAGGACCAGGTCGAGGGGGCGGGTGACCTTGAAGGCCTCCTCGTGCCCGGGGACGGTGACGACCCGCAGGCCGAGCCGCTCGACCATGCTCGCGTCGTCCGTGACGTCCTCGGTGACGGTCTCGTGGGCGCGCACCAGGGTCGCGCGGTCGAAGCCCTGTGGTGTCTGCACGGCGCGCAGCCTGGCCCGCTCGGGCGTGGCCACGACCGGCTCGGGGTCGCCGTGGACGGCCGCGGGCTCGACCTCCTTGACGGTGTCGGCGAGCGGCAGCGCGGGGACCACGGCGGGCGCGCCCTCGCGTACGGCCTCGATGACCCCGTCCACGGTGTCGACGGGGACGAGCGGGCGGGCCGCGTCGTGCACGAGGACGACGCCGTACTCGGGCGGCAGCGCGTCCAGGCCCAGCCGGACCGACTCCTGGCGGCTGTCCCCGCCGGGCACGACGAGGAAGTCGGTGCGGTCGGGCAGGGCGTGCGCGTCGAGCAGGGACTTCACCTCGGCGGCGCCGTCGGGCGGGGCCACGACGATCACCAGGGCGACGTGCCGGGAGGCGGCGAGGGCGCGGACCGCGTGGATCAGCATGGGCGTGCCGTTCAGCGTGCGCAGCGCCTTGGGGGCGCCGGGGCCCAGGCGTACGCCCCGGCCGGCGGCGGGAATCACGGCGGCGACGGGGATCTGCGCGGGTGAGGGGCGCGAATCGTCAGACATCGGTTCCTGTCAGGTTTGTGTGCTCGACCTAGGTGGGTATGGCCTGGAGGAGTGCCGGGCGCGACGCCTTGACCGGACCCTTCCGTGACCCTGGTCGAGCCATCTGCCCGGGCCCGGCACACCAAGTATCGGGGGGCTTCCCCCGAGATGAACGACAGGCGTCGTACCGGCCCGTCGCCCCGGCCGCACCGCGGCCGGAGTTCCGGAGACGAACATGCCGCAGCGCCCGGCGACAGGGTCAGTGTCATCGGGCACCGCGGCAGTTTCACTGTGTTGCGCGTGCTGAGGGCGGCGGTTGCCGCCGGGGGCGCGTCAGGAGGCGAGTACCTCGTCGAGCAGGGCCTCGGCCTTGTCCTCGTTCGTGTTCTCCGCGAGAGCGAGCTCGCTCACCAGGATCTGGCGAGCCTTGGCGAGCATGCGCTTCTCACCGGCGGAGAGTCCGCGCTCGCGCTCGCGACGCCACAGGTCGCGCACGACTTCCGCGACCTTGATGACATCGCCGGAGGCGAGCTTCTCCAGGTTTGCCTTGTAGCGACGGGACCAGTTCGTGGGCTCCTCGGCGTACGGGGCGCGCAGCACCTCGAAGACTCGGTCCAGCCCGTCCTGACCGACCACATCACGCACGCCGACGAACTCCGCATTGTCCGCTGGCACACGTACCGTCAGGTCACCCTGGGCGACCTTCAGCACCAAGTAGGTCTTGTCCACGCCTTTGATCTGGCGAGTTTCGATAGCCTCGATCAGCGCGGCCCCGTGATGGGGATAGACCACGGTGTCGCCAACCTTGAACGTCATGTGACAGGTACCCCTTCCGTGGCTATCCAGAGTAACACGGATACGGCGGGTTCTGAATGGCGTTTTCGCAGGTCAGGGCATATCTCGGGGCTTGACAACAGCGACAGGAACGTGCTGCGGAGGGCCTGCGGAACCAGGTATTCGCAGGTCGGAGGGGCTCTCCGGGTGGAGGGAAACGCGCACGTTACACGCTCCGGGAGGCGCTTCCAAGCGGATGAACATCCCGATTTGTCGGGTTCCAGACGTGCGACTTCCGCTACTCCGTTCGGAGGCCCGGCGCCGGCGGGAACCGATTCCGGAATTGATCAACGCGGGCCGGACGGGTGATCGGTGATCAATTTCCGGGGGATCGCGCATTCCTTCACAAAAATGTCGCCGACGGTCCCAGGAGGGCTCGCGCGCGCGTTATGTGAATGCCGGACGGGGCTTCCGGCAAAGTGACCCGCGGGTCACTTGTCGGCGGTCGCGGTACCCCCACCCGGAGGGAAGCGGGGGGCTTGGGGGAGGGTCGGGTGCGGCGGCGCGGGAACGGCTCGGTAACCTGAGGTCGCTGACAGACACTTAGGGTGGCTTTATAGAGGAGCCGCCCCTGCGTTCAAGGAGTTGCCGCCGCCGTGAGCAGCAGCCTTCGACGCGGCGCCCTCGCCGCCTCCGCCATCGCCTTCTCGATCGCCTCGCTCGCCGCCTGCGGCGCCGGAAACAACTCCCAGACCCTGGAGATCAAGCCGGACAACGCGGCCACCAGCGTCGGCGCCATCAAGGTCCAGAACGCCACGATCATCACGCAGCCCGACCCGCAGGCCACCGGCCCGGCCGTCGTCTCCGCGACGATCTTCAACGGGGGCTCGACCAACCAGACCCTCCAGTCGGTCACCGTCGCGGGTGCGAGCGCGCCGCTCAAGCTCTCCCCGGCCAAGGGCCAGAGCCTGACCGTCCCGGCCCACGGCTCGCTGATCCTCGGCGGCAAGGGCAACGCGTCCGCCGTGCTGGCCACCGGCCGCGAGGCGGTCCAGAACGGCAACGTGCAGAAGGTGACCTTCACCCTCAGCTCGACCGGTCCGGTGAGCCTGAGCGCCTACGTGGTCCCGGCCACCAGCTACTTCAGCGGCTGGGGCCCGAGCGAGATCCCGACCGCCTCGGCCACCGCCGCCCCCGCGCCGGGCGCGTCCGCGTCGGGCAGCGGTAAGCCGCACAAGGGCGGCAAGGCCACCGCCTCGGCGACGGCCGGCGACACCGCGTCCGCCGGCGACGCCGCGGACACCGGCGCCACCCCGAGCGACTCGGCGTCCCAGTCGGCCGGCAACTGAGCGACCGCACGCACGAAGGGCGGCACCCCGCGCGGGGTGCCGCCCTTCGTCGTCCTTCGTCAGTCCTTCGCGGCCGCGGCCGGCCTGCCGCGGGACGGTACGGCCTACGGCTCGAACTTGTACCCGAGGCCCCGCACCGTCACCAGGTACCGGGGCGCCCCCGGGTCCGGCTCGATCTTGGCGCGCAGCCGCTTGACGTGGACGTCCAGCGTCTTGGTGTCACCGACGTAGTCGGCGCCCCAGACCCGGTCGATGAGCTGCATGCGGGTCAGCACGCGGCCGGCGTTGCGCAGCAGCATCTCCAGCAGGTCGAACTCCTTGAGCGGGAGGTCGACCTTCGAGCCCGAGACGGTGACCACGTGGCGGTCGACGTCCATGCGGACCGGACCCGCCTCCAGGGCGGCCGGGGTGACCTCCTCCGGCTCGCCGCGGCGGCGCAGCACGGCCCGGATGCGGGCGACCAGCTCCCGGGAGGAGAAGGGCTTGGTGACGTAGTCGTCGGCCCCTATCTCCAGGCCCACGACCTTGTCGATCTCGCTGTCCTTGGCGGTCACCATGATCACGGGGACGTTGGAGCGGCCGCGCAGCTGCCGGCACACCTCCGTGCCGGGCAGCCCCGGCAGCATCAGGTCGAGGAGGACGAGGTCGGCGCCGTTGCGCTCGAACTCGTCGAGTCCGTCGGGGCCGGTGGCCGCGACGGCGACCTCGAAGCCCTCCTTGCGGAGCATGTACGACAGGGCGTCGGAGAAGGACTCCTCGTCCTCGACGACGAGCACTCGGGTCACGGAAGGACCTCCGGGGCGGGAAGCGGTTCGTACGGAGATGTGTCGGTGGGGCCGCCGTCCTCTTCGTCGAGGTCGGGGTGGTGCAGTGCGCGGTCACGGGCCACGCCCGCCTCCGGCAGCCTGAGCGTGAACGTGGAGCCCTGCCCCTCGGCGCTCCACACCGTGACCTCCCCGCCGTGCGAGGCGACCACGTGCTTGACGATGGCGAGTCCGAGGCCGGTGCCCCCGGTGGCCCGGGAGCGGGCCGGGTCGACGCGGTAGAAGCGCTCGAAGACGCGTTCCTTGTCCTTCTCGGAGATCCCGATGCCCTGGTCGGTGACGGCCAGCTCGATCATGTCGCCGCCCGGGGCGACCACCCGGCGGGCGGCGATGCCGACCCGGGTGCGGGCCGGTGAGTAGTTCACGGCGTTCTCGACCAGGTTGCCGAGGGCGGCGGCGAGCTGGCCGCGGTTGCCCCACACGTGCAGGTCGGCGGTGCCCCCGGCGGCCATGATGATCTGCTTGGTGCCGGCCTGGTGGCGGCAGCGGTCGACGGCCTCGGCGACCAGCTCGTCCACCCGGACGGGCTCGGCGTCCTCCAGCGGGTCGTCGTTCTGCACCCGGGAGAGGTCGATGAGCTCCTGGACCAGGTTGGTCAGCCGGGTCGCCTCGATCTGCATGCGGCCCGCGAAGCGCTGCACGGCCTCGGGGTCGTCGGAGGCGTCCATCACGGCCTCGGAGAGCAGGGAGAGCGCGCCGACGGGCGTCTTCAGTTCATGGCTGACGTTCGCCACGAAGTCGCGCCGCACGGCCTCGATCCTGCGGGCCTCGGTGAGGTCCTCGACCAGCAGCAGGACCAGGCGGGAGCCGAGCGGGGCCACCCGCGCGGAGACGGCGAGGGCCTCGCCCCGTCCGGTGCCGCGCCGGGGCAGGTCCAGCTCCACCTGGCGTATCTCGCCGTCGCGTCTGGTGTCCCGGGCCATCTGGAGCATCGGCTCGACCGAGAGCTTGCCGCCGCGGACCAGCCCGAGGGCGTAGGCGGCGGAGCTGGCCTTGACGACGGCGTCGGCCTCGTCGAGGACGACGGCCGAGGAGCGGAGCACGGACAGTACGGTGTCCACGCCGGGCGGGAGTACGGGATCGGTGTGCAAAGAAGTCCTGGTGGGTCGCTTCTGGTCGCGTTCACTCCAGCGGAACGCCAGCATGGCGATGACACCGGTGAGCACCCCGGCGATCGCTGCCGCTGCGGCGACCGCCGCGTTCACGTCCATGCCTCAAGGTTAGGCATGTCGAACGAGCTGACCACAGCCGTCGAGGTGCGACCTCGAACACTCGTCGCCCAGAGTTCACCTTGGAGCCAGTACCGGTTCATTTGGGAGGGCAGAAACCGTCGCGTGCGGGACAGAACGTGGGAGCGTGGGGACCAAGCACACCTATGAGAGGGAACCCTGATGCGGGACGCGTACCACGAGGAACTGGACTCGATCGGCGACGGTCTGGTGGAGATGGCCCGGCTGGTCGGCTCCGCCATCGGGCGCGCCACGACGGCGATCCTCGACACCGACCTGAAGCTGGCCGAGAGCGTGATCGAGGCCGACCAGAAGGTCGACGAACTCCAGCACGACCTGGAGGCGCGGGCGATAGCCCTGCTCGCGCGCCAGCAGCCGGTGGCGACGGACCTCCGTATCGTCGTCACGTCGCTGCGCATGTCCGCCGACCTCGAGCGCTCCGGGGACCTCGCGCAGCACGTGGCCAAGCTGGCCCGGCTGCGCTTCCCCTCGCGCGCGGTGCCGCACGACCTGCACGCCACCATCCTGGAGATGGGCCAGCTCGCGCAGCGCCTGATGGCCAAGGCGGCCGAGGTGATCGTGACGAAGGACGTCGACCTCGCCCTCCAGCTGGAGCAGGACGACGACGACATGGACCTGCTGCACCGCACGCTGTTCCAGCACCTGATCGACGAGCGCTGGAAGCACGGCATCGAGACGGCCGTCGACGTGACCCTGCTGGGCCGCTACTACGAACGGTACGCCGACCACGCCGTGGCGGTCGCCAAGCGTGTGGTCTACCTCGTCACCGGCGAGCACGCGGACGACCTCCAGCAGGACATCCAGCCGGTCACCGGGCTCGACGGGGTCTGAGGCCGCGGGGGCTCGAAGACCGCGGGGCGGGGCGCGCGGGCGCCTCTGTGCGCCGTTGATGCGCCCAGGGAAACGGGCATGCAATGGGTGAGGGCACCAGGCCCCCGTGTCGAGGAGGGACCCATGGCCGAATCCCCCAGCACCACGCCCGACCCCACCCAGGAGCGCGACACCGACCAGTCCGGCGAGATCAGGAGCCTGCCGCTCGTCGCCGCGTGCGGCTGCGGCTCGGGCTGCGGCTGCGGCTGCCAGTCGGGCGCGCCCTGCCAGTGCGGCTGACGACGTACGACCTGTGAGGGGCCCCGGGACTCCCGGGGCCCCTCACGCGTGCCGGGGCGGGTTCCAGCGCAGCTGGGCGGTCCGGTGCAGGTCCTCCTGGGCGTCCGTCACCGTGACCGCCCGGTACCAGTCGAGCCACGCGCCGGCCTCCCGGGCGGCGGTGTCCAGGGCGCCGAACCCGGCCTCGGTGCAGGCGTGGCCCGGCCCGTCCGGGGGCTTCTTCCGGTTCCTTCAGGGACAGGCCGCCCGCCTCGGCGATCATGCCGGACGCCATGTCGGCGGTGGCCTTGGCGGCGAGGGCGGCCGCACCGCGGCCGCTGACGTCGGCGGGCCGCACCCGGTCCGGGGACCAGTTGACCAGCGCGACGGCGGTGACGTCGGCGAGCGTCCGGGCCGGTTCCAGGTCGAGCGGCGGCAGGCCGCCGGGTTCCCGGATCAGCAGGTTGACCGCGCCGACGCGCTGCCGGTGGACGCGCAGCGGGACCGCGTGCACCGAGCCGAAGCCGCTGCGCAGCGCGAAGGGTGCCACCAGGGGCCAGCGGTCGTGCAGGCGCTCATGTCGCGGGCGTCCACGCGCCGGCCCTCGCGGTAGCAGCCGAGGCAGGGGCCTCGTCGGTCCGGAGCTGGAACAGCTCCATGAAGGCCGCCTGTTCGCCGGTGACCGCCAGGGTGCGCAGGTCGCCGCGGGCCGAGGCGACCATGACGCCCACGGCGGCGGCGCCGGTGATGTCGACGCAGGCGCGGGCCAGCCGGTCCACGAGCGCGACGGGGTCGACGTCGTCGGCGAAGGGTTCGGCCGGCCCGACGACCGCCTCGGCGAGCTGCTGTTCCCGGCTCATGACCGGTCACCGTCCCTTCCCTCTCCGTCGCGCCGGCCGTCGTCCTGAGGGCCGGCGCGACGATCGCCGCCGGGCTCCGGCTCGAAGCGGAGTCTGCGGGCCAGGACCTCCCGGGCCACCTGGCTGACGGTACGGCCCTCGACGAAGGCGCGGGCCCGCATCCGGTCCAGGGCCTGCTCCGGGTCGGCGTCGAGCTGCACCATCACCATGCCGACCGCCTGGTAGACCTCGGTGTGGTCGGCCTCCGAGGCCTCCACCCAGGACGCTACCTCCTCGTCGGTGGCCTCCTCGGTGCCCCGGTGCGTCGGCTGGGTGCTCATCAGGGCGTACGTGACCGCGTCCCGCACCCAGAGCGCCGTCCGCAGGTCGGGTTCGGACAGGCCGCCGACCCGGTCGCAGTACAGGTCGAGGGTGCCGAGGGCGGCGCCGCTGACACCCAGGGGCAGCGAGAACACCGCGGACACGCCGAGCCCGACCGCCTCGTGCGCGAAGATCGGCCAGCGCCGGGCGTCGCGGCCCGCGGTGAGGTCGGGCGCGAGGACCGGGGCGCCCTGTTCGAGCGCGGAGTGGCAGGGCCCGTCCCCCATCGTGTACTGCAGCTCGGCCAGCCGGGCCGCCACCCGGTCGCTGGCGCACCAGGTCATCTGGATGCCCCGGCCCCCGGAGATCGACACCGAGGCCCCGCTGACCGGCAGCAGCCGTACGCATGCCGTGCACAGCGCGTCCGGGACGCGCCGCGGGTCCGTGACCTCACGGGCCGCGGCGGCCAGCGCCTCGCTCACCCGCAGCCGCCCCCGGGAGTCCGCGGACTTGCCGCCACCCGCCCACTCGTCGGGTGCGTCGGGCCGATCGGGGGACACGGTCATCACCCCCGTGGTGGCGTTCGGTCAGCGGCCATGATCCGTCAGTAATCCCTTTGTGTTCCCCCGCGGCACGCACGGCACGGGCTCTCGGCGGCCGGGTTCCCCTGTCGCGGCGGGTCATGACAGCGCGGTGCCGGGGCGTTTCGCCGCTAGCGTGCCGGCCGGCCGTCGTCCCGCCACTCGTGGTCCAGCATTCCGAGGACGACCTCGTCGGAGAAGGCACCGAATCCCCACGCGGACCCGCGCAGTGTTCCCTCTCTGGTGAATCCGGCCCGCTCCGCCGCGCGAATCATCGCCGCGTTGTCGGCGGCGGTTTCGATCTGCAGCCGGTGCAGGCCGCGCACCGCGAATCCATAGGTGCACAGCGCCCGCACGATATCCGTCCCCAGGCCCGTTCCACGGAATGCGGGAAGCAGCGAAAGGCCGAGGTGGCAGCGCCGGTTGTACGTGTCGATGCCCCACAGCAGCGCTTCACCGGCGAGTTTCTGGGAGGCCAGTTCCACCACCGAGAAAAAGACGATGTCGTCGTTCTGCTCACCCACCGCGTACGGGGATTTCTCGGAGCCCGGCGGAACGGGCCGCCAAGGGGCGGAATCGGCCAGCGCCTGGGTTCTCACGTCGTCGTACAGCTCCGACTGCAGGACGGCGATGTCGTCTTCGTGGCGGGCGCGCAGCCCGATCTTCTCGCCTCGTATCACGGGACATTGGTAGCCGACGACCGATGGCGGCCACAAGTGATCAACGGCGGGTTCAGCCGACCATGCGGTCGCCGAGCGGGGTGCGCGAATAAAGGATCGTGTGCCCGTGCCGGGCCCGGTCCAGCAGGCCGGCGCGGTGCATGATCCCGAGGTGCTGGCTGATCGCTGCGGGGCTGAGGTCGAGGCGGCGGGCGAGTTCGGTGGTGCTGAGCGGCTGGCTGAGCACCTCGAGGATCTGGGCGCGGCTGCGGCCCACCAGTTCGGCCAGGGCGCGGCTGGTGGCGACCACCCCGGCGCCCCACACGGTGCCCCGGCCGCGCGCCGGGTACCAGAGCCGCGGCGGCTGCGAGTAGTCGATGAGGGTGACCGCCCGGTTGCAGAACAGCGAGGGCGTGAAGGTGAGTCCGCGGCCGCGGACGTCCATGTCCGCCTCGACGCCCGGTTCGTCGACGTTGAGCGCGCCGTTGCTCCATCTCAGGCCGCGGTCGATGTCGTTGAACAGCCCTTGGGCGCCCTCGTCGGCGAGCCTTCTGGCGCGGTACAGAACGTCCGCCTCCAGCACGGCGATCAGTTTCGGCCAGTGGGGTTCGAGTATGGCTTTCCAGTAGCCGGTCAGAGCCGCGGTGATCTCTTCGAGCAGCCCCCGGACGTCGGTCTTCACGTCTTCCAGCCGGGGGTTAAGCCGGCGCCCGTTCGCCGCGTTGAGCAGATCGCGCAGCACGACGTCGTGGCCCGTGGCCCGGACGACCGCGAGTTCGTCGCTTATGTCCGGTCGCGGTGTGGCGGGATAGGGGGTGAGAAAGTCCGGAAGGAAACCAGCTGGGCCTATCAGCGCCTGCAGCAGATCCCAGTCGAGATGCGCGAGCTGCTTGGCCGAGGCGCGCACAAGTGGCTGGTGGATGGCGTATTTGGCGGGGTTCTGCCAGATCCACAGGCTCATGACCGCCTCTTGGAGCGGGGAGCACGCGAAGCGCACGGACGCGAGGTCGTCGGCGTCGAAGCGAAGAACCAACATTCGGCTGAGCCTAAATGTCTCGCCCGGCCGAGGGGAGGGCCTTTTTGATGTGGCCATGGCCTCCCGCACAGCCGACCACCCGTCGGCAACTCCTGCCCCCACAACCGCGGTCGGCGGCGTACGGACCCGGGAAACATCCGCTGACCGGCCGGACCGCCGGCCCCTCTCGCACGCCCAGCGCGCCCTGTGGCTGCTGGACCGTCTGCACCCGGGTTCCTCGCTGTACAACGTTCCCTTCGCGGTCCGGCTGCACGGACCCCTCGACGTCCCGGCGCTGCACGCCGCGCTGTGCCGCGTCGCCGAGCGGCACCAGGTGCTGCGGACCGTCTACCCCGAGCACGACGGAGAGCCGTACGCCCGGGTGCTGCCCGACGCGACGGTGCCGCTGGCCCGCGTGGACCTCGGCGGCCTCGCCCCCGACGCCCGGGAGAAGGAGGGCCTGGCCACCCTGCGCACCTGGGCCGAGGCCCCCTTCGACCTCGCCGCCGACCGGCTCCTGCGGGCCGGCCTGGTGCGGCTCGGCCCCGAGGAGCACCTGCTCGGCCTCTTCCTGCACCACATCGTGTGCGACGGCCCCTCCATGCACCTGCTCTTCGACGAACTGGGCGCCTGCTACGCGGGCGGCACCGACCTTCCCGCGCTCCCGGCGCAGTTCGCCGACCACGCGGAGCGGCAACGGGCGGCGGGCACCGACCCGGAGTCGGTCTCCTGGTGGCAGCGCTACCTGGACGGCGCCCCGACCAGGCTCGCCCTGCCCGCCGACCGGCCCGCGCCGCACCGGCGCTCCGGCCGCGGCGCCACCCACGCGGTCCGGCTGCCCGGCGCCCTGGTCGAGGCCGGCACGGTGCTCGCGCGCGGCCTGCGGGCCACGCCGTTCATGGTGATGACGGCGGCCTACGCCGCCCTGCTCGGCCGCCTGACCGGCGCCTCCGACCTGCTCGTCGGCACCCCGGTAGCCGGCCGCACCGAGGAGGAGTACGAGCCGCTGATCGGCTTCTTCGTCAACACCGTCCCGCTGCGCGTCGACCTGTCGGGCGACCCGGGCCTCGGTGAGCTGGTACGGCGGGTGCGCACGGCGACGCTGGAGGCGGTCGGGCACGCCGACGTGCCGTTCGAGACGCTGGTGGACAAGCTCCGCGTCGCACGGGACCCGGGGACCGTCCCGCTGGTCCAGGCGATGCTCACCTTCGAGTCCCGGCCGCTGGCCGAACCGCGCTTCGCCGGGCTGGAGTCCCGGCTGCTGCCGCTGTTCGCGCCGGCCGCCAAGTTCGACCTCGACGTCATGATCGTGCGCGCCCCGGACGGCAGCGGCGACTACGACCTCACGGTCACCTACAGCACCGACCTGTTCGAGGCAGGCACCGTCGCCGCGTTCGCCCGCCGCTTCGAGAACCTGCTCGCCGCCGGCGTCGGCGACCCCGAACTGCCCCTGCACCGGCTGCCGCTGCTCACCCCCGAGGAGACCCGGGACGCGGCGGAGCGCTGGAACCCGGCCCCGCCAGCCCGGCTCGCCGGGGAGCCGGTGCCGGTGCACGAGTGGGTGCGTCGGCACGCGGCCACCGCCCCCGACGCCCCCGCGGTCACCTCGGCGGCGGGCACCCTGTCCTACGCCGGACTCGACCGGGACACCGACCGCCTCGCCCACCGGCTGGCCGGGGCGGGCGTCCGGCCCGGCGACGTCGTCGGCATCCTGCTGCCGCGCGGCACGGACCTGGTCACCGCGATGCTCGCGGTCCTCCGGACGGGGGCCGCCTACCTGCCGCTGGACCTCACCCACCCCGCCGGCCACCTGCGCCGTGTCCTCGGCGCCGCCGGCGTCCGGCACGTCCTCACCGACGGGGAGGGCGCCCCGCGCCTCGCGGGGACCGGCGTCCAGCCCCTCGACGTCCACCGGTCCGGCGCGGCCACGCCCCAGGCGCCTCCGGCCGCGGTCCACCCGGACGGCCTCGCCTACGTCCTGTTCACCTCCGGGTCGACCGGCGAGCCCAAGGGTGTCGCCGTGCCGCACCGCGCCCTGGCCAACCACGCCCTGGCCATCCGCGACACGTTCCGGCTCGACGCGGGTGACCGCGTCCTGCAGTTCGCGAACGCCGCCTTCGACGTGGCCGCCGAGGAACTGTTCCCGACCTGGGCGGCCGGCGCCTGCGTGGTGCTGTGCGAACAGCCGCCGGTGCCCGAGGACCTGACCCGTCTGCTGGACGAGCGCGCCGTCACCGTGGCCAACCTGCCCGCCAGCTACTGGCAGCGCTGGGACGCCGCGATCGCCGCGGGCACCTGTGCGGCCGCCCGCACGCTGCGCCTGCTCGTCGTCGGCAGCGAGCCCGTCGACCCCTGGGCGCTGCGCTCCTGGCAGTCCCGCGACGGCGCTCCGGTCGTCAACGCCTACGGCCTGACCGAGACCACCATCACCGCCCTGACCCACGAGATGACGGGCCCGCTCGAGGACACCGTGGTGCCGGTCGGCACCCCCCTGCCGGGTGTGCGCGCCTACGTCCTCGACGACCGGCTCCAGCAGGTGCCGCCCGGCGTGCCCGGCGAGCTGTACATCGGCGGCGCCGGACTCGCCCGCGGCTATCTCGGGCGGCCCGACCTGACCGCCGACCGCTTCCTGCCCGACCCGTTCTCGCCCGCGCCCGGCGCCCGGATGCACCGCACCGGCGACCTGGCCCGGCGGCGGCCCGGCGGCCGCATCGAGGTGCTCGGCCGCATCGACGCCCAGCTCAAGGTGCGCGGCTACCGCATCGAGCCCGCCGAGGTGGAGGCCGCACTGAGCGCCCACCCCGACGTGGTGCAGGCGGCCGTCGCCGCCCGCGCCGGCACCGACGGGGTGGCCCGGCTGGCCGGCTACGTGGTGACGCGCTCCGGCACCGTGCCGCGGGACCTGCGGGAGCGGCTGACCGCGCTGCTCCCGGCCCACCTGGTGCCCGGCTCCGTCACCTGCCTGCCGGCGCTGCCACTGCTGCCCAGCGGCAAGGTCGACCGGTCGGCGCTGCCCGAACCGGTTGCCCCGGCCGCGCCCACCGGCTCCGGAGCGGCGCCCGGGACCGACCTGGAGCGGCTGCTGGCCGGACTCTGGCGGGACGTCCTGGAGCTCGACCGGGTCGGCGTCCACGACAACTTCTTCGACCTGGGCGGCACTTCCTACGGCCTCGCCGCCGTGCACGCCCGGCTGCGCGAGCGCACCGGCGGCACGCTGCCGCTGGTCGCGCTGTACGAGTACCCGACCATCGCGGCGCTCGCCCGCCACCTGGCCGACGGCCCCGGCGACCGCCCGGCCCCGGACGGACCGGGTGCCGCCCGGGAGAACGACCGGCTGCGGGCCGGACGGGACCGGCAGCGCCGGCGCCGGCTCCAGCAGCACTGACCGGCATCCCGCCCGGGGCCGCCGACGCGACGCTCCGCCGTCGTCCCGTCCCCGTCCGACCAGACAGTTCGCCCTGAGAGAGGTTTCCCCCACATGTCCACCGAGTCCGCGGTACGGCGTTACGTCGTCGTGCGCAACGACGAAGAGCAGTACTCGATCTGGCCGGCCGGCCGCGCCCTGCCGCCCGGCTGGCACGACCAGGGCTTCTCGGGGCCCAAGGACGAGTGCCTCGGCCACATCCGCCGGGTCTGGACCGACCTGCGCCCGCGCACCCTGCGCGAACTGGCGGGGAGCTGACATGCGACGCAACCTGTGGCGAGTCCCCGACTACCGCAACCTGTGGCTGTCGCACTCGGTGAGCCTGGTCGGAACCCAGGTGAGCGTCCTGGCGTTCCCGCTGATGGCGCTGCTCCTGCTGGACGCCTCCGCCACCGAGGTGAGCATGCTCTCCGCGGTGGAGTTCCTGCCCTCCCTGCTGCTCGGGCTGCCCGCCGGGGCCTGGGTGGAGCGGCTGCCCCGGCGGCCCGTGCTGATCGCCTCCGACGTCGTCCGGGCCGTGGCCATGGCCAGCGTGCCGCTGGCCTACGCCCTGGACCTGCTGAACCTGCCGCTGCTGTTCGTGGTCGCGTTCGTCATCGGCCTCGGCACCATCTTCTTCGACGTGGCGCAGCTGTCGTACCTGCCCTCGCTCGTCGACGAGGACGAGCTGACCGACGGCAACGCCAAGCTGGAGGGCGCGCGTTCGGTCGCGCAGCTCGCCGGGCCCACCGCGGGCGGCTTCCTGGTCCAGCTGTTCACCGCCCCCGTGGCCATCGCGCTCGACGTGTTCAGCTACGTAGCCTCCGCCGTCTTCCTGCTGCGGGTGCGCGGCCGCGGGGTGCCGCCGGAGCCGATCGAGCGGCTGAGCCTGCGCGGGGAGATCGCCGAGGGCGTCCGGTTCGTCTTCAGCCATCCGCTGGTACGGCCGCTGGCGCTGTGCGCCTTCGCCGCCGACCTCGCCTTCGCGGCCGTGCTCGCCCTCCAGGTGCCCTACGCCGCCGACACCCTCCACCTGCACTCCGGCTTCATCGGCATCGCCCTGGCCGTCGGCAGCGCGGGCGGGCTCGTGGGGGCCGCGGTGAGCGGCTGGGTGTCCGAGCGGTTCGGTCCCGGCCGTACCGTCCTGGTCAGCATCGTGGTCTTCAGTGCCGGTGCCGCGATCGTGCCGCTGGCCGGCGGTGCCATCGGCTTCGCGGCCGGTCTGTTCGTGGTCTACCTCGGCGTGGTCGTCTTCAACGTGCTCCAGATGACCATCTGCCAGAGCGTCACCCCGGAGCGGCTGCTGGGCCGTATGAACGCCACTCTCCGCTTCATCTCCTGGGGTTCGGTGCCGCTCGGCGCGGCAGTCGGCGGCCTGCTGGTCGGACCACTCGGTGTGCGCGGTGTGCTGTGGGTCGCGGCGGGCGTGTGCGCCCTGTCCGTCCTGCCGCCCCTGTTCTCCCGGATCCGCACGCTCACCGACGACCCGGAGCCGGGCGCCGAGGCCGAGCCGCTGCCGCTGGAGACGGAGGGCGCGGCGTGAGCGGGCACGGCACCGCGGGGGACACCGCGCACGACGCGTACAGCGTGTACGAGACCGACGACGCGTACGAGGCCGACGACGCCCACGACACGTACGCGTCCGGTGAGGCCGAGGACATCGGCGGGTTCGCCGCCGTGGTCGGGATGGCCGCCCGGGTGCCCGGCGCCGGTGACGTCGACGGCCTGTGGGAGACGCTGGCCGGCGGCACCGAGTCGGTCACCCGGTTCCCGGCGGCCCCCGGCGGGCCCACCCCCGCCTACGGCGTCGTCGAGGCCGCCGACGAGTTCGACGCCGCCTTCTTCGGCTACGCCCCGCGCGAGGCGCTGCTGCTCGACCCCCAGCACCGCGTGTTCCTGGAGTGCTCCTGGGAGGCGCTGGAGAACGCCGGGTACGACCCCGGCCGCTTCGACGGTCTGGTCGGTGTGTACGGCGGCAGCGGCGACACCGGGCACTTCTCCACCCTGCTGGCCAACCGTGCCGCGTTCCCCGGGGTCAGCGAGTGGCAGCTCCGGCTCGGCAGCGGCGCCGACTTCCTGACCAGCCGGGTCTCCTACAAGCTCGGCCTCAACGGCCCCGCCGTGACCGTGCAGACCGCCTGCTCGACCTCGCTCGTCGCGGTCCACACCGCGCTGCAGGCGCTGCTCGCCGGCGAGTGCGACCTGGCCCTGGCCGGCGGTGTCACCCTGCGCGTCCCGCACCCCGTCGACGAGAACCTGGACGACGGCCTGCTGGCCCAGGACGGCCACTGCCGGGCCTTCGACGCGGCCGCCACGGGCACCGTCTCCAGCGACGGCGTCGGTGTCGTGGCGCTCAAGCGCCTGGAGGACGCCCTGCGCGACGGCGACGAGATCCACGCCGTGATCCGCGGCTCGGCCGTCAACAACGACGGCGCCGCCAAGGCCGGGTTCACCACCCCCAGCGTCGACGGACAGGCCGCCGCCGTCCGCGCCGCCCACCTGGTGGCCGGCGTCACCCCCGACACCATCGGCTACGTCGAGGCGCACGGCACCGGCACCCCGGTCGGCGACCCCATCGAGGTCCGTGCCCTGGCCAAGGCGTTCGCCGGCGGCGGCGGGCCCGGCTCGTGCGTGCTCGGGTCGGCCAAGAGCAACCTCGGCCACACGGACGCCGCGTCCGGCGTCATCGGCCTGATCAAGGCCGTACTGGCTCTGCGCCACGAACTCATCCCGGGCACCGTTCACTTCGAGCGGCCGAATCCCGGGCTCGACCTGGAGCGCACGCCGTTCACCGTGAGCGCCGAGGCCCGTCCCTGGCCCCGCTCCGACGCGCCCCGCCGGGCCGGCGTCAACTCGCTGGGCATCGGCGGCACCAACGCCCACGTCGTCCTCCAGGAGGCCCCGCTGCCGGCGGCGGGCTCGCCGGGACGCCCGTACCAGCTCCTGCCCCTGTCCGCCCGCACCGGTACGGCTCTTCAGGAGTCCGCCCGGCGGCTCGGCGGCGCGCTGGGCCGCGGGTCCGCGCCGCTGGCGGACGTCGCCTGGACCCTGCAGACCGGACGCGCCGAACTCACCCACCGCGGCTACGTCGTGGCCACCGGCCGGGACGAGGCCCGGCGGGCGCTGGAGCCGGCGGGCACCGCCGCGCTCTCCCCCGTCCGGTACCGCGACCGGCCGCGGCCCGTGGCCTTCCTCTTCCCCGGCCAGGGCGGCCAGCACCTCGGCATGGCCCACGACCTGTACCGGCACGAGCCGGTGTTCCGGGACGTGGTCGACCGCTGCGCCGGGCTGGCCGAACCGGACCTCGGCGCCGACATCCGCACCGTGCTGTACCCGCCGAAGGACCGGCGCGCCGAGGCGGCCGCCCGGTTGGAGACCATGCGGTGCAGCCAGGTCGCGGTGTTCACCGTGCAGTGCGCGCTCGCCGCGCTGTGGCGCTCCTGGGGCGTGGAGCCCGCGATGGTCCTCGGGCACAGCCTGGGCGCCTACGCGGCGGCCACGGTGGCCGGCGTCCTCGACCTCCCGGACGCCCTGCGGCTGGTGCTCGAACGCAGCCGCATCCTGGACGACCTGCCCAGCGGGGCGATGCTGGCCGTGCCGCTGGCCGAGCGCGACCTGCTGCCGCTGCTCACCGACGAGGTGTCCGTGGCGGCGGTCAACGGCCCCCAGCAGTGCGTGCTGACCGGCACCGCCGACGGGGTGGCCGCGGTGCGGGACCGCCTGCACGCCGAGGACGTCGACGCCCGGCTGCTGCACATCAGCGCCGCCGCCCACTCCGCCCTGGTCGAACCGGCGCTGCCCGGCTTCGAGAAGTGCGTGGCCGGGGTGACCCTGCGGCCGCCGTCCCTGCCCTGGATCTCCGACCGCACCGGGCTGCCCGTCACCGGGGAGCAGGCGTGCGACCCGTCGTACTGGAGCGGGCACCTGCGGCACACCGTCCGCTTCGACGACGCGCTGCGCACGCTGTTCGCGGCCGGTGACCACGCGCTGCTGGAGATCGGCCCCGGACGCACGCTGACCACCCTGGCCCGCCGTCACCCCGACTGCGGACCGGACCGCCCCACGGCCCCCAGCCTGCCGCACGCCGCCGACGACACGGGCAGCGGCGTCACCGTGATGGCCGCGCTGGGCCGGCTGTGGCAGGAGGGCGCCGCGATCGACTGGGCGGCCGTGCACTCCGGCGAGTCACGGCGCCGTACCCCGCTGCCGACCTACCCCTTCGAACGGCAGCGGTTCCGGCTGGCGTCCCCGACGCCGCCGCTTCAGGCTCCGACGGTCACACCGCCACAGGGGAGCGGTGTGGCCGTCGGATCGGTCGAGTACGCGCGGCCCGACCTCGGCGACGACTACGAGGAGGCCGCGGGCCCGCTGGAGGAGGCCGTCGCCGCCGCCTTCGCCGAGGTGCTCGGCCTCGACCGGGTGGGACGGCACGACAACTTCTTCGACTACGGGGGCGACTCGCTCGTCGCGGCCCAGTACTGCGCACTGGTCCGCGCCACGACGGGGGCCGACGTCTCCGTGCGCATGGTGTTCCGGGCCCCGACCGTGGCCGGCTTCGCCGCCGCGATCGAGAAGCCGGCCGAGCAGGCGCCCGACCTTGCGCCCGACCAGACGACCGAACGGACGACGGAGCAGAGAGGGACGACGGGGGAATGATGCGAGGACGGACACGGTGGGTGCTCTCCCGGCCGGGCGGCTCCGCCGACGGAGCGCGCGTGTACTGCTTCCCGCACAGCGGGGGATCACCGGGCGAGTACGTGCGCTGGGCCGCCCGGCTGCCCGGCCACCAGGTGCGGGCCGTGCAGACGCCGGGCCGGGGCAGCCGCATGGACGAGGAGCCGTTCACCGGCATGGAGGCGCTGGTCGACAGCCTCGTCTCCCAGGTGGCCTTCGAGGAGCCGTTCGTCTTCTTCGGCCACAGCCTCGGCGCGCTGGTCGCCTACGAGACCGCGCTGGCCCTGCGGGAGCGCGGCCTGCCGGAACCGCGCGCCCTGCTGCTGTCGGGCACCGCGGCCCCGCACACCCTGCGCGCCCGGCCCTCGCTGCGGGGCCTCGCGGGAACGGAGCTGGTGGCGGCGATCGAGCGGGTCTACGGGCCGGTGCCCGCCGAACTCCACGAGGACCCCGAGCTGCGCGACCTGCTGCTCACCGGGCTGCGGGCCGACCTGGAGATCGTCAGCGGCTACCGGTACCGCCCGAGGCCGCCGCTGTCCTGCCCCGTCACCGTGCTCGGCGGCCGGGACGACGAGGAGCCCCTCGACGACCTCGGCGCCTGGCGCGCGTACACGACCGGCCCCTTCGACCTGCGGGTCTTTCCTGGCGACCACTTCTACTTCCGGGAGTGCCCCGATGAGTTCTTCGCCTTCCTCGACGGAGCCCTCGCGCAGTCCGCTGCACGAGCTGTACTCGGGCCGGGTCCCGTGGCAGCGGCTCACGTCCTTCCCTGAGCCGGCCCCCGGGCCTGACCGGGAGCGTGGGGACGCGGCGGTCGCGGCGCTGGCCCGGCTGCTGCGCGAGCGCGTCGACCCGGAGGAGGTGGAGCGCACGGGCCGGCTCCCCGAAGGGCTCATGGCGGCCCTGCGCGAGGGCGGCTTCCTGAAGCTGACGACGGGCCCGGAGCTGGGCGGCCTCGGCCTGACGCCGTACCACGCCTTCCGGGTGCTGGAGGTCGCGGCGAGCCGCTGCACGCCGGTGGCGTTCAGCCTGGCCATCACCAACGGCTTCGGCTCCGGCTCGTACCTGCCGCTGCTGCCCGAGGGACCGCTGAAGGAGCTGATCGCGGAGCGGGTGCGCGAGGGCATCGTGTCGGCGGGGGCCGACGCCGAGGCCATCGGCACGGCCAACGAGCGCCGGGCCACCACCGCCGTACCGGTCGACGACGGCAAGTTCTACGAGATCACCGGCGAGAAGGTGTTCATCGGCAACGGCACCGTCGCCGACCTGATGGACGTCTCCGCGACCGTGCGGGAGCCGGACGGCCGGGAGGAGGTCCGGCTGCTGTTCGTCGACAGCCGGACCGATGGGTTCGAGGCGCTGGACCGGCACGAGTTCATGGGCCTGCGCGGCGCCGAGATCGGCCGGCTGCGGCTGGACCGCGTCCGCGTGCCCGCCTTCCACCTGCTGGACGAGTCGGAGGAGAGCTGGCGGATGCGCCCCGCCGAACGGGGGGCCGGGCCCGGGGCGGAGGCGGGAACCGGGGCGGGGGTGGAAGCCGAGGCAGGAGCGGAGCCGGGGTTCGTCCCGACCGACTTCGGTCAACTGGCAGCCCTGGGCCGCATCCTGGTCATCGGCCCGGCCTCCCTCGCCCTTGCCCGGCTGTGCCTGCACTGGTCCCGCGAGTTCGTCCGCGGCCGGGTCATCGACGGACGCGGCCTCGGCGAGTACGAGGAGATCCGGCGCCGGATCGCCGAGACGGCCGCGGACGTGTACACCGTCGACACCGTCATGACGTGGGTGCTGCACGCCCACCGGTCCGGCGACAACCAGCCGGAACTGACCGCGGCGAAGAACCTCACCTCCCTGGCCTGCTGGCGGACGGTGGACCGTACCGTGTCGCTGCTCGGCGGCGAGGGCTACGAGACCGCGGCCAGCAAGGCCGGACGCGGCGCCCAGCCCTTCCCCGTCGAACGGGCCTTCCGCGACGCCCGGGCGCTGCGGGTGGCCGGCGGGGTCGACTTCATGGTGGACCGCTGGTCCGCCGAGGCCGCCCTGAGTACCTGCTGGCTCACCGGCGACCCGCCCGACATCACCCTGCTGGACGGGGTGCCCGCCCCCGACGGCGCCGGCCTGTCCCCGGCGGGCCGCGAGCACCTGGCGTTCCTGCACCGCCAGGCCCAGGAACTCGCCGCCACCTGCGCCCGGTTGAGCGTCGGCCGGCCGGCGGAGGAGGTGTTCCGGCAGCAGCGGCACACCACCGTGCTGGGCCGCATCGGCACCGAACTGCTGGGCATGGCCCTCGTGCTGGCCCGGGCCGCGGCCCGGGCCCGGCGGGGCGACCCGGCCGAACTGCCGCTCGCCGACCTGGCGTGCGCCACCGCCCGCCTCCGGCTCGCCGCCCTGTGGCCGCGGCTCGCCGAACCCGACACCGCCGAACCGGCGTTCGTGGCGCCGGCTGCGGCCTGGCTGGACGGCACCGGCCTCGACTTCCTCGTACGGGACGTGGTCACGGACCTCCCCTACACCGCCTCACCAGGAAAGGACGCCCGCTGAGATGCGCAACGGTTCCACCCGCCGAGCACACGACGCGCGCTGTGTGGACCTGTGCGTCCACGAACTGTTCGCCGGGCACGCGCTCGTCACGCCCGACCGCGTCGCCGTCACCGGTGCGGGCGCCGATCTCACCTACGGCGAACTCGACGCGCGCGCCGAGGGGCTCGCCGAGCGGCTCCGCCGGGCGGGCGTCACCGGCAACGCCCCGGTCGGCGTACTGCTGGAGCGGTCCACCGAGTTCGTCGTCGCGATCCTCGCCGTCCTCAAGGCCGGCGGCTGCTACGTCCCGCTCGACCCCGCCTACCCGACGGCACGCCTGACCGCGATGCTGAACCTGGCCGGCGCCGGGGTGGTCGTCACCCGCGGCTCCCTGCCACAGGGGATCGCGCCGCCTGCGGCGATCGTCGTGGACGTCGCCGAAGACGTCGCCGTCGCCGTCGCCGTCGATGGGGCGGTCACCGCGCGGCTCGGCGAGGCGGGGGCCGGCATCGGGGCGGAGCACAGCCCGGCGGCGGCCACCCACCCGGACGACCTCGCCTACATCATGTTCACGTCCGGCTCCACCGGCACGCCCAAGGGCGTAGCCGTGCGGCACGCCGGGATCGTCCGCCTGGTCGACGAGCCGAGCTACGTCCACCTGGACGCCGACCAGGTCGTCGCCCACCTGTCGTCGGTCTCCTTCGACGCCGCCACCTTCGAGATCTGGGGCGCCCTCGCCAACGGCGCCCGGCTCGTGATCGCCCCGCCCGGCCCGCTCTCCCCGCAGGAGCTCGGCACCCTGCTGCGCGAGGAGCGCGTCACCTGCGCCTGGCTCACCGCCGGGCTGTTCAACATCATGGTCGACGAGTGTCCCGACGGCCTGGCCGGCCTGCGCCAGCTCCTGACCGGCGGCGACGTCATGTCACCGCCGCACGCCCAGCGCTTCCTGCGGACGGCCCCGGACTGCGTGCTCGTCAACGGGTACGGCCCGACGGAGGTCACCACCTTCACGGCCTGCCACACCCTCACCCCGGACGACGCGGCGTCGGCGCGCGTCCCCATCGGCCGTCCGATCGAGGGCACCTGGACCGAGATCCTCGACGAGGACCTCCAGCCGGTGCCGCCGGGCGTCCCGGGCCTCCTCTACGCCGGCGGTCTCGGCGTGGCCCGCGGATACGTCGGCGACGCGGCCCTGACCGCCGAACGCTTCGTACCGGACCCGTGGGCGCACGGCCAGCGCCTCTACGCCACCGGTGACCTGGCCATGTACCGCCAGGACGGCACCATCGACTTCCTCGGCCGCGCGGACCAGCAGCTCAAGAAGCGGGGCTTCCGGGTGGAGCCCGCCGAGATCGAGGACGCGCTGCGCCAGGACCCGCACGTCAAGGACGCGGCGGTGATCCTGCGCGGGGAACGGTCGGACGAGGCCGTACTCGTGGCCTGCGTGGTGCTGGGCGCGGGTGCGGGGGTCGTGCTGGAGCCGGGGCCGACGGCCGGGGGTACCGACGGTGGCCGGGGCGACGGCGGTGAGACCGGTCCGCTCGCGGCGGTCCGCGACCGTCTGCGCCGTCACCTCCCGGACTACCTGCTCCCCGACCGGCTGCTGGCCGTCGACGCGCTCCCGCTGACGCCGAACGGCAAGGTGGACCGCCGCGGCCTGGCCGCCCTGGTCGACCGCTCCCTGTCGGCCGACGTCCCCCCGGAGGCGGGGCAGGACACTCGTCAGGACACCGTCCAGGCCACCGACCAGGCGGCCACCGATCGCGCGCGCACCGCGACCGAACAGGCCCTGGAAGGCATCTGGACCGAGATCCTGGGCCTGCCCGAGGTCGCCGTCGACGACGACTTCTTCGCCCTGGGCGGCCAGTCGCTCCAGGCCAGCCGCATGGCGTCGCGCATCCGCACCCGTCTCGGCGTCTCCCTCCCCCTCACCGTCATCTTCGACCACCCCACGATCGCGGAGCTGGCCCAGCGGGTGGAGGCGGGCGGCTGACCGACGCGGACTTACCCGAGCGGGCCCCGGCGCGAAATCACCCGGCCGGTGTGAGGCCGGCGGCCCGCTTCCGGCGCAGCGTGGACCCAGAACACCATCCGGGTGAGGACCCGGGCGGCAGACGAAGGGAACACGCAGATGTTTCTCGCGTACGACTACCCCCTGCTGAGCGCCTTCTGGACCATGCTCTGGTTCTTCCTCTGGATCATGTGGTTCTTCCTGCTCTTCAAGATCGTCTTCGACATCTTCCGGGACGACTCGCTGGGCGGCTGGGGGAAGACGGGTTGGCTGGTGTTCGTGATCGTGCTGCCGTTCCTCGGCGTCTTCGTGTACCTCATCGCACGGGGCAAGGACATGGGCCGTCGCGACATGGAGCACGCCAGGGCCCAGCGGCAGATGTTCGACTCCTACGTCCGCGAGACGGCCGCCACCGACCAGCCCAGCAGCACGGACGAACTCGCCAGGCTCGCCGAGCTGCGCAAGAGCGGCGACATCACGCAGGAGGAGTTCCAGCGGGCCAAGGCCCTGATCCTGTCCGACGCCCGTCCCGCGACCAGCGACACCCCGGTCAAGACGCCCAGCTCCCACTGAGCGCCGGCCGGAGCAAGCGAGGCTGAGATGACCACGACACGCACCACACAGACGCACGCGCGCAAGCAGCAGTGGGCCGGCGGACTGATGCTCTTCGGAGCCGTCATGCTGATGGTCGCCGGAGTGATCGATATCTTCCGCGGCATCATGGGGATCGCCAAGGACGACGTGTTCGTAGCGGCCAACGGCTACGTCTTCCGGTTCGACCTGACCGGCTGGGGCTGGGTCACCCTCGTCCTGGGCGCCGTCGCCGTGGTGGTGAGCATGGGGCTGTTCCAGGGGGCGATGTGGGCCAGGATCTCCGGCATCGTCATCGCCGGCCTGATCATCATCGCCAACTTCCTGTCCCTGCCGTACGCCCCCCTGTGGTCCACCCTGATGATGGCCTTCGCCGGCGTCGTCATCTGGGCCCTGTGCGTGGCACAGCCCCGGGAGTCCACAACCCCCGGGACCCCGACGGGCACCTGACCGTCCTCGGCACGGCCCCCGGCCCCCGGGCGCGGCCGGGGGTCCGCCATGCCCTCGCCGGGCGGAAGGCGAGGAGACGCTCCGACCGGGCGGCCGCCCAACGCCGTGTCGTACAACCGCATCACCGGTGAACTCGCCCTGGAGCACGGCAGCGTGCCGCGGTTGTACGCGTCCCGGATCCGCTACATCGCCGGCACGCTGTTCCGGCGCCTGGCTGCTGTCCCTGCTGGCCGTCGGCTCGATCGCGTACGCCGTGCACCACCCCCGGCCCCTGAAGGCGTCCGAGGCCACGCACTTCAGCCCGGTCTTCCACACCCTCGACCTGCTGCTGCCGGTCATCTCGTCCGGGCAGGAGGAGTCCTTCGCGCCGGACGGCTGGTACCGGGCGCTGTCCTACGCCCTCATCATGACCGGCTGGCTCCTGGCCACCACGGTCATCACCGGTGTCACGAGGAACGTCAGCCGCCAGTGACGGCTTGCGCCGTACGTGGCGCGTGAACATGAAGCGTGGCGCGTGGAGCTAGGCCGCCCTGGACCGCGTCGCACGGACGCCCGGGGCAGACTCCTCCCCGTCCTCGAACGGGAAGACCTCGTCCCCGAAGTCGGGGGCCTGGAAGGGGTTGGTCGCCGGGGGCGGCGACGCCGCGGCGGAGCGGCTGGGCTGGCCTTCCACGGCGGAGAACAGCGATGTCGTGTCGATGAGAGGACTCTCTTTCTTTACAGGTCCCGGACGGGACCCGGTGTGCCGTGACCGGGCACTGCGGTCCTACAACTTGGTCATCTTGGCGTACGGGCTCAAGATCCGCATCTGCGACGAGCCGAAGTCCACCAGGGCGGCGATCCCGTCCTCGACACCGATCACCCGGCCGAGTCCGTACACGTCGTGCGTGACCTGGTCCCCCACGGCGAAGTGCTTGGGAACCGGTGCGACCGGAACCTTGAAGGGGCTGGTGGGCAGATGGCGCCGAGGCGCAGCAGGCTTGGTCATGGCTCAGTATGCGCCTCCGCGCAACCCGTCCGCTGTGGCGATCGGCACAGATCCACTTCGCGAGGGCCCCTTTCACCGCCCTGACCTGCACATTCGGGAATTCGACCGACTTCGCCGAGCAACCTCCGATAGCGACCGCGTGGGCCCGCTCGCGCCGGGTACCCCGCCTTGGTCGGCCGGCCGCGCTGATGCGGTCGCCCCCGGGCCGAACCTAGACTGACGAAGGCACCGAAAAGGTCACATGAGGGAGATATGCGCCATGGCGAAGCGAGGCAACAAGCGACGTGCCCGCAAGAAGAAGAAGTCGAACCACGGCAAGCGCCCCAACGCCTGAGCCGACCTGAGCGACAGGCCCAGCACCGCGCCGAGCCCCCTGCCCACGGGATCCCCGGGCAGGGGGTTCGGTCGTCCCCAGGGTGATCAGCACGGACCGGCGCGACCGATGTGCGAACGATTTGTTCCATGTCGACAGCCCCCAGCACTCCCGCCACCAGCCGGCCCGCATCCCCCCGCACGCCACATGCGGGCCCGCACCGCCTCCAGGCCGACGAATCCCGCCTGAGCGAGGCGGACATGTGAGCCGGGGCCACGGCGCCGGCCCCCCGGGCCCACGGACCATGAACGACTTTTCCCGTCGCGGAGAGCTCTGTTCGCGCACACCCAGGGGAACCGGATCGAGGCAGGCACCGAGGTGACGAACATCGCCGAGCAACGCGCCCTGGAGTGGGCGGGCTTCACCCGCGAGGGCACCCTGAGCGGCGCCTGCTTCCGCGGGCGCGTGGCGCGACATGGTCATGTACTCAGTACTCCGCGCCGAGGTCACGACCGAGGCGTGACTGTCCCCCGGGGGTCGCTCTGAGGCGGGGCTGAGCATCTGGCGGCCCAGGGGACGGCCCGGTCATGGCCCACGTGGCCGGCGTCAGCTGACGGAGGCGGCCCGCCACTGAGCGGTGAGACACCCCTCTTCCATGTCCCGCCACTCCTCGGCTACGCCGTGCTTGAGCAGCCTCTGCACCTTGGCGAGGTCAGCGGAGGGCGGGACGTCCAGGGCCGCCATGCGCAGCACCACGCGCGCAGGCGATGCCTCGCACGGACCAGGGGATGTTGTCGAGCCGCACGGTGCCATCACCTCGGTCGACGGCCCACAGGCTCTCCACCGAGGCCGGAGGCCAGTCGTCGTCTATTTCAAGCCGAAAGTGCACCTTGACGTACGGGCCGCCGGGATTCGTCATGCTGCCAGGACGCACGCGTCGAACAGGCCGCCTGGAGCGGACCCCTTTCGATGACGACCCCTTCGTCTCGAAGCAACCCAAAGGGGGCTCAAGTGGGGGCAGGTATGCCGCTGACCTGCAGTAGAAGGTGCTCGGCGAACTGCGGAAACCTGCGCAGGCGGACCGTACAACCCTGGAGGGGCTCCATGGGTCTTGTGGGCAGCCTTGTCTTCCCAGTGGGGGTTGCATCACTGTGCGTGTACGCAGCATTTCAGCCGTGACGGCGCTCGCGGTCGTTCTCAGTTCCGGCGCCCTGATCGCGTCGGCCGCGGGCCCTGCCGTCGCCGACAGCAGCGCCGCGCTGCCCATCACGTCCAGCGGCGACATCATCGTGGACGGCGTTCACCGGCGGGTCTTCATCAGCGACCCGTCGGGAGGCAAGGTCGTCGCCACCGACTACAACGGCACCGTCGTCGGGACGATCACCTCGCTGCCGCAGGCTGACGGCCTGGAGCTCTCCACCGACTCGGCGACGGTCTACGTCGCCGTGCCGGGAGCTGATGAGATCGTGGCCATCGACACCGCGACCCTCACCAAGACCGGGCGGTACGCGACGGGTGACGGCACAGATCCGCAGCACCTGGCGCTCGCGGGCGGCGAACTCTGGTTCGGCTACGGCAGCGTCGGTCACGGCAACATAGGCTCTCTCGACCTGTCCGGCGGGCAGCCGCGGGTTTCGCTCGCCCAGGAGGCCGACGGAACGTGGAACGACGCTCCCCTGCTGGACTCGGTACCCGGCGCTCCCAACACCCTGGCGGCCGGCTCGCGCCAGTACCACTTCACCCTCGGCATCTATGACGTGTCGAACGGCACGGCCGGCCGGACCGCGTTCCTCGGGGGGCAGGACGCGGCCATCGGGAACACCGCGGAGGACCTGGCGCTCACCCCCGACGGCACAGAGCTCGTGGTGGCCACCACGGTGGGCGACTTCCAGCAGGTCTTTCGGACCTCAGACCTGTCGGAGACCACCAGGTATCCGAGCAGCTACTGGGAACAGCGGTCGGTGGACGTCGCGCCGGACGGCCTCGTCGCGGTGGGCACCGACACGTACGCCTCCTTCGGTCTCCCCCACGTGTCCGTCTACAAGCCGGGCAGCACGGCCCCGAGGCGGACCGCCGACTTCACCGACTACCAGAACGGAGTCGCCCAAGAGACCCTGCTCGACCACGGCGGCCTTGCCTTCGCACCCGACAGCAGCCGGCTCTTCGCGGTCACCCACGGCCTCCTCAACAAGTACCGCCTGCGCGTCGTCACCGACCCCGGCAAGGCCGTCACCACCACGACGGTGAACGCCCCGGCGACGGCCGGCCGTGCCAAGTCGCTGACCGTCTCCGGCAAGGTCACGAACACGCTCGGGCTGCCCGCGGGGACCACCGTCGCGGTCACCCGAACGGACCTGGAGTCCCCGAACGGCAAGACGCTCCCGGCCGCGAAGGTGAAGGCGGACGGGACCTTCTCCTTCACCGACACCCCGCCCGCGGGCGGCAAGGTCACGTACAAGGTCTCGTACGCGGGCGACGCCGATCGCACGACCGCCTCCGCCTCCGACACGGTCGAGGTCTCCCGGACCTCCCCGACTCTGACGGTGAACAAGAACGGCAACGTCTACGCAGAAGCCAGCAAGGTGACGTTCACCGCCCATCTCGGCACGACGTACAAGAACCGGACACTCTCGCTCTACGCGGACACCGCGGGCGACGGCAAGGGCAAATACCTGGTCAAGACCGGCACGGTCAACAGCGAGGGCAACCTGTCGGTCACCTTGACCCTGAAGCGCGACACCACGGTGAGCGCGTCCTTCTCCGGCGACGCGCGGACCGCACCGAAGACGGCCGAGAGCTGGGTGGGCGCGAAGGTCAAGGTGTCGCTGAGCCTGAGCCGCTACTACAAGACGGCCACGGTCAGCGGGCACACCAGGTACTACTTCCGGAAGACGACCAACCCGCGCCTCACGACCACGATGACGGCCTACCCCGGCCGCTCGCAGAGGCTGCAGTTCGAGATCTACGACAACGGCGCCTGGCGGTCGGCGGGGTCCCCGTACTTCACGCTCGACTCCACGGGCAAGTCGGTGGTGGACCTGGGCGGCACGCACCAGACCGGCTACTCGATGCGCGTGCGGTCGTCCTACATCAACAACTCCTCGGGCGACACCGTGAACTCGACCACGCACGGCTCCTGGAAGTACTTCACCTTCACCAGCTGAGACACACCAGCTGAGACAGAGACGGCCCAGAGGCAGCGACAAGCCCCCTACTCGCGGAGAAACCGCAGGTAGGGGGCTTGAGCGTGCGGGCTTACTTCTTCTTGCCCTGGGTCTTGCCGGGGATCTTGGCGACCTGCGTTTTCGCTGCTCAGAGGCAGTGGGCACGTGCGCCTGGTGATCGTCGTTGGTCGTCATTGGCCACTGCCGAGCGGCCTCGGACGGCCCAGAGACGGCCCAGCCATGGCCCACATCACCGGCGTCAGCCGACGGAAGTGGCCCGCCATTGAGCGGTGATACACCCCTCTTCCAGGTCCCACCACTCCTCGGCTACGCCGTGCTTGAGCAGCCTCTGCACCTTGGCGAGGTCAGCGGAGGGTGGGACGTCCAAGGCAACCATGCCGAACCGCTCTATGCCCTCGCCGGCGACGCCGAGTTGCTGAAAGGCGTTGATCACGCTCTGGCGTGCCGGACCCGAGCCGCTGTCACGGAACACAATGAGGCGGATGGTGCAGTTCTCCGAACGCCGAACCACCTCGCCGGCCCATCGCACGCCCTCCTCGTCGGGTTCCGCGGCCACGACGTCCCCGCAGGCAATGCCCCGGACGAACCAGGGGATATTGTCGAGCCGCACGGTGCCATCACCTTGGTCGATGGCCCACAGGCTCTCCACCGAGGCCGGAGGCCAGTCGTCCTCTACCTCAAGCCGGAAGTGCACCTTGACGTACGGGCCGCCGGGATTCGTCATGCTGCCAGGATGCACGCGTCAGACGGGACCGCCTGTAGGGGCCCTCCTTCAATGGCGGCCTCTTCGTCCCGAAGCAACTTGGGTGACCGTCTGACCTTGGTCGCTGCGTCTCTCACCTTTTTCGATGGTCCACAGGAGTCCACGCTTGTCCACGGCTGTCCGTCGGCGTTGTCGCGCAGTTAGACACTCACCCCGTCGGCCTCCTGGCTCGATTAGTGCATCAGGGATCTGACGCGCCAACTCCTCATCAAAGGTCTCTGTGCTCCGTCGTTGCTGTCAGTCCTGAACGGAGGCACGGGCGGTTGCGACTTGATGCGGGGCGGGACCGGGCCGATGTGGTGCTCTCAGGGGTCAGGTTGCTGAAGGCTCGTCGGCGATGATGTCCAGAAGCTGGTCGGGGGTGAGAGTGGCAAGGTCGACGGAGCGGTCTTCGTGTACGAGCCGTACCGCCGTGTGCTGAGTGTGGAGTTGTTGGGCGCGTTCGATGAGCTCGCCAGCGCGGCGCCGTTTGTGGATACGGTCGGCGATGTCCGCGACCGCGAGCATGGCCGATGGAATGGACACGATCAGGGACGTCACCGCGACGGGATCGACGCTCTTAGTGTCTGGATCGTTCCCCGGTTTCGCTGTCGGAGCTGGTACGGGTTGGTAGCCCCAGCTTGAGGTCAACGTGGCCACGCTCTTCCCGGCGGCTTCGACGTCCACTCCGACAAACTCGATGATCATAGTTCCTCGTTTCCGTCGCCCGTGGCCTTCAGTAGCTCATCAAGCAGGTCAACAACATCTGACAAACCGATCTTGGCGGCAGCGGCTCGGCTCGTCTGAAACACCTGTCGGGCTTGCCCGCGTTCACCTGCGGCCAGCAGAATTTGTCCCAAGGCAGTCCCGACGGCCGCGATGCCATCCGGTCGTTGAAGCTGCAGAAAGAGCTGAAAAGAGGTGACCATCCTAGGCGCCGCTGCGCCGAGATCCTGGCGACTCAGGTCGATTCGCGCAAGGTCCCAGTTGACTGCCGCGATGCCGTCCATGTCGCCGAGCTGCTCATTGACTTCCAAGCGTTTGAGCTGCAGTTCGAGGGCCTCGTCGACCCCGCCCCGCTGCTGGAAGATGTCGGCGATCTTTCCCCAGGTGACCGCGACCTCGCGGGTGTCACCGATCCGCTCGAACGCCGGCAGGGTGACCTCGCGGAGGATCCGCAGCGCCTCGTCGACCTCGCCCCGCTGCTGGAAGATTTCGGCGATCCTTGCCCAGGTGACGGCGACCGCGCGGGTGTCACTGATCCGCTCGAGCGTCGGCAGGGTGACCTCGCGGAGGATCCGCAGCGCCTCGTCGACCTCGCCCCGCTGCTGGAAGATGTCGGCGATCTTTCCCCAGGTGACGGCGACCGCGTGGGTGTCACCGATCCGCTCGAACGCCGGCAGGGTGACCTCGCGGCGGATCCGCAGCGCCTCGTCGAGCTCGCCCCGCTGCTCGAAGATGTCGGTGATCCTTGCCCAGGTGACCGCGGTCTCGCGGGTGTCACCGATCCGCTCGAACGCCGGCAGTTCGACCTCGCGGCGGATCCGCAGCGCCTCGTCGACCTCGCCCCGCCGTTGGAAGATGTCGGCGATCTTTCCCCAGGTGACCGCGGCCGTGCGGGTGTCACCGGTCCGCTCGTACGCCGGCAGTTCGACCTCGCGGCGGATCCGCAGCGCCTCGTCGACCTCGCCCCGCTGCTCGAAGATGTCGGCGATCCTTGCCCAGGTGACCGCGGCCTCGCGGGTGTCACCGATCCGCTCGAACGCCGGCAGGGCGACCTCGCGGCGAATCCGCAACGCCTCGTCGACCTCGCCCCGCTGCTCGAAGATGTCGGCGATTCTTGCCCAGGTGACCGCGGCCTCGCGGGTGTCACCGGCGTCAGTGAACAGTTGACGGGCCTGGTTGAGCAAGTCCTCAGCCTGGTCGACCTCGCCGCGGGTGATCAGGCGGTTGGCGTGGTCGTAGAGGAGCGCGGCGTGGTCGGCCGGGTTGGTCTGCCGGTCGCTGGCCTGGGTCTGCTGGACGGCACGGTGGAGCAGAGTGTCGGCATGGTCGCCGTCGCCGCTGGTTACTGCAGCGTCGGCGACGGCCCGTAGCAGGGTGACAGAAACCTCGTGGTCGTGGCGGTCTAGGAGGGTGATCGCGTGGTGGCCGAGCTCGGCGGCGGCGGAGGCCGGGCCTTGCCGCAGGGCGGACACGGCCGCGGCGGCGCAATCGGCGGTAATGGTCGGGTTGTCGGCGGCCAGGGCCAGTTGGGTCAGCTGCAGGTCCAAGTCGCTGCCGCGGGCGGGTCGGGGTGTGGCACCGCCCCACTGGGCGTACAGCGGTTCAACAGCCACGGTGGCGAGCGCAGCCCACTCGCTGGGGGTGAGGGGCGCCAGGCGTCCGCCCGCGAGGGCGTTGACGGCCAAGGCTGGGACGTCGGGGCGGTGCTGGTCGGGAAAGGCGTCAAGGAGCCCGAGGCCGCACAGGCGGGACGCCGATCCGCCGACAGCGGCGGCGAGGACGTCGACAACGGGTTGCGGGACCGGGACGGTGAACAGGGTGCAGGCCCGCAACAGGTCGCAGTGAGCGGGCCCGGCCTGGTCGAGGAGGGTGTCGAGAGCCAGGTTCTCCAGGAACGCGCCGATGTCGGCGTTGTCGGCCGGCAGGTCACCCTGGCGAAGGTAGGCCTTCATATCGGCGACGGCGGCCTCGGCACGGGCCTGGTCGACCTCGCTGCTGTAGACCAGACGCAGCCCGATGAGGTCCTGCAGCCCGGGATTGCCGCAACTGACCTCCAGGGCCCGCTGCGCCAGGTCGGCGCGCTGGGTCCGGTACCCGGCCGGGGCGAGGTCCTGCTGACGGCGTTGGAGCTTGCGCTGGGCCGCCGGCGACAGGGGCTGCAACTGGACCGGTTCCAGCCGGTTCTCCAGCCCGTCGAGAGTGAACGTGTAGCGGCTGGTGACCAGCAGTCGACTGTCGGTGATGGCCGGGTCGAATGAGGAGAGGACGTCGGCGAGCACGGTGGCGTGCTCGGGGTCGAGCCGGTGTGGGCCATTAGGGTTGGCGGTCAGGATCTGTTCGAGATCATCGATGATCAGCAGGAGAGGTTTGCGGACGCTGTCGAGTTCCTGGGCGCACGGTCCGGCCAGCAGATCAATCAGGAGCGGTTTGAGGCGTTCCGGCTGTTGGCGGACCTCGACGCGCCTCGCTTCGATAAGGCTGCGGGCGTCGGGGTTGGCGGCGACGGCATCAGCGATGGCGTCGAGGATCGCCGTCGGGGTGTAGTCGCCGAACACGACCGCCACGGCCCGGTTGGGGTGACGGTCGGCGATCCGGGCGGCCAGGCTCGACTTGCCCAACCGGCCCTGCCCGTGCAGCAGGGCCCCGGCCTTCTGCCCGCCGCGCAGGGCCCGCATCGTGCGCTGCATCTCCGGGCGGCGGCCGACGAACATTTCCGCGGCCGCGACCGGCAGCTGGTGCTTACGGTCCAGAAACGCCTTGGTCACATGGTGCGGGGGCACCATCTGGCGCTTGCGGGTTCCCGCGACCAGCGGACCGCCACCAGCCGGCCCCAGCCACAGCCGCGCCAGGTGCCAGTCGGCGCGCAGGCGCTCATCGGAACAGGCCAGCAGATGGCGGCGGGCCTCGGCGACGGCCTCGGCCACCTCGACACGCCGACTGAGCTGCCGGTACAGGCGTTCTGCGAAACGAGTGGCCGCCTGATCGCTGACCGAACCATCCCAGCCAATGACGGCGGGAATCCCGGCGGCCACCAGCCCGGTGGCCATCGAGTGCGCCACCGACACGCCTGGCTCGGCTGGCGGACCGCCGCGATGGCCAGCGCCAGCAGGAACATGCCCGGCCACGTCGGCACCGGTGGCGGTCAGGCAAGCCGACACGAACGCTAGCCGCGGCCGAGGAGTCAACAAACCCACCAACGCGTCCGCGCTCGTCGGACACCCCTCCCCGAGATCATCCTCCATCAGCAGGACAGGGGTGGCGGGCCCGTCAGGCCCGGGGCGCCAGTTGTGCAGCCCGTGACACGACAGATGAACCACCGGCATCCCGCCGAGCTCGGACAGACGCAGGCCTAGATGCTCGGGACTGCCGGAGTCCTCGACAACAAGATCAAGGCTCGTCTCCCCGACAGCGTTGAGGATGGCCATCTCCTCAGCCTCGAAATCCAGCTCATGCTGACCCCGCGGCGCCGAGGCCATGAACGCCACCCCCAGCCGGTACCCGTCCAGAGCCGGCGCCGGACTCGGATGACCGAGCCGACGCGCGACAGCGAACAGCTTCGGCGCCTCGGCAAGGAACCCGCCCTCGGGGGCGGCCAGCAGCTCGTACGGGGCCCGCAGCAGCGCCCACGCAGCTGCGGACGGTCTCGCCGGCGCTCGGACCTCGAACACCAGCGGCGCCGACGCCTCATCGAGCAGGCGCGTCAACTGGCCAAGGTCACCGTCAAGCCACCGATACAACTCACGTCCCACCGCGAGCAGCGCACGGTCCTTGGAGCCGTTAGGCACGGCGTCCACATACTGGCCAGCAACGGCATTGAGCAGCTCGACGTCAGAGGTCTGCAACACCCGACGGGGACCGACCCGCTGGCCAGCAACGACCAGCTCAAACCCGTTGGCATCCACAACCAGCCCCGTAACCATGAACTCAGCGTAGAAACAAGGCCCTAACCGTGAGGCCAAAACGCCCGAATCAGCTAAAGCGGCTCCGCAAACACCTCGCCGGATACCGGCCCGAGCACGACTGCACCGTAGGAGGGCGGACCGCGGCCTTGTAAGTGCGGGGGCATGGAACGACCCCGGCGCGCAGGTCACTCCGGCTTTGAAGAGCTCGCAGGTCACCGGCGCATCTTGCCTGGTGTGAGCCGCTGTTGACCGTGGTTGACCGCTCTATCTAGCACGGCCGTGGCACGCACTGTGAGCCCAGGCGCTTAGAAGATGCGGGCACACCCCAGCTTGCCATCCCAGCGCGGCTGCAGGGATTCCCTGACAGGCCGCTGGGTGCTGTCGTCGTCTGCACTCGTTGCCGTCAGCGCTGCCGTCACTGCCGTCCAGCTGCGAGATGCTGACGCGTTGCCAGTCGCCGCAGTTTACGTCGGCGCTGTCCCGCTGCGCGCTGTTGAGCTTTCACGATGGCGACTGTCTGCGGATCACTGATCAGGTCGTAGTCGCACAGCAGTAGCGCGTCGTCGTGCTCGGCGAGCAGGCATCGCAACGTGTCGATGTGATGCTCAGGACTGGTGAGTAGCCGCTTCGACTCCAGCCAGGCGGCGAGACCACCATCCTCTTCGAGCACGGGAACCACCGTAGTCCGTCGACGGGGCGTCGTCATACCAGTTCTCCGGGCTTCGGCATAACCCTTCCAGTGTCGCAGATCCAATCGGGTGACCTGCGGCTGTCGCCTGCTACGACTGTCGTTAGTAGTCGTCGCCGGTCGGCACTGGGTGGCCACAGACGGCCCAGAGACGGCCCAGCCGGCGGCGCGGCGCACCCCGGCTGAGCTGCTCTATCTATCGCTCCGGTCCACTCACGCGGAGCAGATCATCCATGGCGTTACGTGCTGCCGCCACGAAGGCGTCGAGGCAGTCATCGAGGCGCGAGTGGATCTGGAACCACGAATCAGCGGGCGTCTCTTCGCCCGGCCCTCCACGGCTTCCCTCCTGCCGCCAACGCCGCAGCGTTCGGAGTGAGGGAGGTAGCTGGGACAGACACAACATGAGTTCGTCAGCCAGTTGCGACACCGCCTCCGGCCCCTCCAGCTGCACTTTGTGGACTGAGCCTCCAGCCGCTTTGACTGCTGCGTCGAGCTCTGCAGCGAAGGCGGCGGTGTCGCCGACCACCTCGTAACGGGAGCGCATGATCATGTCGCCAAGCCTGCCGCCATCGTGACTGACGGTATGGGCGTCGGTCAGGAACTGCTGATACACCTGCCGACGATGATCGATCTGGAGCTCTCGTATCTGTCGACGCTCCTCGGCTTGCAACAGCCGCGCCTGTTGCTGTTCGGCGGACAGGAGCTGTAACCGTTGCTGCTCTGCGAGGACTGCATCCTTGCGTCGTTCCGACCGGAACGTAACTGCTGCAGTCAGTGCGCCGCCGGCAAGCGTCCCCAAGACGCTCACAGCCGCCACAAGTAAGGAGTCCGCCATGGGCCTCATGCTGCCAGCGAAGAGCTCTTCGCGTTCGGGGATTGATCACTAGCTTGGAAACCTCTGACCCTCTCGATGCGAACTACGGGCGGGGCGGTCGTCGAGGTCTGGTGGGCTGGTCAGCCGGACTGTGAGAGGCATGGGGGGGGCAGCGCCGGTCGGTGGGGTTGCTGTACTTCGCTGCTGTACGGGAGCCGGTTCTGCTCTACGGCGTCCGGCCTCCGCTCTCCCTAGACGGTGAGGGCGTCGAGCAACAGGGCGCCGACAACCCAGTGAGGTACAGACAATGCGTGTGATCCCCGTGGAGACATCGGCCGCGACGCTCCTCGTCACCAAGCTGCCCGAGGTCCCTCGACCGCCCCATCCGCAACCCGATCACGGACCTGGTTGGCTCCGGCGTCACCGACCACGCCCGGCGGATGATCCTCACCTGCTGGCACCTCGGCGCGCTCCCCGAACTCGAAGACCTGCGCCTGCGCAAGTGGGCCCACATGCTCGGCTTCCGCGGCCACTTCTCCACCAAATCCCGCGCCTACTCCGTCACCCTCGGTGCCCTCCGCCAGGAGCGCGCCGACCACAACGAGGCCTTGGCCCGCGAACGCGCGGCCGAAGCTGGCCACCCGCTGCCCGACCCGGACACCGTCCTCGTCCTCTCCCACTGGCGCTTCGCAGGCACCGGCCTGACCACCGCTGAAACCTGGCTCGCTGTCTCAAGGACCGACGCGTCCGCTACCGAAGGGGAACCCTGTGGCTAACCGACGCCTCGCCCCAGCCGACGACGCCAACGAGCCCCGCTCTCTGCCCGAGCGAATCTGACGCCCGACGACCTGGTGGAGATGTTCGACCTCCCCAGTGTCGAGACGGTCTATCAGTGGCGTCGCAAGCGCACCGGTCCCCGCGGCTTCCGGGTCGGCCGGCACCTTCGCTACGACCCTGCGGACGTTCGAGCCTGGGTGGAGTCCCTGCGTGAAGGAGCTGCCGCCTGATGGCCGGGCACATTCAGGACCGGTGGTACCGGACCGAGACCGGCCCGGACGGGAAAGTACGCAAGGTCAAGACCGAGCGCTACGGATCGGGTCTCCGCTACCGGGCTCGCTACGTCGGCCCGGACGGCACGGAGAAGTCCAAGAGCTTCCCGGACCGACAGAAGCGGCTTGCTGATCAATGGTTGGCGCACGTCGAAGCGGACATGGCGCGCGGGCAGTACATCGATCCGCGCGCGGCCCGGCTCACCTTTCAGCAGTACGCCGAGCGGTGGGTCGCCACGCAGGGCGCCGACCCGAACACGCAAGCCTCAATGGAGTCGCAGTTACGACTGCACGCCTTCCCCTACCTCGGCTCGCGTCCACTCGGCTCCTTCCAGCCGGCGCACATCCGCGACTGGGTGCGGCAACTCCAGGAGAACGGCGTCCGGGGGTCGTACGCCCGGACCATCTACTCCAACGTGCGCGCGGCGCTCAGCGCAGCGGTGGATGACGGCCATCTTCCGCGCAACCCCTGTGCCGCCCGGTCCGTCCGGCCGCCGACCGTCGACAACAAGCGCGTCGCGCCCTGGACGCCAGAGCGGGTCTTCGCCGTCCGGGCCGCTATGCCCGAGCGCTTACAAGCCATGGTCGACCTGGGTGGCGGCTGCGGGCTCCGTCAGGGCGAGATCCTTGGCGTGGCCGTCGACGCGATCGACTTCACCTCGGACACGCTGCACGTGGTCCAGCAACTGAAGTTGAGCCGCAGCAAGGCCGTGTACGCCCCGCCGAAGGGTGGCAAGCTTCGGGACGTCCCGCTTCCTGGCCCCGTAGCCGATGCGCTTCGGGAGCACATGAAGCGGTTCCCGCCGATCGAGGTCACCTTGCCGTGGAAGGTGGCGGACGGTCCACCGGTGACCAAGCGGCTGATCTTCACCGGGCCGCGCGGCGGCCACGTCTGGCGTACGTCGCTCAACGAAGAGGCAAGGAAGCGGGCTCTCGCCTCCGTCGGCGTGATTCCCAAGCGGAAGCCGGGCGGGTCGTACGTCGAGTCACGTGAGAACGGCATGCACGCGCTGCGCCACTTCTACGCCTCGGTGCTCCTGGACGCGGGCGAGAACATCAAGGCCCTCGCCGAGTACCTCGGCCACTCGGACCCTGGACTGACTCTCCGCGTGTACGCGCACCTCATGCCGTCGAGCCAGGAGCGCACCCGCAAAGCGGTCGCCGCCGTCTTCGACACGACCCGACCGGAGCCATCCAGCACCTGACGGCCCAGAGACGGCCCAGAGGCAGCGACAAGCCCCCTACTCGCGGAGAAACCGCAGGTAGGGGGCTTGATCGTGCGGGCTTACTTCTTCTTGCCCTGGTTCTTGACCGCCTCGATCGCCGCCGCAGCGGCCTCCGGGTCGAGGTACTGGCCGCCGGGGGTGACCGGCTTGAAGTCGGCGTCCAGCTCGTAGTAGAGGGGGATGCCCGTCGGGATGTTCAGGCCCGCGATGTCGGCGTCCGAGATGCCGTCCAGGTGCTTGACCAGGGCGCGCAGGCTGTTGCCGTGGGCGGCGACGAGGACCGTGCGGCCGGTCAGGAGGTCGGGGACGATGCCGTCGTACCAGTAGGGAAGCATGCGGACGACGACGTCCTTCAGGCACTCCGTGCGCGGGCGCAGCTCCGGCGGGATCGTCGCGTAGCGGGCGTCGTGCGCCTGGGAGAACTCGGAGTCGTCCGCGAGCGGGGGCGGCGGGGTGTCGTACGAGCGGCGCCAGAGCATGAACTGCTCCTCGCCGAACTCGGCCAGCGTGGCCGCCTTGTCCTTGCCCTGCAGGGCACCGTAGTGGCGCTCGTTCAGGCGCCAGCTGCGGTGGACCGGGATCCAGTGGCGGTCCGCGGACTCGAGGGCGAGCTGCGCGGTGCGGATCGCGCGCTTCTGGAGGGACGTGTGGACCACGTCGGGGAGCAGGCCGGCGTCCTTGAGCAGCTCACCGCCGCGGACCGCCTCCTTCTCGCCCTTCTCGTTGAGGTTGACGTCCACCCAGCCGGTGAACAGGTTCTTCGCGTTCCACTCGCTCTCGCCGTGGCGGAGGAGGATCAGCTTGTACGGTGCGTCGGCCATGCTTCAGAGCCTAATCGACGGATTCCGCCCTCAGAGCGGCCGCCCAGCAGCCGGACAGTTGACGTCATCTGCTAATTGAGTGGCCCTGGCCGGACCCCCACTTGTAAGTTCCAGGTGCCGCATTGGCCGCTTACACCGCCGTCCGTCTCGCCGTGCATCTCCGTGGGGGTCCTGCCATGTCCGAAGCCCGTCTCAGACGTGCCGCACGGGAGACCGTCTCCGGGCTCCCCCGCGAGTTCTGGTGGCTGTGGACCAGCACCCTCGTCAACCGGCTCGGTGCCTTCGTCGCCACCTTCATGGCGCTCTACCTGACGCTCGACCGCGGCTACTCCGCCACCTACGCCGGTCTCGTCGCCTCCCTGCACGGGCTCGGCGGCGTCGTCTCCTCGCTCGGCGGCGGGGTGATGGCCGACCGGCTCGGCCGCCGGCCCACCCTGCTGATCGCCCAGTCCGCCACCGCCGGCTCCGTCGCGCTCCTCGGCTTCATGCACGACCCGGTCGCGATCGCCGCCGTCGCCTTCCTCGTCGGCATGGCCTCCAACGCCTCCCGACCCGCCGTACAGGCGATGCTGGCGGACATCGTCCGGCCCGAGGACCGGGTGCGGGCCTTCTCGCTCAACTACTGGGCCATCAACCTCGGCTTCGCCGTCTCGTCCATGGGCGCCGGTTTCATCGCCCAGTACAGCTATCTCGCCGGCTTCCTCATCGAGGCCGGCATGACCCTGGCCTGCGCGATCGTCGTCTTCCTCAAGCTGCCCGAGTCGCGGCCCACGGCCGATGCCAAGCAGGCGGGGCAGGACGACGTCCGGCTCGGCACCGTGCTGCGCGACGGGCGGTACATGGCCGTCGTCGGACTGTGCTTCCTGGTCGCGCTCGTCTTCCAGCAGGGGTCGGTCGGGCTGCCGGTGGCCATGGGCCGCGCCGGGTTCTCGCCCGCCGACTACGGCCTCGCCATCGCCGTCAACGGCTTCCTGATCGTCGCCCTGCAGATCCCGGTCACCCGCTTCATCGAGCACCGCGATCCGCGCCGGCTGCTGGTCGTGTCGTCCGTCCTCGCCGGGTACGGCTTCGGGCTCACCGCCTTCGCCGGGTCGGTCGGCGTGTTCGCGCTCACCGTGTGCGTGTGGACGCTCGCCGAGATCGTCAACGCCCCGACGCAGACCGGGCTCGTCGTCGCGCTCTCGCCGGTCCACGGGCGCGGGCGCTACCAGGGCGTGTACACCCTGTCCTGGTCCGTCGCAGCCCTGATCGCCCCCCTGATGTCCGGTGCGGTCATCGACCGGTTCGGCGCGGAGTGGCTGTGGGGGATGTGCGCGGTCGTGGGAACGGCGGCCGGCATCGGGTACGCGGTGCTCATGCGGGGGCTTCCGGAGGAGCGGGGACTTCCGCAGGAGCGGACGGCAACCGCGCCTGCGCCCGCGTCGGCCGGTGCCGGGTCCGGGGCCGGGGGCAGGACCGGCCCCGAGGCCGAGCCCGAGGTCAGCACGGCCTGAG
Organism: Streptomyces sp. WI03-4A; assembly: GCF_033792105.1. Classification (NCBI taxonomy): domain Bacteria; kingdom Bacillati; phylum Actinomycetota; class Actinomycetes; order Kitasatosporales; family Streptomycetaceae; genus Streptomyces; species Streptomyces sp. WI03-4A. The sequence continues at coordinate 103,836 of NZ_JARAUO010000016.1, forward strand.
GGGCGGACGGCGCCGGGCCGGACAGCGCAACCCAGGTGGCGGGCGACACGGCCGGGGAGCGCGGCCGGGGGCCAGACGGCGGGCGGCACCGCCGGAAGGTCCCCCGGCCACCTCACGGATGCATCCGCGCCCCCTTCAGCACCTTGTCCACCGCGTTGCGCGGACCGTGCACCGCCAGGCCGACCACGTCCAGGTCCGCCGTCGGGACGGCCCGTACCGCCGCCCGGTTGTCGCGGTCGTTGCCGGTGCCGAAGAGGTCGGCGGTGAAGACGGCGCGGGGCAGGGCGCGGGTGAGGGCCTTGGCGTGGGCCGCTTTCAGGGTCTCCTTCGTGCCCTCGAAGACCAGCACCGGCTGGCGGAACATCGGCAGGTAGGCCACACCGTCGGCGTCCTCGTAGGGCTCGCCGACCAGCTCGGGCAGCCGGCTGCCCAGGCCACTGACGAGGAACGCCGTCACGTTCAGGCGCTGCCAGGGCTCCAGGTCCTCACGGAGCAGTACGGCGATCTTGGTGTCGAAGCGGATCGGGTCGGTGTCCATGCGATGAGACTGCCGCTCGCGGCACGGGACCGTCTTGTACGTTCTTTGCGTGGCCGCAGTCGCTCAGCCGGACGTCTCCGCCTGGCGCCCGCGCATCCCGGGCGTGGTGGAGGTCTTCCACGCCCACTTCACCGAGTACGCCTACCCGATGCACGTCCACGACGCCTGGACGCTGCTCATCGTGGATGACGGGGCCGTACGGTACGAGCTCGACCGGCACGAGCACGGCACCCCGGACGACACCGTGACGCTGCTGCCGCCGCACGTCCCGCACAACGGCTCCCCCGCCACCCCGCACGGCTTCCGCAAACGGGTGCTGTACCTCGACGCCAGCCACCTCGGGGACGAGCTGATCGGCCCGGCGGTGGACGGGCCCGACCTCCGGGACCCGGCGCTGCGGCTGCGGGTCGGGCAGCTGCACGGCGCGCTGTCCCGGGCCGGCGACGAGCTGGAGGCGGAGAGCCGGCTGGCGCTCGTCGGGGAGCGGCTGCGGGACCACCTGCGGCGGCGATCCGCCGGCGCCCACCGCACCCGCCGCCCCGACCCGGCCCTCGCACGCGCTTTGCGTGAACTGCTCGACGAGCACATCGCCGACGGGCTCGCCCTCGCCGACGCCGGGCGGCTGCTGCACGCCCATCCCGCCCATCTGGTACGGGCGTTCAGCACCGCATACGGCCTTCCCCCGCACCAGTACCTGACGTCCCGCCGCGTCGGGCGGGCCCGCCGGCTGCTGCTGGACGGGCGCTCGCCGGGCGAGGTGGCGGCGGCGACCGGGTTCTGCGACCAGGCCCATCTGACCCGGCACTTCAAGAAGCTGGTGGGGGTCACCCCGGGGCGCTACCGGCTCAACGCGCGCTGAGCGTCGTACAGGTTGCGCGGGCGTACGACGTCCGTGGTGCCGTACAGCTCCAGGCGGGAGCGCAGGTCGCCGGTGAAGTCGGGGACGTCGGTCTGGTCGAACTCCCGGACCTCGTTCAGGCCGACCGTCGCCGACCAGGGCGCCAGGCCGTCGATCTTCACGAGCCCGGCGCGGCCGTTGGTGACCCGGATGTTCCAGTGGGTGAAGCGGGCCCCGAAGAGCGGGCCGGCGCTGGCGTCGCCGCCGTGGCGGCCGTCGTTCTCGACCGTGATGTCGGTGCGGACGTTGGCGAAGGGCAGCCCACGGTGGCTGTCGAAGGTGCCCATCCGCATGTCGCCGCGCGACCAGACGTTGTGGGAGGACAGGCCCTCGACGTTGATGCCGTGCAGCTGGGTGCCGGCGGGCGCGGGGACGGTGCGCCGCTCGACGGTGAAGTCCTCGACCAGGTTGTCGTGGGAGCCCTCGCGGCAGAAGTAGGGGTGGTGGGAGCCGCGGCCGGCGACCCGGGTGCGGCGCAGGGTGCAGGCGGAGGCGGCGACCAGGCCGAAGCCGTTGTCGACGTGCCGGACCGTGACGTCGTCCACCCAGCAGTCGTAGGCGCACTGCAGGACGACGCCGTTGTAGCCCTTGTCCAGGAGGTGCGGGGACTGCGGGGTCTCCACCGCCTCCAGGGTCAGCCCTTCCACCCCCGAGCCGGTCAGCTCCGGGACGTGCGTGGTCAGCCGGGGGTCCCATTCGGGGCGCAGGTCGAGCGGCAGCGGGCGTTCGAGGGTGACGCGGCGGCCGCGCACCCGGGTGATCCGTACGGGCCACTCGTAGGGGACGTACGAGGTCAGCTTGGTCTTGTCGGCCCAGGTATAGGCCGCGGGGCCGGGGCCGCCGCCCGACATGTGCTGCAGCAGGGTGTGGGCGTCGTCGTCGGCGAGGCGCAGCAGGACCAGCCGGCCGGGCCGAAGGCGGTGCGCGTCGGCGACGGTCACCGTCCAGGAGCCCTGACGGGCGGGCTCGACCGTCGTGAGCGTCGTCCACTCGTCCCGCGCGTTGCCGGTCCAGCCCTCGAAGGGCCAGGCGCGGGACCGGATCGCCGCCACCAGGGAGTCCAGGCGGGCCCTGGGGGCCAGCCAGATCAGTCCTCCGGCCCAGGACCAGGACGACTTGTCGCCGCCGTAGCGCGAGCCGTAGGCGCCGATCAGTTCGGTGAGGCTCCTGGTGGCGTACAGGGTGGTGCGGCCGCTGCCGGCGCCGCGCAGGACGACGCCGGAGTCACCGACGCGGATCACGTCGTCGATGCGGAAGGTGCCGGGCGGGATGGTGACCGTGCCACCGCCGGCCCGTCCGGCGGCGGCGATGGCACGGTTGATCGCGGGGGCGCAGTCCGTGGTGCCGTCCGGCACGGCGCCGAAGTCGGTGACGTCGGCGACGGCGCGGGGGCGGGAGAAGCGGCGGGTTCCGGCGCGGCACCCCGCCTTGCCGACGAACGGCACCTGGGGGTGGGTGAACGGGGCGTAGGTGAACTCGCGCCACAGGGACGGGACTTCGCCGCTCGCTCCGGGTGTTCCGGCCGCCTCGGGAGCGGCCGGGGTCGCGGGTGCCGCTGCCGCCGTGCCCGTAGCCGTGCCTGTCGCCGCGCCCAGGGCCACGGCGGTGGCGCCGGCGAGGAGTGCGCGTCTGCCGATGTGCTCGTGGTTCATGTCCGGCCGCCCCTTCATATTCATGGATATGAACTACGTTCAGGAATGCGTCGGCGGTGAGCATGCCACGGAGCCCCGGGGCGGGGAAGGGGGCGTGCGGCGGGAAGACAGGGCGGTAGCCGGGCGCAGCCCGGAGGCGTGCTAGTCGGTCGGGCGCTCGATCAGGCTCTTGAACGCGTCCAGGTTCTTCGTCGACTCCCCCCGGGACACCCGCCAGGCGTACTCCTTGCGGATCGCCGTGGCGAAGCCCAGCTCCAGCAGGGTGTTGAAGGCGCCGTCCGCCGCCTCCAGCACCTGGCCGAGCAGGCGGTCGGTCTCCTCGGGGGTGACGGCGGCGAGCGGCAGGCGGGCCGTGACGTAGATGTCGCCGAGCCGGTCGACGGCGTAACTCACGCCGAACAGCTTGAGGTTGCGCTCCAGCAGCCAGCGGTGGACGCCCGCCTCGTTCTCGTCCGGGTGGCGGATGACGAAGGCGTTGAGGGAGAGGGTGTGGCGGCCCACGAGGAGCGAGACGGTGGTGGAGAGCTTGCGCGTGCCGGGGAGTCTGACGACGTAGTTCCCGGTCTCCGGGCTCTCCCACTCCAGTTCGGCGTCCTTCAGCACGCCCGCGACGACCTGTGCGGCCCTCTCAACATCACCCATGCTGGGAGCGTACGCGACGGCGGTGGGACTGGGTCGCGGCCGTGTACACGTCCGCGGTCGTGGCCGCCGCGGTGTCCCAGCCGAAGCCCTGCGCGTGCCGGGCGGCGGCCGCGCCCATGTCCGTGTGCAGGGAGGGCTCGTCGGCGAACCGGCGCAGCACGCGCGCGTACGCGGCGGGATCGTGGCCGTCGACGAGGAAGCCGGTGACTCCGTCGCGCACGGCCACCGGGAGGCCGCCGACCGCGGCCGCGAGCACCGGGGTGCCGGCCGCCTGGGCCTCGATGGCGACCAGGCCGAAGGACTCGCTGTAGGACGGCATGACGAGGACGGAAGCTGCGCGGAACCAGTCCGCGAGCCGCTCCTGGCCGACCGGCGGGCAGAACCGTACGACGTCGGCGACGCCGAGTCGCGCGGCGAGTTTCTGCAGCCCCTCGGGCTTGGCGAGGCCGCTGCCGCTGGGACCGCCGACGACGGGCACGACCATCCGGGAGCGCAGCTCCGGGCGCTCGTCCAGCAGCACCGCGACCGCCCGGAGCAGGATGTCGGGGGCCTTCAGGGGCTGTATGCGGCCCGCGAAGAGCGGGACCAGCGCGTCCTGCGGCAGGTCGAGGCGGGCGCGGGCGGCCGCGCGACCGTCGCCGGGGCGGAAACGGTCGAGGTTCACCCCGGGGTGGACCACGGCGACCTTGGCGGGCTCGGCCGCGTAGTACCGGGCGAGTTCGCCGGCCTCTTCCGCGGTGTTGGCGATGAGGCGGTCGGCGGCGGCGACGATCTGGGTCTCACCGATGACGCGGGCGGCGGGCTCGGGGGTGTCGCCGGCGGCCAGGCTGGCGTTCTTCACCTTGGCCATGGTGTGCATGGCGTGCACCAGGGGGACGCCCCAACGCTGGGCGGCGAGCCAGCCGACGTGGCCGGAGAGCCAGTAGTGGGAGTGGACGAGGTCGTAGTAGCCGGGGCGGTGGCGAGCCCACGCCTGCATCACGCCGTGGGTGAAGGCGCAGAGCTGGGCGGGCAGGTCCTCCTTGGCCAGGCCCTCGTAGGGGCCGGCGTCGACGTGCCGGACGAGGACGCCGGGGGCGAGCTGGACGGTGGGCGGGAGGCCGCCGGCCGTGGCCCGGGTGAAGATCTCGACCTCGATGTTGATCGCCGCGAGCCGCTGGGCCAGCTCCACGATGTAGACGTTCATCCCGCCGGCGTCGCCGGTGCCGGGCTGGTGCAGCGGCGAGGTGTGCACGGAGAGCATGGCCACGCGCCGGGGCCTGCGGTGCAGCCTGAGGCGCGAGGGGACCGACGGGGAGCGACGCCCGATCCTGGCGGCGTACTGGCTCACGTGGCGTTCCTCCTTGCTGCGGGCATGCCGGACGGAGGACCGGTCTCGCCCTCCACCGGGGTGCAACAGTGGCGCGTTCGGCTCCCATTCCCGATCAAGGCGCTTTAACGAATCATTACCCTTGCTCGCTCAACCGTTCGACAACGTGTCGCGTGGGCCTGCCGGGTACCCGCCTACCCTCGTAGGTATGGCAACCCGCGCGACGACCCTCCCCCCTTCCCGGCTTCGCTCGGGCGGGCCCGTCGTGGGAACGGTGACGCGCGGCACGACCAACCCCAACCGGCTGCGCCGCATGGACCGCTGGATCGCGGCCACGCACGGCGCCGAGCTGCGTCGCGCCGAGGACCCGGTGGCGGTGGACCTCGGCTACGGAGCGGCGCCGTGGACCGCCGTCGAGCTGCTGGGCCGGCTGCGGACCGCCGCCCCGCGCACGCGGGTGGTCGGCGTGGAGATCGAGCCGGAGCGGGTGGCCGCGGCCAGGCCGTACGAGCGCGAGGGGCTGACTTTCCGGCACGGCGGCTTCGAGGTCCCCGTCCCTGGACGGCCGGCCCTCGTCCGGGCCGCCAACGTGCTCCGGCAGTACGACGAGGAGCAGGTCGCCGCGGTGTGGGAGCGGCTGTGCGCCCGGCTCGCCCCGGCGGGCGGCGGCTCGCGCGGCGGCCTGCTGGTCGAGGGCACCTGCGACGAGATCGGGCGCCGGCACGTGTGGGTGGCGCTCGGGCCCGAGGGGCCCCGGACGGTGACCTTCGCGACCCGGCTGGGCTCGCTGGACCGCCCTTCCGACCTCGCCGAGCGGCTGCCGAAGGCGCTGATCCACCGCAACGTGCCGGGCGAGCCGGTGCACGCCTTCCTGCGCGACTTCGACCGCGCCTGGGCGGCCGCCGCGCCCTACGCCTCCTACGGCGCCCGTCAGCGCTGGATCCGCACGGTCCGTGCCCTGCGCGCCGACTGGCCGGTGACGGACTCCCCGGCCCGCTGGCGCCAGGGGGAAGTGACGGTCTCCTGGGCGGCTTTGGCGCCGCGCACCCGCTGACCCGTCACGGGGCCGACGGCCCGGGGAACGATCTCCGTGCGTCGTTCGTCACATCGGCGGGGAGATCGTCGTAGCGGGCGGACGCCCCGGGGAGAAGTGCGGACGGACGGGGAGGGCGTCGGTGGGCCGGGTGCGGGTGGGTGATGATCCGACTTCCGACGACCTCTGTCGTTTTGCGCGAGTCCGTGGCACGATCCCTCAGGCCACCGTAAGTTACTGACGGTAAATCAGGTTGGGGGAGAGTATGGGTACGGGCAAAAGCGGCCTGCTCACGGCAGCCGTCACCGTGGTCTGCGCGGTGACCGTGCTGGCGGCACCCGGCACCGCCTTCGCCGCCCCCAAACCCACCCCGAGCACCAGTACCGTCCCCGACAGCGGCGCCGCCCCGCGCGCGGGCGCGACCCCCGGCGCGGTGCCGACTCCCCCGCCGGACAAGGACCTTGAGAAGGTCCGCGAGAGACTCGACCGGCTCTACCACGACGCGGCGGTGGCCACCGACTCCTACAACGCGGCCGAGGAGCGGGCGAAGGAGCAGTCCGCCCGGATCGTCGCGCTGGCGAAGAAGATCGTCGCGGGGCAGCAGAAGCTGGAGCGCCTGAAGGACCAGGCGGGCGCGTCGGCCCGCGCCCAGTACCGCGGCGGCGGGCTACCGCCCACGGCCCAGTTCCTGCTCAGCGACGACCCGCAGCAGTTCATCGACGGCGCCGGCACGGTGCTCAACGGCCAGCGGGCGACCACCAAGCTGATCGGCGAAATGACCCGCACCCAGCAGGAGTTGCGCGAGTACGCCGACGACGCCTCCGCCCAGTGGCGCAAGCTCGACGCCAACCGCAAGGCCAAAGCCGCCGCGAAGAAGAAGATCAAGCGGCAGATCGCGGAGGCCGAACAGCTCGAGTCCCGGCTGGAGAAGAGGCAGAAGGCGCGGCTCGCCGAGCTGGAGCGGCAGGCCGCGTACAAGGCGCAGACCCAGTGGCTGGACACCGGCATCCTCAAGGAGATCGACGGCAAGGCCACTCAGCAGGGCAGGAAGGCGGTCGCGTTCGCCACGGCCCAGCTCGGCAAGCCGTACGTGTGGGGCGCCGAGGGCCCCGACTCCTTCGACTGCTCGGGCCTGACCTCCCAGGCCTGGGCGGACGCCGGGCACCCCATCCCGCGCACCTCGCAGGAGCAGTGGCGGCAGCTGAAGCACGTCGACGTCGAGGACATGCGCCCCGGCGACCTCATCATCTACTTCGACGACGCCAGCCATGTCGCGATGTACGTCGGGGACGGCGCGATCATCCACGCGCCGCGTCCGGGGCGGACCGTGACGGTCGCGGGCGCGGGCTCCATGCCGATCCTCGGGGTCGTACGGCCGGACGCGTGAGCCACGTCATGTGACGGCTCCCACGCGGGCCCGCAAGGCCGCCGTGTGACCCACCGCACCCCCAATCCCCCGTGAAACCCGGGGGGTACGTGAGCTTCGTCATTCCCCCCGCCGGGGCGGCCTGTCCAACTGCGGTACGGAACGCGGCATATGACTGTGGCCTGCACTGGAGCGACGGGGCTCACACCATTCCATCGGGGCGGGCAGTACCGCTAGGGTCACCCGTCGGTGGGGCGAGGTCCCTCGCACCCGCCATGCCCTCGGGGGGAGGGAAGGAACCAGGACGATGCCCGTACCCGTACCGCGGCAGAGAGCGATCCCGGCCGTGGAGAGTGGTCAGGCGCACGCCGCAGCCCAAGGTGGCCCCCTCAAGGAAGAGGCTCACCGCAGCGCCACGGCCGGCGGCGCGAACTCCGCCCCGCTCACCCTGCTGCTGATCGAGGACGATCCGGCCGGGTCGCCGATCGTGCCCGAACTCGTGGACGCCTCCGGCAAGCCCATCCGGGTCCGTACCGCCCGCAACCTCACCGAGGCCGAGCGGCTGCTCACCGACGACGTCCACTGCATCCTGCTGGACCTCGCGCTGCCCGCGCCCGGCCGGCCCGCCGGCGAGGACGCCGACGAGCTCGCGGTGCTCCGGCACGTGCTGCGGCTCGCGCCCCGGCACGCCGTGCTCGCGCTGACCGCCTCCGGCGACGCCGAGCGCGGCGCCGAGGCCGTGCGCGTCGGCGCCCAGGACTACCTGTTCCGCGACGAGCTGGACGGCCGGCTGCTCAGCCGCGCCATCCGCTACGCCGTCGAGCGCAAGCGCTCCGACACCGCCGAGCGGCGCCTCGCCGAGGGCAAGCTGCGCGCGCAGGAGAACCGCCGCCTGGAGCGCGGGCTGCTGCCCACGCCGCTGCTGGACGGCGCCTCGCTGCGCTTCGCGGCCCGCTACCGCCCCGGCCGCTCCCGCGCGCTGCTCGGCGGCGACTTCTACGACGCCGTCCGCACCCCGGACGGCACCGTGCACGCCATGATCGGCGACGTCTGCGGCCACGGCCCGGACGAGGCCGCGCTCGGCGTGGAGCTGCGCATCGCCTGGCGGGCGCTGACCCTGGCCGGGCTGTGCGGGGACGAGCTGCTGGGCACGCTGCAGCAGGTGCTGGAGCACGAGCGCGCGGACGACGAGATCTTCGCGACGCTGTGCACGGTGGACATCGCGCCCGACGGCCGCCGGGCCGGGCTCTGCCTGGCCGGCCACCCGTCGCCGCTGATCGCCCGCCCCGGCCGCGCGCCGAAGCTGCTGCCGTACGACAACAACGGCCCCGCCCTCGGCCTGCTCCCCGGCGCCCGCTGGCCCCGGATGCAGGTGGAGCTGGGACGCGAGTGGAGCCTGATGCTCTACACCGACGGCCTGATCGAGGGCCGGGTCGGCACGGACGGCGAGCGGCTCGGCCAGGACGGGATGGTGGACATGATCCGCCGTCAGCTCGCCGAGGGCCTGCGCGGCGAGGATCTGCTGCGCGCCGCCGTGAGCGAGGTCCGCGACCTCAACGGCGGCGAGCTGACGGACGACGTGGCGGTGGTCCTGCTGGACCGCACCGGCTGAGCGGGCGCGGCCGCCTCGGTGGCCGCCCCTTGAGGGACCGGCCGGCGGCCGCCGTTGCGGCGACCGGCTCAGCGGCCGCCGTTGTAGGGGCCGTACGGGCCGTCGCTGCTGCTTCCGCCGCGGCGGCGGCCCCAGCCGTTGCCGCCGCCGGAGATCTGCTTGAGCGCGGGGCGCACGTCCACCAGGTAGACGATGCTCGCGATCAGGCCGGCGATCGGCAGGATGCCGAGGATCGAGAACAGGTAGCTGACCACGAGCGCGATGCCGAGGACGATCAGCCAGAAGACCTTGTTCTGCTTGTCGGCCGCGCGGAAGGCGTCCTCGCGCCGGAACGCGGCGTCGACCAGCCCGAACGCGGCGAGGGCCATCAGGACGATCTTCAAGATCCCCATGAACCCCGCGAAGCCCAACATCAGCATGGTGCCCACCGCCCGCCGTCTCCCGATCCTTACTTCGCCACGCTACCCGGAGAACGGGCCGGTCACCTCAAAGGTGCCCGGCCCGTTCGTGGTTCCCCGGTCACTTGGCCGGCGGAGTGGTCTTCTTCGTGGTGGGAGTGGCGGCCCTGCGGGGGGCCGGAGCCTTCTTCGCCGCGGGCTTGCGCGCCGCGGCGGGCTCGTCCGTGGCCTCGGTCGGCTTCGGCTGCTCCGCGACCGGCTCGGGCTTGCCCTCGACGGCGATCGCCAGGTCCTCGATCTCCTCGGCGGCCTCGCCGCGCCAGGTCTTCACGGCCTGCTCGCCGTGCTCGGCGACGCGCTCGTAGGTCTCGCGCGCCTTGACGGCGTACTCGGCGGCGACGCCCACCCCGCGCAGCGCGAGGTCCTGGGCGTTCTCACCGAGCTTCTTCAGGTCGACGTCGAGGTTCCCGATGAACTCGTTGACCCTGGACTGCAGGGTGGCCTGCGCCTCCTTGGCCCGGTCGGCGGCCTTCTCCTGCACGGCCTTCGGGTCGGTGTTGCGCACGGCCTCGATGCGGGCCGGGGCCTCGGCGCGCAGCTGCTCGACCAGCGCGGGCACCTTCTTGGCCTGCTGGAGGGCGAGGTCGGCCGTACCGGCGGCGAAGTAGAGCGGAGTCGGGTCGCTGAAGGTCTTGCGCAGGTCGTCGGTGATGGCCATGGTGATGGTCCTCCCGGATTCGCGTTCGGCTGAGGTTGGTGTGGTCCGCGGTGCCACGACCGGGGCTGACTTGTCGAGGGCCCGCCTATCCGGTCGTCCGCCGCGGACCGGCATCACTGCCGCCGGCCGTGCGGGTGCCGCGTACGTCGGTGTCGCTCGGGGCATCGGTGCCGCCCGCCGGTTCCTCCGCGGTCCCCTCACCGGGGTCCCACGCCGGTTCGCCGATCCCGAATCCGTTCTCCTTGCGGAACGACTCGTAGATCTGGAGCAGCACCTGCTTCTGCCGCTCGCTCAGCGTGGGGTCGGCGAGGATGACGGCGCGCGTCTCCACCTCGTCCCGATCCCGTTCGGCGTCAAGAATCCCGGCGCGGACGTACAGCGTCTCGGCGGAGATGCGCAGTGCCTTGGCGACCTGCTGGAGCACCTCCGCGCTGGGTTTGCGCAGCCCGCGCTCGATCTGGCTCAGGTACGGATTGGACACCCCGGCGGCGTCGGCGAGCTGCCGCAACGAGAGCTGGGCGTTGCGCCGCTGCTCGCGCAGGTACTCACCGAGATTGCCGACGTTGAGCGATGCCATGCCTCCACCATGCAGCACGTGCGCTAACAATTGCAAGCATCTGCTTGCAACAGTGCGCCACACCACGCCGGAGATTCACCCGGCCGCCACAGGCCCGCTGCCGCCGAGCTCCGCACAGCCCGCTCGCCGCGGGGCCGGCCGTCACGGCGCTTGCCGCCGCAGGGGTGCTCGCCGCCGTAAGGCGCTCGCCGCCGTAAGGCGCTCGCCGCCAACCGGGCCACCGCCCCAAGGCGTGCTCACCGTAAGGCGCGCGCCTCGAAGGACCGGCCGGACCAGTACCCGCGTGCCGCAGGTTCTCACCTCTCCGCCGTTTCACCCGCCGGTCGGGACGGGACACGCGACGCGGGGCCGGGGGTTCCGGGACGGGTGGAGTGGTGGAGCAGGAGGGCGGCGGTGAGGCAGACCGTTCCGGCGACCGCCAGACCGGCGGCGGGGCCGAGCGTCGTCGTCACGCCGGCGGCCGCCGACAGGGTCAGGGTCTCCAGGCTCATCCGCGCCGTGCCGAAGAGCGCGGCGCCCGCGCCTCCGCGCGCGGCGGGCACATGGGCCAGTGCCTGCCCGTCCGGGACGCCCTCGGTCAGCCCCAGGCACAGCCCGACCGCTCCGGAGGCGACGAACAGGGCGACCGGCCGGTCGGTCACCTGGAGGACGGCCGCGGTGACCGCGCACGCCGCGAGCGCCCCGGTCACCAGCGGCCGGGCCCATCGGCGCGCCAGCCGCGCGGCGAACAGCGGAAGGACCGTCGACGGCACGGTCAGCAGGCTGAGTACGACCGCGGCCCCGGACGGGCCGAGCCCCTGCTCTGAACCCAGCGGGGGGAACACGGTCAGGCCCACCACCAGCATGCCCATGAACGCGCCCGTCGCCACCGCGTACGCCCGGTAGGCGGGGATGCGCAGCAGGTCCAGGGGGATCGCGGGAGCGGGGACGCGCCGCTCGACGCGGACGAGGGCGGTGGCGCAGGCAGCCGCGACGAGGAGGAGGCCGACGGGGCCCCACCACGGGACGGCACCGCCGAAGCCGAGGCCGAGCGCGGTCACCGCGGCGGCGACGGCCAGCCCGAACAGGACGGCGCCGGCCCGGTCGAAGCGCTCGGCCGGCTCCTCGCCGCGAAGGCCCGGAAGGCCGAGCGTGGCCAGCGCCGCGAGCGCGGCGACGGCGCCGGGCACGACGAAGACGAGGGGCCATCCGCCGACGGCCATGAGGCCCTGGGCGACGACCGGCCCGAGCGCCAGGCTGCCGCCGAGGACGGCGCCGACGTAGCCGTAGACCCGGCGCCGTTCGCCGGGCGGGTACACGGCCAGGACCATCGACGACCCGCCGGCGGCGCACATCGCCGCCCCGACGCCGGCGACGGCCCGCAGCGCCACCAGGGCAGGCAGTCCGGGCGCGAGGGCGGACAGGAGGCCGGTGACCGCGACCACGAGGTTGCCGGCGGCGAAGAAGCGGGTGCGGGCGGTGCGGTCCGCGGTGGCTCCCGCCAGCAGCAGGGCCGCGGCGAACAGGCCGTTGTAGGCGAGGACGGTCCACGGGCCGAGGGCCGCCGGGCCCGGCAGCCCGTCGGTCGCCTCGGGTACGGCGGCCGTGGCGCCGGTGATGGCGAGCGGGAACACCGCGTCGGAGAGGAGGGCGGCGGCGAGGACACGCCGACGGCGGCGGACGGACAAGGTGAACAAGGGTGCGCTCCGGAACGGAAGGGAGTCCGAGCGCCACGAAGGCGCTCCTGGCCTGGGGTCAGGAGCGACGGCGGGAGGCTGGTGTTCGCGCCGCCGCTCTCAGCGACGGCGCACCCTGTCTGATTCCGGCACGGGCTCACGCTAGCAGCGGGCCCGGTCGAGCCACTCCCGTACGGTCGTGAAGTCGGCGTCGGTCAGGCCGTAGCGGTGGTCCACGCGGTGCAGGAGCGCGGGGCGCGGGTGGTGCACGGCCACCCAGGCGCGGTCGGCCTCCGTGAGTTCGTCGTCGATCCAGACGAAGGGCCGGCCGGCCGCCCAGGCGACCAGGGGGCGCGTCTTCCAGTGCAGCAGGTCCGGCGGCTCGTCCTCGTCCGGCCATTCGACGACGGGCAGCGGTGGCAGCCCCAGCCAGGGCGCCAGGCTGGCGTTCGCGTCGTCCATCCAGGTGGTGGCCCACACCAACTCGCAGCCCAGGGCCATCAGTCGCCGCCCGAGCGCGGGGTCGACGCGGTGCAGCAGGGGGTGCTCCGCCGGGCCGGGGTCCGGGGCCCCGGCGTGGCCGCGGTCGTACACGGGATACGCGCGGTCCGCCGCCCCGAAGGGCAGCAGCGGACCGTCGACGTCGAGGAAGAGCAGCATCAGAGCAAGGATCAGCCCTCGAAGGCGTGGTCGGCCAGGATCGCGTCGATCCGACCCCGGTGCGCCGCCTGCCACTCGTCGAGCGTCTCGTCCGCCTCCTTGGCGAGCTTGGCGCGCGCGTCGGCGAGCACCTGCGCCCGGCGGCCCGCGGGCACCACCACCACCCCCTCCTCGTCGGCCACCACCACGTCCCCGGCCTCCACCCGCACGCCCGCGCACCGCACGGGTCCGTTCAGCGGGCGTACGACCTTCTTGGCGCCCGGAATCGGGACCACACCGCGGGCGAAGACCGGGAAGCGCATGGCGCGAACCTCGGCGAGGTCGCGGATCAGGCCGTCGGCGACGAAGGCAGCGACGCCGCGCCGCTGCGCCACGGCGCACACGTTCCCGCCGGCCAGGGCCCAGTCGAGGTCCCCGGACTCCACGACGATCACCGAGCCGGGCTCGGCACGGTGGATCGCCGCGTGCAGCATGAGGTTGTCACCGGGCGGACAGCTCACGGTGAACGCGGGCCCCGCGACCCGCGGCACCGGCCCCCACAGCGGCCGTATCGCGCGGTCCATCACCTGGTCACGGCCCAGCAGGTCGGCAAGGGTGGTCGTGGGGACGTCGTGGAACTCGGGGGGAGTCGTCATAGGGGTGACGGTAGCGTCGGCGGCGTTCAGTGCTCCCCGGCCAGTACGCTCCCGTGCCGCCCGCACCAGCGCATCAGCGCCACCACGATGCGTCGCGGACCGGGAACCAGCTCGACCCCGAGCGCCCCGGCCGCGTCGGCCAGGATGGTGCGCAGCCCGAGGGCCGCGGGAACGAAGTGCCGCCAGCCGACGTGCTCGGTCGCTCCCAGCACGAGAGCGGTCCGAATGACATCCGTGAAGACGGACTGGGCCCTCTTGTAGTCGACCAGCCGGCGGAGATCGTCCTGCCAGCCGTTCGAGCTGTGCGGACGCACCGCTTCCACGGTGGTGCACCACTGCTTGACCACCGCCCGCGCCTGCCGGGCGGGATAGCGCATCAGGTGGAGGTGAGTGGCCAGGTCGTAGAGGGGGTCGCCGACCATCGCCAGTTCCCAGTCGATGGTCCACAGGCGCTGTTCCGCGTCGACGATGAAGTTCTCGCGGTGCAGGTCGGCGTGGAGCAGACAGAACGGACGTTTCTTCAGGCCGGACACACGCTTGCGCAGATGCCTGAAGGAGTCCGTGTTCAGTCCGAGCTCCAGGAAGAGCTCCTGGAACCTGTCCGCGTTGTGCTCATAGACCCGGTGCTCGGTGAAATGGACGAGCCGCTCCAGGAAACCCTGTGTGTCGCCGTCGTCAGGTCGGTCCTGCGCCTCGCATCTTCGCTTGACCGCGAGAGTCATGGGATCGATGGCGACCAGTTGCCTGAACAGGTCGGTGATCTGATGGCCGAACACGTCCGGAACCACCGTGCCGGACCGGTGGAGTGAACCGAGCGTCTGTCCTTCGATGAAGCGCTGCAACTCCATACCACCGACCTCGACGATGTCGGGAATGGAACGGATCCGGCCGCCCAGAGCCTTGAGCAACTGCTCTTCCGAGAAGAAACAGCGCCGGTCGAACCACAGCAGATCAGCCCGCGGCTCTCGGCACTTCCATCGTCCCGACCGAAGCGGACCCGCTTCGCCGAGCAGCGGAAACACGTAGGTCTCATGGTGATACCCGTGGAGCGGGCCTTCGACGACGCTCGCGTCACCGCTCATCTCGGCAGCGTGCAGCCGAGCAATCGATGCTGATTCGGGGGACATTGGCCGTTTCTCTCGCCGTGTACCCTTCCGACGGGTGCAGAAGTGGCAGCACGGTACTCCTGTTGCGGCATGCATCGTGTCAGATGCGTTCGACTCGTCGAGCCGCGTCCCACTGATCGGCGATCGAGCGCACACGTGTACCGCTTGCGCTGCTTGTGCCGCCATGCCTTCACCGGCGTCGGCGTTCCGCCATGACCTGCGGTGCTGGCAGCACCGCCCACCGTGGTCCAGACTGGCCGGGCGACCGGCGGGAGGAGACCCATGGGCTGCACCGAACGAACGGCTCCGGAAGTGCTGTTTCATGACGCACATGCCGTGCTGTTCGACTTCGACGGACCGGTCACCGACCTGTTCGGCGACACGTCGACCGCGCCCGTGGCAGCGGAAATCAAGAAGAAGGTGCTCGGCATCTGGGGGCACCTGGACCCCGACGTCGAGGCCTGCGACGACTCACACGGCATCCTCAGGCGCCTCAGCGACATGTACGGCCGCCCCACCGCCACGCCCTGGGACCCGCGCGTGCTCAAAGAGGCCGAGGCCATCGTCACCGAGGCCGAGCACGCCGCGGTCCGGACGGCCGTGCCCGCACCGCATGTCGAGCGCCTCGTCGAAGCACTGTCCCAGCGCGGCCGGCGTCTCGTGATCGTCAGCAACAACGCCGACGGACCGGTCCGCGAGTTCCTCGACAAGTGGGACCTGCGTTTCGACTTCGTGGTGGGCCGGGACCCGCAACGACTGGAGCTGATGAAGCCGCATCCCGCCTCGGTGGAGCGGGCCCTCGCGCGCGTGGGGGTCAAGGAGCCCGAGCAGGCCTTCCTCATCGGTGATCAGCTCACCGACCTCCAGGCCGCGCACCAAGCAGGGATCCGCTTTCTCGGCTACACCCAGTCGGAGGAGCGCGCCGAATTGCTGCGGGTCAAACAGGCCAACTGGGTCGTAAAATCCCATGAGCCTCTCATCAAGGCCGCGGATTCCCTGATTCGGAGCAACTGACTTTCCACGAGGTTCAGCACACCCGGGGGTATGTGTGACATCTCGCGATCCGGGCGACGACGGCTCGAACAGACTCGACCGTATCCGGGACACGCTGGGCGAGTGGAAGCCACGCATCGTCAGGGGACTGCTCGCACTGGTCGCCCTGCTCGGAGTCGCCGCCGAGCTCATCGACCCCTTGGGAGACATGCTCAAGGGACAGCAGCTTCTCGGCGGTTCCTTCGCCGCGCTGATGGCGCTCATACTGTTCGACGCCATCAGCGAGTCCGAGCCCAGAGAGATCTCGGGTGTCCACGTGTTCGCCGACCGCAGCGAGCTGCACGCCGAGTTCCGGAAGGCGTTCAACGCGCGGTTCGTACGCGTCGACTTCTCCGGCTTCACCATGCAGACGCTGCTGGACGCCCTCCGGGAACCGCTGGAGAGAATGGCCGACCACGAAGTTCGGACGGTCGAACTGAAGCTGTGCGTCATCATCGCCCATCTGAACCTGCCGATGGGTCTGCCCGGAGGCCTCGTCCCTGCAGACCCTCAGGGAGGTTCCCGGGGCGGGACGTTCCACTTCAGGGACTCCCCGGAGAATCGGGAGCGGATGCGAGTCGACTTCACGGAGCACAATTGGCGCACTTTGAAGGAACTGCTGAATCGCGTGCACCAGAGGAACCCACGAATCGTCATAACCTGCGAGATACGGGAATCGCCGCAGCTACCCGAGCGGAAGCTGTACATCCTCAACCAGGAGTGCGTCTTCTCCACGCCCTACGGCATCGAGCCGAGAACGGTCACCGGACACGGGGGCAGCTACGAGATCCTGGACACCGAGGGCTTCGGGCCGCTCTACGGCCGGGCCCGCTACATCGGCTGGGATCTGCGTTCGAAGTCACGCTCGACCAGGGACATCGCCGAGCATCACATGGAATGTCATCGAAATTTGTGGGACAAATTGGGCGACATCAAGCCCGAGCATCCCGTCATCGTGGACCCGGTGTGGGCTTCACCTGGCCGGCGAGCGGCTGCGTAGCCTTCACGCCTGGTCGGTCAACAACGTCCAGACTGCCTCGAACCATGCCGTCATGCTCTCCACGAACGTCGACCCCGGCGAGTCGGGGCGGCCGTCTCGGACGTGGTGCGTGAGGGTGGCGCCGAGACCGAGGACGTCCACCGCCTTGACCTCCTGGATCCCCCCGCCGTCCCCCAGCACCACCGGCCGGATGAGCGGGATGTACGGACCATGCAGTACCTCGGCGCGGTTGATGACGTACAGCTTGAACGTCGGGGTGAGCGGGGTGTGCCGGAACTCGTACTCCACCTCGTCCACCAGCCCCTCGGCGCGCAGTTCCCCGAGGACCTTGTGGAGCGAGGCGATGTGGTGCTCGGCGATGGCCCGCAGCCGCGCCCGCAGCCGGGCGTCGACGTCCGGGTCGGGGTTCTTCGCGTCGGCCTTCTTCGGGTACTGCAGCGCGTCGACGGCCGTCGGGAGCATGATCCGCAGCGCGATGCGGTCGGGCGAGATCAGCCCGAGCCGGATCCGCTCGGCCTGCGCGCGGATGTGCGTGTCCAGGCTCTCCCCGGTCAGGGTGTAGATGTCCAGGGCGACTTCGGGCTGCTCGAACGCCTCGCCGATCAGCGGCCCGAGGGTCATCGGATGACGCGACCTGCTGGCCCGCGGGGTGGAGGACAGGATGCGCTGGTTGCGCAGGACCCGTGAGCCCTGGCCCTGCCGGGTCTCGATCCAGCCCTCGCCGCGCAGTTCGCGCAGCACCCGCTGGATGGTGTCCCGGGAGACCCCGAACTCCGTCGCCAGCTCGTGCTGCGACGGCAGGGGGGTGTCGGGCGGATAGCCGCCGTCGGCTATCCGCACCCGCAGCTCCGCCGCGACCCGGCGGGAGTCCCCGCCGCGGGGCTCGTCCTTACGCGTCACCGTCACTCGCGGTACGTACCTCCAGCCCTCCGCCGGCAAACGGTCACCGCCCCCGCAACCCCCGCAGCACCGGCTCCAGCGACGCGACCACGTGCTCTGCTCCGGCCTCCCGCAAAAGCTTCCCCTTCTCTTCGTTACGCGCGTAGCCGAGGAACGGGACGCCGGCGCGGTCCGCGGCGTCGAGGTCGGAGAGGGAGTCGCCGATCATCAGGGCGGCCCCGGGGGCCGCGCCCATCGCGTTCAGGGCGCGGTTGAGGCAGTGCGGGTCGGGCTTGAGCAGGTGCAGGTCGGCGGTGCGGCCGTAGATGTGGGGGGCGAAGCAGGCGGTGAGGCCGCGGCCGTCGAGGTAGGAGCGGACCACCCGGGGCGAGTTGTTGGTGGTGATGGCCAGCCGGGAACCGACGGCGGTCCAGGTGCGGATCAACGGGTCGGCGTAGGCGGTGGGCAGCGCGGAGATCGCGGCCCGCAGCTCCTCCTGGGTGAGGCGTTCCTCCAGTTCGGTGACCAGGTCGCTGCCGGGGTGCCGGCGGTCCACGGCGCGCAGCACCACGTGCGGGTCGAGCGAGGCGCGCTCGCGGTCGCTGAGCAGGCCGTGCAACCCCCGTCCGGCCAGCCACTCCACCAGTTCGGCCGCCACCAGTTCGGCCTTGTGGCGGGCGAAGAGGCGGCAGATCGGGCCGTCGAAGTCCCAGAGGACCACCCGGGCACTTCTGATCAGTTCCCGTAGCTTCTCGGACTCGTTCGTGGTCTCTTCGGTCTGCGTCGTCGTCTCAGAAGTCACTAGGAGAGTGTCAGGTCCGTGGTGATGGTTTCCCAGAGGGCGTCGAACCACTTCTGGGACTGCTCCACGAACGCGGCGTCCCGCCGCCCGGCCCGCTTCTCGAAGGAGAACAGCAGGGACTCGGACCCGAGGGTGTCGTACATCTCCAGCGTTCCGCTGTCCGTCGGCTCCTCGCGGCGGGCGATCATGTAGTACGCGTACAGCGCCTCCGCGCCGTTGAGCAGGTACAGCTTCGCGGGCGGGGTGAAGGGCAGGGCCCGGAAGGTGACGTGCACGTCGATGTCGTGGGTGGAGCGCAGGGCCTGGAGGTTGTACTGGAGCACCTGGCCCTGGGCGTTGCGCATCGCCAGCCAGCGCTGGTGCACGGCGTCGTCGTCGCCGTGGCCGTCGACGGAGACCGGGAAGGCGAGGTTGATGTCGCGGGAGGGCAGCAGGATGCGCACGTCGATGCGGTCGGGGCGGATGCGGCCCTCGTGGATCAGGCGCAGCGGCTCACCGAGGGCGGGGATGAGGGACTGAGCGGTCAGGCAGGCCGCGTCTATGCGCACGTGCGGCGCGGAGAACGCCTCGGTCAGCCGGGGCGCGAGGCCCACCATCGTCGGCTGGGGCTCGTCGCGGGCGGGGGCGGGACCGGCGACCCGGGGCGGGCTGCCCTTGCTGACGTCGCTGAGCAGGCCGTCGTCGGCGAGTGCCCGCAGGGCCTGGCGCACGGCGCCGCGCTCCACTGCGAACTCCTCCGCGAGCTCGGCCTGGGTGGGCAGGCGCTCGCCCGCCTTCAGCTCCCCGGAGCGGATGCGCGCGCGCAGGGTGTCGGCGATCTCCTGGGGCGTGAGCCTTCTGCTGCCGTTCACTGCCACGTTCTCCTGGGTCACGACCAAACGCTACAACCCTGATCCATCTTATGGGAGTTGTTGCAAAGTTGTTTGTGAGTATGGGCCAAGTGGGGACAACTTAAACAGAGTTGGTTGCCAACTTGGTCGAGTTGGCACACTGAAAGGGGGAACCACCATGCCAGTCCTCGCACTCGTGTGCGCCCTCTTCGTCGTCGGCTTCGAACGGCTCGTGGAATGGAGGTACGGCGCCGCCGGCATCATCGGTCTGCTCCTGCTGTCCGTGGGCATCAAGGCCAAGAGCCCGGCGGTCAGCTCCGCCGGGGCCGTCCTGCTCGCGGTGCTCCTCGCGGGTCCGGCCCTCTGACCGGCCTACGAGGTCAGCACCAGGTCCGAACTGATCGTCTCCCACAGCGCGTCGAACCACAGGTGGGACTGCTCCACGAACATCGTGTCGCGCAGGTCCGCGCCCTGCCCGAAGGCGAACAGCATCGACCGCGTGCCCTCGGCGTCGTACAGCTGCAGGTGCTCGTGGTCGATCTGCCGTTCACGGCGGGTGAGTGTGTAGTACGCGAACAACGCCTCGGAGCCGTTGAGCAGGTACAGCTTGACCGGCGGGGTGAAGGGCAGCGCGCGGAACGAGACGCGCACCTCGATGCCGTGCGTGGTGCGCAGCGCCAGCAGGTTGTTGCGCAGCACCTGGCCCTGGGCGTTGCGCTGGGCCAGCCAGCGCCGGTGCAGCAGCGTGCCGTCGGAGGCGTCCACCGGCGCCGGGAAGGCGAGGTCGATGTCCCGGCTGGGCAACAGCAGCCGGACGTCGATCTTGGCCGGTTTCAGCCGTCCGGCGTGGATCTGCCGCAGTGGCTCGCCGATCGCCAGCGTGAGCGAGACCGCGGTGAGGCACAGGGCGTCTATCTCCACGTGCGGTGCGGCGAACGCCTCGGCGATACGGGGGGTGAGCCCCGCCATGGTGGGCTGCGGCGCCATCCCCGAGCCGGCCGCGGGACGGGCGTGCTCCAGGGGGGCGGCCACCGTGGCGGGGCTGCCCTTGGACACGTTGGTGAGCAGATGCTCGGACTGCAGGATCCGCAGGGCCTCCCGCACCGCCCCGCGCTCGACGCCGAACTCGTCGGCAAGCTTCGCCTGGGTGGGCATGCGCTGTCCCGGCCGCAGCACACCGGACCTGATCCGGGCGCGCAGTTCGTCGGCCACCTCGCGATGTGACGTGCGTGACCGCTGTGGCCTCTTCCGCCCACTGGCGGAGGCGAGTTCCGGGTCCACGAAGAAACACTACAACTTCCCGCCATCTTACGGCAGTTCACGGAAAGGTGGTTATGAGACGCGTCCAAGCGGAGATAAGTACAGTGAAGTTGGTAGCCAACTTGAACAACATGGTCGAGCTTCCCAGTGGTTGGCCGACCGGGCTCCCTTCCGGAGGGGAGCCGGGAGCCTGGTGAGGGGACGGCCACCGGAACGCACAGTCACAACTGAACAGCAGGCACAGCCACAACTGAACACGGTCAGCGCACAGCCACAACTGAACACGTGGGACAACCGAACAAGCAGCACAGCAGCACAGCAGCTACGGATGAACGGTCAGGCGCGATCGGGAGGAAGGAGCCTAGAAGACGTCCGGGCACCAGGGCCGCACGGGCGTACGGAACAGGGCGTCGGCCTTACGGGCGGCGCCCTCGCTCTCTTCCCGGACCCGCCCCAGCGCCAGGAGCCGCACCGGCGACTCGTCCCCGAGCCAGATCCGGCTCAGCTCCTCCACCGGGAGCGTGAGGTCCGCGCCCGCGCCGCCGGCCGGCACACAGGACACGCCCTCGGGCGAGGCGTCCAGCCGGAACCTGCCCCCGGCGAGCCCGCCCCGGTCGACGACCTCCAGCACCAGCGAACCCGTGCCCTCGTACGTACGCGCCTCCAGGGCCCGTACGACGTCCAGGATCCGCACCCACAGCCAGTCCGCCTGCGTGGTCACCCGGACCGCGCGCGGATTGGGCAGGTGGAAGGGCAGCAGGTCGTCCGGGCCGCGCCGGCCGGTCCTGATCTCCGCGACCCAGTCGATCGAGCACAGGTGGCGCCAGAGCGCGGCCTCGGCCGCCGGTGTCGTCGCGATCAGCGCCTTGACGTCGGCCGTGTGCCGCGGCTGCTTGTCCACCCAGGTGTCGTCGGACACGTACGCCGCCAGACCCTCGACCTCCCCGGAGGCCGAGCGGTAGACCGCGTAGAACGGCTCGGTCCAGCTCCGGTTGAACGGCACCAGCCCGGTGCTCACCTCCCACCACAGCTCGCTGCGGTCCACCGCGCCGGGCTGGACACGGCAGAGCCGCCGGTGCAGCTCGGGGCCGAGCTTGCGGACGTCCTCGCCGTCCACCAGATCGATCCGGCCGCCGTCCTCGGGACCCGCCCAGCGCGGGTCGACCCCGGCCCGGGCGACGTCCACGCTCCACTCGGTCGTCCAGGTCGCGGGGCCGAAGCCGTAGCGGCCGTAGATCGGGTACTCGGCGGCGATGAGGGTGGCGACGACGTCGCCGCGCTCCCGCGCCGCCGCGAGGTCGAGGCCCATCATGCGGGTCAGCAGGCCGCGGCGGCGGTGCGTGGAAGTGACGCTGACGTTGGTGATGGCGTCCGCGGGCACGGCGGCACCGCCCACCGCGGTGAGCTCCTGGGCGAACGACCGGAAGGTCGCCACACAGCGGTCCCCGTCGAAGGCGCCCAGCAGCCGGCCGGGCACGAACTGACGGCGGCGGGTCTCCAACTGCTCGGGCGTCAGCACCGGTTCACGCAGGAAGCCGGTGTTCAGCGCGCGCTGCCAGTCCTCGAACTCGGCCTCGGTGACGGTGCGGACTTCGGTGCTCATGGCATCAAGGTAGGGGGGCGGCCCCGGCCGTGTCGCCCGAATTCCGCGGACCGTGGCCGGTCAGGTCAGCAGGTCGTCTACCTGCGCCTCGCCGACCCGGTAGCGGCGGGCGATCTCCCCGCTGCAGTCGTCGGTGATGCGCTGCAGACGCTGGCGGCGCCGGGAGACCTCCTGCTCGTAGCGGATCAGCCGGCCCATCGCGGTGGTCAGTTCCAGGTCGGTCCGGGCGTCCAGGTCCGACAGCTCGACCTCGCCCAGCATGTCCGCGGCCAGCCGCCGGTACTCCTCGTTGTGCGGGGGCCCGAGCGTGACGTGGCGGGCCGAGGAACGCTGGCGGGCCGGGGCGTCGGTGAGGATCTCCGGGAGCCGCTCCACCACGGAGGCGTCCGCCGGCGCGGGCACCGCGGCCCGGCCGCGCCGCGCGAGCTCCGCGCGCAGGATGTCGATCCTCCCCTGGAGCAGCCGCCGCACATAGCTGAGGTCCGCCTCGTCGCGCTGCGCGTCGCGACGCAGGGTGCGCAGTTCGGGCAGGCTCAGCGCGGACAGGTCGGGCTCCGGCGGATCCGCGGGCAGCGAGGGGCCGGACGGTTCGTCGTCGCGCTGGGCGGGCGGGCGGTGCGTGTCCAGCCGATCGCTGGTACCCCGTGTGCTCATGTGCGTGTGACCGTCCCCTCGACCGGCGTGTGACAGCATCGTGCCACCCCCAGTGGCCACTATGTGACCGAGTGCCCCCGAACGGCCCACATGCGGGGTTTAAGGCTCCATAATGGGCCGCTGCCGGTCCCCGCCGGGCCACCCGGCATGATGGTCCGCATGCGTGCGGTGGTGCAGAGGGTGGACGGCGCCGGTGTCGTCGTCGACGGCGAGACGGTGGGCGCGATCGAGGGCGAGGGCCTGTGCGTCCTGGTGGGGGTGACCCACGAGGACACCAAGGAGAAGGCGGCCCAACTGGCCCGCAAACTCTGGTCGATCCGGATGCTGCGGGACGAGAGGTCGTGCAGCGACGTCGACGCGCCGCTGCTCGTCGTCAGCCAGTTCACCCTCTACGGGGACGCCCGCAAGGGCCGCCGCCCCACCTGGAACGCGGCCGCGCCCGGCGAGGTCGCCGAGCCCCTGGTCGACGAGGTGGTCGCGCAGCTGCGCGCCCTGGGCGCGACGGTGGCGACGGGCCGCTTCGGGGCCGCCATGCGGGTGTCCCTGACGAACGACGGCCCGTTCACCGTGCTGCTGGAGATGTAGCCCCGGTCCCCCGGGCTGCACCGAAAGCCGTCGGCCCTAGGGCTCGACGACGGTCTCCTGGGCGGCGGCCGTGTCCCCGGCCACCAGCGGGGCGTCGGTCGGCACGTTCCGCTTGACCAGGGCGAGAGCCACCGGGCCCAGCTCGTGGTGGCGCGCCGACGTGGTGACGAAGCCGATTTTCCGGCCGTCGGGGCCCTCGTCCGCCAGGCGGATCTCGGTGCCGTGGACCGGCAGGTGGACGTCGCTGCCGTCCAGGTGCAGGAAGACCAGACGGCGGGGCGGCTTGCCCAGGTTCTGCACCCGGGCCACCGTCTCCTGGCCGCGGTAGCAGCCCTTCTGGAGGTGGACCGCGCTGCCGATCCAGCCCAGCTCGTGCGGGATCGTGCGGTGGTCGGTCTCGAAGCCGAGGCGGGGGCGGTGCTGCTCGACCCGCAGCGCCTCGTGGGCGAGCAGACCGACGGCGGGCCCCGCAGCGGCGGCGAAGGACTCCAGGTCGGCCCGGGGCAGGAAGAGATCACGGCCGTACGCCGTCTCGCGTACGACGGCGCCCTCGGGGACCTCGGTGATCGAACCGGCCGGCAGGTGGACGACCGCGATGTCGGCGGTGCGGTCGGCGACCTCGACCCGGTAGAAGAACTTCATCGACTCCAGGTAGGCGATCAGCGCCTCCTCGGTGCCGGGCTCGACGTGCGCCCAGGTCGTCGCGCCGTCGTCCACCAGGTACAGGGCGTGCTCGATGTGGCCGTGCGCGGACAGGATCAGCGCCTCGGTGGCCTGGCCCGCCGGCAGGTCGCTGACGTGCTGGGTGAGCAGCAGGTGCAGCCAGCTCAGGCGGTCCTCGCCGGAGACGGTGACCACGCCGCGGTGCGAGAGGTCGACGAAACCGTCGCCCTCGGCGAGGGCGCGCTGCTCGCGGAACAGGTCGCCGTAGTGGGCGGCGACGCCTTCGTCCACGCCCTCGGCGGGGACGGCGCCGGGCAGGGACAGCAGGGGGCTCTTCATATGGGCAAGCCTACGACGTGGTAGTTGAACTCTTCAGAGAGCAGTCCTTGCAGCGGCCGAAGATCGCGAAGTGCTTCATGTCGGTGTCGAAACCGAACCGCTCGCGCAGCTTGGCCGTGAAGTCGGCGGCCACCTCCACGTCCGCCTCGATGACGTTCTCGCAGTCGCGGCAGACCAGGTGCAGATGGTGGTGCCGGTCGGCGAGGTGGTAGGTGGGCGCCCCGTGGCCGAGGTGGGCGTGGCTGACCAGGCCCAGCTCCTCCAGCAGCTCCAGCGTGCGGTAGACGGTGGAGATGTTGACCCCCGACGCGGTCTTGCGCACCTCGCCGAGGATGGCGTCGGGGGTCGCGTGCTCCAGGGTGTCCACGGCTTCGAGCACGAGTTG
This sequence comes from Streptomyces sp. WI03-4A, assembly GCF_033792105.1. Taxonomy (NCBI): domain Bacteria; kingdom Bacillati; phylum Actinomycetota; class Actinomycetes; order Kitasatosporales; family Streptomycetaceae; genus Streptomyces; species Streptomyces sp. WI03-4A. The sequence continues at coordinate 128,667 of NZ_JARAUO010000016.1, forward strand.
CCGCTGCGGCGTCAGCCGGTAGCCGCGCTGCCTGAGGTCGCTCTTCCAGTCGGTGCTCACCACACCGGAAAGTCTAGAGCCACCCGGTGCGGGGCCTACTTGAAGAACGCGATGCCGTCGTCCGGCATATCGTCGGGCAGGGCCTTCGCCCAGCGCTCGACCTCTTCGGGGGTGACGACCTTCTTCAGGTGGGCCGACATGTAGGGGCGCAGCTCGACCTCGGGGGTCTGCTTCTCGCCGACCCACATGAGGTCGCTCTTGACGTAGCCGTACAGCCGCTTGCCGCCGGTGTACGGCTGGGACGCCGCCGTACGCGCCACCGCGTCGGTGACCAGGTCGATCTGCGGCTTCTTGTCGGCCATCTCGCCGTACCAGATCTCGATGACGCCGTCATCGCGGGTCATCGTCACCTCGACCTTGCGGTCGGCGTCGATCCGCCAGAAGCCGGACTCCGACTCCAGGGGCCGGACCTTGTTGCCCTCGTTGTCCAGGACCCAGGTGTGCGAGCGGTACTCGAGGAAGTCCCGGCCGTCGTGGGTGAAGGTGACTTCCTGCCCGAAGTTGCACTTCTCGGAGCCGGGGAAGTCATGGACGCCGGCACCGGCCCAGTTGCCGAGCAGGAAGGCCAGCGGGACGAGGTCCTTGTGGAGGTCGGACGGGATCTCGATCATGAGGGAAAGTTCCTGGTCGGTTCTTCGGGGATGCTCAGCGCTGGCCCTGGTACAGCTTCTTCACGGTCAGTCCGGCGAAGGCGAGAACGCCGACGCAGACCAGGACCAGCAGGGTTTCGAAGAAGATCTCCACGGGTGCTCCTTGAGCGAGGGTGGGCGTACGACAGAGCCGGGGCCCAGCTTACGCGGCCCGGGCCCCGGGCTCCTTCCGAGGTAGGCCCTCGGGGCTCCGCCACCGGTCAGCCGAGCAGCTGGCTCTGCAGGGTGACCGTCTGCCGGAAGGGGATCGCCGGTGCGGTGCCCCTGCGGGACTGCAGGACCACCGCGAAGACGTCCCCGGCGGCGACGTAGGCCTGGCGGACCTGTTCGGCGCCGTACGGCCTCGTCTCGACGTAGGCGGTGCGCTCGGTCCCGGAGACCGTGGCGGCGTCGGGGAAGTGCTCGTCGAAGACGGAGGTGCCGGCGCCGCGCACCTGGTGGCCGGGGGCGCTGTAGGCGACGTTGTCGCTGGCGAACTCGTTCTCCACGACGTTCGCCGTGCCGAACTGGAGCAGGTAGACCCGGGTCCGGGTGCCGTCCGGCGTGGTCCAGCCGCGGGCCGCGATGTGCCGCAGACCGGTGTCGACGAGCTTCTGGCGCAGCTCGTCCCGGTCCTCCTTCAGCGCGTACTCGGCGAGGTACTCCTTGGTGGCCAGCCAGCCGTCCCGGCCCCGCAGCGCCTTGTCCTCCTTCGCGCCCTCGGGCGCGGGCAGCACCAGGGCGCGCAGGTCGGCGTAGTGGGCGCCCGCCTCGTTGGAGTCGGTGAAGGGCGACGGGCTGCCGGCGGGCAGCGGGGGCCGGGTCAGCTCCGGGTAGTCCCAGCGGCCGTCCGGGGCGGTGGCGAGCCCGGGTACGTCCGTCCGCTCCACGCGGGTGATCCCGTACGCCGTTCCCGCCCCGACCACCGCGAACGCCACGACGGCGGCGGTCCAGCGCAGCACCGCCCGCAGGACGCGGCGGTCCCCGGCCGGGGCGGGCGGCGGCTCGGGCGGCCCGGGCGGGACGGTGGGCTGCGGTGCCACGGGCTGCGGCACGGTGGGCTGTGTCGTCGGCTGCTCGCTCATACGGCCGCTCCCGGCTCGGCGATCCGGTCGAGCTGGGTGCGCAGGAGCCGGGCGACTCCGGTGCCGTCGAACGACCCCGGGCCGGACGCGGTGGCGGTGACCAGGACGTCACCCACGTAGGCCGAGCAGAACGCCTCGCGGACGTCCTCGTCGGAGCCCTTGGGCGAGCGGAAGCACCTGGCGTCCGCGTACCCCTTGATCCTCGGTCCCGCCCGGAAGGCGCCGAGCTTCTGGAGCAGGGCGTTCGTCGACGTGCTGATCCTGCGGGCCGCGCCCGCGTCCCCCATCCGGGACAGCGTGATCTCCACCGAGAACACCTCCTCGTTCCACAGGTAGGCCTCGGTCTTGTCGCTGAAGTAACTGCGCATCGCCATGCCTGTGATGTGCTGCCGGTCGATCTGCTGTTCCAGCGGCTTGCGCAGGGAGCGGGGCAGACCGCTCACCGAGTCCTTGCGCAGCGCGGCGGCCTGGGCGCCGTCGAGTTCCACGTCCGAGCCGAACTCCTTGATGTCGGGTCCGCGGACCCAGGTGCCCGTCCCGTACGGCACGAGCATCCCGGCGAGCCCGTGCCGCGGCGCCGCCTTGTCCTCGTCGGCCGCCGCCCGGGGGAACTTCCAGGTGGGCGCGCCGGCGTCGCGGTCGGCGCCGCGCACGGTCACGACGGTGTACCCGACGCCGGCGACGAGGGCCGCGGCGAGCAGCACGGAGCCGGCGACGGCGGCGACCCGGTTCCGGCGCCGGACCGGCTCGGCCGGCTCCGTCGGCTCGTTCCACCCGTTCGCCTCGCTGGGCTCGCTCGGCTCGCTCGACTCGTCCGACGCTTTCGGCTCGCTCGACTCGCTCGGCTCGTTCGCCACGATCGGCTCGTCCGGCTCGTCCGGCTCGTCCGGCGCGATCTGGGTTTCGCTCACAGCCGCTCCATCTGCCGCTGGGCCAGGCCCCTGATCGTCTTCTCGGCGATCGGCTGGGCGCTGTAGATCCATATCTCCACCGCTATGTCACCGCGCCAGGCGTACGCCTCGGCCATGTACAGCGACTTCGCCCCGAAGTCGGCGACCGGCCGCCGGTGGACGTACGCCATGCCGTCACCGGTGCCGGGGACGGCCGAGCTGTCGGCCACGGTGTCGGACTCCGCGTCGTTCTCCATGTTGTGGGTGGCATCGGCCGCCGCCATGGAGTCCTCCTGCCGGTACTGGACCAGCCGGATGTCGACGGTGGCGGCGGTGCCCAACTTCCAGCCGGTGACGGCCGCGCGGCGGAACCGGTCCGTCGCGAGCGAGCTGAACTTCTCGCCGGAGTCACGGAGGTAGCCGGCGTAGGCGGACAGTTGCAGCCAGCCGTCGTGGGGCAGCCAGGTCGCCTCGCGGGTGCCGCGCGGCCGGTCGAGCAGGAGCTTGCGCAGGTCGCCGTCGGTCTTGACCTGACGGTCCTGCGCGGCGGAGAGCGGCTCGGCCGTGCCCTTGGCCTGCTTGATCACCGGCTGCGAGAGCGGCGGCGGCTGCGTGGGCGCACGGTCGGCCTGGACGAGGTATCCGGCACAGGTCCCGGCGACCAGCCCCAGCAGGGCACCGGCACCGACCAGACGGGCCGTACGGCCCCGCCGGCGGGACACCCCCGCCGCGCCGGGTCTTCCTTCCGGCTCCTCCGGCTTTTCCGGTTCCTCGAGTCTTTCCGGCCCTTCCGGTTCTTCGAGTCTTTCCGGCTCTTCCACTTCTTCCAAGACGCCCCCCAACAGAACGTGAGGCGTGGATTCCGCATCCACGCCTCACAGGTGACTCATGGCCGGGGGCCGGAGTTGCGGCGGCGTTGATTACGATTCGGGCATGGCGAAGAAGCTCGTGATCAAGGTGACGGCGGGGGCCGATGCCCCCGAGCGCTGCTCGCAGGCGTTCACGGTGGCGGCGGTCGCCGTGGCCAGTGGGGTCGAGGTCTCGCTGTGGCTGACCGGGGAGTCCTCGTGGTTCGCGCTGCCGGGGCGGGCCGCCGAGTTCGAGCTGCCGCACGCCGCACCGCTGCCGGACCTGCTCGACTCGATCCTCGCGGCCGGCCGCGTCACCCTGTGCACGCAGTGCGCCGCCCGGCGCGAGATCACCGAGAAGGACGTCCTGGAGGGCGTACGGATCGCGGGCGCACAGGTCTTCGTGCAGGAGGCCCTGGGCGACGAGACACAGGCGCTCGTCTACTGAGCCGGGGCCGCCGGGAGCGGAGGCCGCCAGGAGCGGGGACTGCTACGAGCGGGGGCCTTTCTTGCCGTCCAGCTCGTCCCACCACTCGTCGGACTCCGGGTCGCCCGAGGGGTCGTCCCACCAGCGGTCCTCCGGGCCGCGCCGGTTGGCCACCATCGCGGCGACGGGCGGGATGAGCATGGCGGCCACGCACATGCCGACCGCCGCCGGCACCGACCAGAGGCGCACGACGGCCCAGGCCAGGACGAAGAGGCCGATGCAGATCCCCATCATGGCGAAGTACAGGTGCCGCCGCCGGGCGTACATGAGTCCAGGGTAGGTCGGCCCGGGCCGAAGGGCCTCACCACGGACGGGGCGGGGCGGGACAGGCCGAAGGGCCGCACCCCGAGGCGTCCAACCCGGTGGGTGCGGCCCTTCGGACGCGCTGAACCTGCTCAGACCGCGATCGCGACCTCCGCGAGGCCGCCCTGCTGGGCGACGACCGTGCGGTCGGCGGTGGCGCCGGGGACGAGGGCGCGCAGCGTCCAGGTGCCCTCGGCGGCGTAGAAGCGGAACTGTCCCGTCGCGGAGGTGGGGACCTCCGCGGTGAACTCGCCCGTCGAGTCGAGCAGCCGGACGTAGCCCGTCACCGGCTCGCCGTCGCGGGTCACCTGGCCCTGGATGGTCGTCTCACCGGGCTTGATCGTCGAGGCGTCCGGGCCGCCGGCCTTCGCTCCGCACATGTGTCTCTCCTGAGGGGTCTGACCGGGAAGGTCGGTCGGGTGGGTTACTTGCCGGCGCCGAGCTCGATCGGCACGCCGACGAGGGAGCCGTACTCGGTCCAGGAGCCGTCGTAGTTCTTGACGTTCTCCACGCCGAGCAGCTCGTGCAGGACGAACCAGGTCAGGGCCGAGCGCTCACCGATGCGGCAGTAGGCGATCGTGTCCTTGGCGAGGTCCACGTCCTCGTCGGCGTAGAGCGCCTTGAGCTCCTCGTCCGACTTGAAGGTGCCGTCGTCGTTGGCGTTCTTCGACCACGGGATGTTGCGGGCGGTGGGCACGTGGCCCGGGCGCTGCGACTGCTCCTGCGGCAGGTGGGCCGGGGCGAGCAGCTTGCCGGAGAACTCGTCGGGCGAGCGGACGTCGACGAGGTTCTGCGCGCCGATCGCGGCGACGACGTCGTCGCGGAAGGCACGGATCGAGGTGTCCTGCGCCTTGGCCTTGTAGTCGGTCGTGGCGCGCTCGGGGACCTCGCTGCCGTCGACCAGCTCGCGGGCGTCCAGCTCCCACTTCTTGCGGCCGCCGTCGAGGAGCTTGACGCCGTCGTGGCCGTACAGCTTGAAGTACCAGTAGGCGTAGGACGCGAACCAGTTGTTGTTGCCGCCGTAGAGGACCACCAGCGTGTCGTTGGCGATGCCCTTCTTCGACAGGAGCTTCTCGAAGCCCTCCTGGTCGATGAAGTCACGGCGGACCGGGTCCTGGAGATCCTTGGTCCAGTCGATGCGGATCGCGTTCTTGATGTGGTTCTTCTCGTAGGCGGACGTGTCCTCGTCCACCTCCACGATGGCGACGTTCGGGTCATCCAGGTGGTCCTGGACCCAGTCTGCGTCGACGAGGACGTCGCTGCGGCTCATGCTCTTTCTCCTCCGGGGCAGTTACGGCGGGGCGTGCAGATAGAGAAGGTGCGCGCTCACTCGGAAGGCGAGCGGTCACACGGGTGCCCTTGACGCAGGGCGGCTGAGAGACGCGGAGGCGCGTGGGCGTCCGCTCGGAGTCAGAAGGGGCGACAGAGCATGGCGGCAACGCGGCACAGGTCCACTGCCCGCCGCTTCGTGAGGTCCGCCTGTCGCTTCATGGCCACGATCGTAGGGACGTACGGGCGGGCGTGTCACCGGCGTGTCGCATCCTGAGACGGGATCGTCCGGATACTGGGATGCGAAAGCGCCCGGGGCGTCGTTCGACGGCCACCGGGCGCATGTCTCGGTCAGGGCTTCTGCGGTGCGGACGCGGGCGTCTCGCCTGTCGGACGTCCGCCGTTCACCGGCGGTCCTTCCCCGTCCTCCGGCCGGTCCCGCACCGGCCCCGTGGCTGCCCCGCCCGACTACCCCGCGAGCTTGACGTCCGAACCCTTCACGCTGATCTCCACGCCGTCCGGGGCGGCCTGCACCTTGTCCAGCTTGATGCCGCCGGGGAGCTGGTCGATGGCCTGCTGGAAGTCGGTGATCTGGCGGATGCGGCCCTCGGCGATGGCGGCGCCGCCCAGCTTGGGGAGGGCGTCCGCCTGCACCTTGACCTTGTCGTTCTCGACGGTGACCGAGCTGAGGACGTAGACCGGCTTGGGCAGCTTGGTGCCGAGCACGGTGGCGTCGACCGCGACCTTGATCTTGCCGTTGCCGCCGTCGGAGAGGCCGACGACGCGGGCCGTGACGCCCGGCGCGACCTCGGTCGGCTGGGACTTGGCGGTCTTCAGCAGTTCGTCGTAGGCGATCGTCGCGGTGCCGGTGGCGGTGGAGGCGGTCGCGGAGCTGTAGTCGCCGGAGAAGTCGACGCCCTTCATGTCGGCCGTGAGGTCGTCGATCCGGATGGTCTCGCCGCCGGTGCCGGTGGCCGCCTCGTAGTCCTTGATGCCGACCTGGACGTCGTCCAGGGAGCCGCTCGCGACCTGGGTGAGGAAGGGGAAGCCCTTGATGTCCACGTCCGGGGTGGACGCCAGGTTCTCCGTGTTCCGCAGCTTGTCCGCGGCCTCGTTCTCGGCGAAGTGCACGGCCACCCGGTCCGCGATCACGAACAGGCCGCCCAGGATCACGACGAGGATCAGGAGTATTCGCAGGGCGCGCATGAGGAGTTCCCCCGGGTCGGCAGTGGTGTACGGCTACGTCACGGTAACCCTGCGGGGAGCGGCCGGGAGGTTTTGTGGATCACTTGTGACAGGGCGGCCGCGGCGGGCCGGGCCCGGGCCGGCCCCGAGGAGGGCCGGCGCACGGGCCCTAGCCCAGGGCGCGTCCCAGGACCCACACCACCGGCGCCGCCGCCGCCAGCGGCAGCGCCACGCCCGCCGTGAAGTGGACGAAGCGGGAGGGGTAGTCGTAGGCGGCCACCCGGTGGCCGACCAGCGCGCAGACCGCGGCGGCCGCGCCCAGGGCGGCGCCCTTGGTGCCGAAGCCGGTCATGCCGCCCACCGCGATGCCCGCGCCGGCGGCGGCGAGCAGCGAGACCACGAGCGAGGCCGGGGTGGGCAGCGGCAGGGCGCGGGCGAGGACCGCGACGGCGACCGCGGCCGCGCCGACCGACACCGCGTGCGGTGCGGCGGCCAGGTAGCCCGTCGCGAGGACCGCGAGGGACGAGGAGGCGACGGTCGCCATCAGGCCGTACATGCGCTCGTCGGGGGAGGCGTGCGAGCGCAGCTGGAGGACCAGCGACAGCAGGACCCAGACGCCGAGCGGGCCGAGGATCGCGACCGGCGCGTGCGCGCGGCCCGCGGCCAGGACCGCCACGTCGGCGGTGAGCGCGCCGAGGAAGGCCAGGGCGATGCCCTGGCGGGCGGGCCACATGCCGTTCAGCCGGAACCAGCCGGCGGCGGTCACGGCCTGGAGCAGCACCAGCGGCACGACGAGGGCGTACGAGCCGAGGGGGGCCGTCACGGCGAGCAGCAGGCCGAGCCCGGCGGTGAGCAGCGCGGGCTGCATGCCGGGGTCGATGATCGGGGAACGGCCCTCCAGGCGGGCCCGCTGGGCGTCGGTGATCCGGGAGTTCCCGGCGAGGGTGGCGGGCCCGTACTCGGGGCCGGCCTCCGGCTCGGCGGTGGTCTCCGGCCCGGCGGTGGCCTCCGGCGCCTGGTGCGGCTGGGGCCCGGGGGCCGGAGCGGGCGGGGTGTACGGCTCCTGCGGGGGCAGGTACGCCGTCTCGGCCCCCCGCACCTGCGCCTGGGACTGCGTCTCCCAGGTACGGCCCTGCCACTGCTGGGTGTGCTGCGGGTCGTAGCCGGCCTGCGGGTACGGCTCGGCGTACGGCTGCTGCCCGTACGGCTCGTGCCCGTCCTGGCCGTAACCCGCCTGGGCCTCACCGGGCCACGGCTGCGCCGCCTGCTGCTGGTGCGGCTGCGCCTGGTGGCCGTCCTGATACGGCTGGTGCTGCTGGGCCTGCTGGTGCTGCTGGTGCTGCTGGTGAGCCGGGTCGCGGTAGGGGTCGTACGCCTGGTGCCCGTCGTACCCCTCGTACGGCCCGCCCTGGTACGGCTGGTCGCTCATCGCCTCATCCTCCTGCGAACGGCGGGAGCACCTCGACCGTGCCGCCCTCGGCCAGCCGTACCGTCTCATGCGCGCGGGTTCCGACGGGGTCACCGTCGACGAGGAAGGAGCATCGCCGCAGGACGCGCGTGAGTTCACCGGGGTGTCGCTCGCGCACCGCGGCGAGCGCGTCGGCGAGGGTCGCCGCGTCGTACGGCTCCTCGGCGACCTGGGCCGCGGCCTTGGCAGCGGCCCAGTAGCGGACCGTGACCTTGGGCATCTGGTTCCTCAATCGACGGCGGACGGAAGGGGGACGGACGCTGTCAGGCTAAGCCACCGGGCCCGCGGGCCCGTCATGCCTCCCGCCCGCTCCGCGGCGGCCGGACGGCCCAGTCGCCGATCCGGGCGAGCAGCGCCTCGTCCGCCGCGTTCTCGGCGTGCCCCATGCCGGCCTCCACCCACAGCTCGCCGTGCTCACCGGCGGCCTCGGCGAGCGTGCGCGGGTGGTCGAGCGGGAAGTAGCCGTCCTGGTCGCCGTGCACGACCAGCAGCGGGACCGGCGCGATCATCGGGACCGCCTGCACCGGGGAGAGCGGCACCGGGTCCCACTGCCGGTGGTGGATGCGGGTGCGCAGGCCGTAGCGGCTCACCAGGCGTCCCCCGGGGCGGCTCACCAGCCAGTGCAGCCGGCGCATGGGGGCGGTGCCCCGGTAGTACCAGCGCGCGGGAGCGCTGACCGAGACCACCGCGTCGACCGTGCCCGGGTACAGGGCCGCGTGCCGCAGCACGACCGAACCGCCCATGGAGAAGCCGACGGTCACCACGCGGGTGTGCCCGAGGCCACGCGCCCACTCCACCGCCGCGGCCAGGTCCAGGACCTCCTTGTCGCCGACCGTGGACCGGCCGCCCGAGGCGCCGTGGCCCCGGAAGGAGAAGGTGACGACGGCGCCGTACCGGGTGAGCGCGTCCGCCACCCTGCGCACGTGCGGCCGGTCCACGTCCCCGGTGAAGCCGTGGGCGACCACGAAGACCGTGCCACCGGAGGGGGCCGGGGAGGCGTCCGGTGATGCTTCGTATACGACCGGTCCCGGGTCGTATACGGAATCGACCGGAACGCCGTCGGTTGTGCGCAGGAACGTCCTGATAGGAACCCGTCTGCCGGTCTCGTCATTCGGACGAACGGTGGAACGCGTCTCTCGACCTGCCGGACGGATGCTCATGTGGGCTATTCTGCTGGGCAGAGGACTCGGGCAGCGCAGCCCCCGGGTCCTTTTGTGCTTTCGGAAGCGTTGTATACGGCGCGGGCGACCGCGGCTGTACGGGGCCTTCTGGATCGCAGAGCAGTCACGTACCGCAGGGACCGAGGAGGAACCAGACGTATGAGTTCTCTGCTGCTCCTGACCAACGCCCTCCAGCCGTCGACCGAGGTGCTCCCCGCGCTCGGCCTGCTCCTGCACAACGTGCGGGTCGCCCCGGCGGAGGGCCCCGCCCTCGTCGACACCCCCGGTGCCGACGTCATCCTGATCGACGGCCGCCGCGACCTGCCGCAGGTGCGCAGCCTGTGCCAGCTGCTGCGCTCCACCGGTCCCGGCTGTCCGCTCCTGCTCGTCGTCACCGAGGGCGGCCTGGCCGCCGTCACCGCCGACTGGGGCGTCGACGACGTGCTGCTGGACACCGCGGGCCCGGCCGAGGTCGAGGCCCGGCTGCGGCTGGCCATGGGCCGCCAGCAGATCGTCAACGACGACTCCCCGATGGAGATCCGCAACGGCGACCTCTCGGTGGACGAGGCGACCTACTCGGCCAAGCTGAAGGGCCGGGTCCTGGACCTGACCTTCAAGGAGTTCGAGCTGCTCAAGTACCTCGCCCAGCACCCGGGCCGGGTCTTCACCCGCGCCCAGCTGCTGCAGGAGGTGTGGGGCTACGACTACTTCGGCGGCACCCGGACCGTGGACGTGCACGTACGGCGGCTGCGCGCCAAGCTCGGCCCCGAGCACGAGTCGCTGATCGGAACCGTCCGGAACGTCGGTTATCGATTCGTTACGCCCGAGAAGGGCGACCGGTCCGGCGAGGACTCCAGGGCCAAGGCGGAACGGGCAAAGGCGGACGATGCGGACGCCTCGGCCGTGCTGGACGGAGTGGAGCTGCACGCGGACGCGTAGCGGGCTCCTCGGCAAGGCATTGCTACCGCACAGTCAGCTTCGGTTTGCCCTGCCCAGCGCGGGTCCATCCGCGTAGACTCCGCGCGTGGCCAAGGTGACTCGGGATGATGTGGCACGGCTGGCGGGGACCTCCACCGCCGTCGTCAGTTATGTCATCAACAACGGACCCCGGCCGGTCGCCCCGGCCACGCGCGAGCGTGTCCTCGCCGCGATCAAGGAACTGGGGTACCGCCCGGACCGGGTCGCCCAGGCGATGGCGTCCCGGCGCACCGACCTCATAGGTTTGATCATTCCCGACGCCCGCCAGCCCTTCTTCGGGGAGATGGCGCACGCGGTCGAGCAGGCCGCCTCCGAGCGCGGGAAGATGGTGCTCGTCGGCAACACCGATTACATCGGCGAACGCGAGGTCCACTACCTGCGCGCCTTCCTCGGCATGCGGGTCTCCGGCCTCATCCTCGTCAGCCACGCCCTGAACGACCTCGCCGCGGCGGAGATCGACGCCTGGGACGCCCGGGTGGTGCTGCTGCACGAGCGCCCGGAGGCCATCGACGACGTGGCCGTGGTCACGGACGACCTGGGCGGCGCCCAGCTCGCCGTCCGCCACCTGCTGGAGCACGGCTACGAGTACGTGGCCTGCATGGGCGGCACGGCGGACACGCCGGCCGTCGGCGACCCGGTCTCCGACCACGTCGAGGGCTGGAAGCGGGCCATGGCCGAGGCGGGCATCCCCACCGAGGGCCGGCTCTTCGAGGCGCCGTACAACCGCTACGACGCCTACCGGGTGGCCCTGGACCTGCTCTCCGGTCCCGACCGGCCGCCCGCGGTCTTCTGCTCCACCGACGACCAGGCGATCGGCGTCCTGCGGGCCGCGCGCGAGCTGCGCATCGACGTGCCCGGGGAGCTCGCGGTGGCCGGGTTCGACGACATCAAGGAGGCGGCGCTCGCGGACCCGCCGCTGACCACGATCGCCTCGGACCGCTCGGCCATGGCCCGGGCGGCGGTCGACCTCGTCCTGGACGACGGGCTGCGGGTCGCCGGCTCCCGGCGTGAGCGCCTGAAGACGTTCCCCTCCCGGCTGGTGGTCCGCACCAGCTGCGGCTGCGAGGCCTGAGCCCCGTCTTCGCAGAGGCCCTCGCTCTGTCTTCATCAGGGACGAACGAGGTTCTGCCGGGCTTCTCAGGGAGCACTCAGGCAGCTCTCATGGTGGCGGGACATGCTCAAGCCATGACCGAGAGCATGCGCCGCAGCGACGAGTACGAGTACGAGTACGGCAATCCCACCGGCCACGGCAGCCCGCAGGGTCCGTACGCTCAGCAGCCCAGCCACTCCGCTCCCGTGAACCCCGAGTGGCCGCCGCCGCCCTCCTACGAGCCGCCGACGGCCCCGGCCGGCACCCCGCAGCCGGGACCGGTCGCGCACAAGAAGCGCACCCGCGGCCCGGTGGCCATGCTCGCTGCGGTGGCGATCGTCGCGGCCGCCGTCGGCGGCGGCACCGCCTACGCCTTCCAGGAGCTCACCGGCAAGGACACCGCCGCCTCCGCCGGCACGACCACCGCCGTGGTGCCGACGGGCAAGCGGGGCGACGTCGCCGCGATCGCCGCCGCGGTCAGCCCGAGCGTGGTCGAGGTCCAGGCGACCCTGGCCAACGGCTCGTCCACCGGTTCGGGCGTGATCATCACGTCCGGCGGTGAGATCGTCACCAACAACCACGTCGTCTCCGGCGCCTCCTCGGTCAAGGTGCGCACCAGCGACGGAACGACCTACCCGGCCGAGGTCGTCGGCACCGACAGCTCCAAGGACCTCGCGCTGGTCGAGCTCAAGGGCGCCTCCGGCCTGAAGACCGCCTCGCTCGGCGACTCCTCCGGGGTCCAGGTCGGTGACACGGTCGTCGCCATCGGCTCCCCCGAGGGCCTGACCGGCACCGTCACCAGCGGCATCGTCTCCGCGCTCGACCGGGACGTGACCGTCTCCACCGACGAGAACCAGGGACAGGGCCAGGACGGCGGCGACGGGCAGTGGCCGTTCCAGTTCGGCGGCCGCCAGTTCAACGGCGACACCGGCTCCTCCACCACGACCTACAAGGCGATCCAGACGGACGCCTCGCTCAACCCCGGCAACTCCGGCGGTGCGCTGATCGACGCGAGCGGCCATGTCATCGGCATCAACTCGGCCATGTACTCGTCGAGTTCGCAGTCCTCGTCGTCCTCCGACGCGGGCAGCATCGGCCTCGGCTTCGCGATCCCGGTCAACACCGTCAAGTCCGACCTGGCCAAGCTGCGGGCCGGCTCCACGAGCTGAGCCCCGGCGCCGGCGAAAGGGAGTACGTCATGATCCAGCAGGTTGCGCACGACGCCGGCACCGGCACCGGTCCGGCCGCCCTCGCCCTGGCCCTCGCGGTCGCCCACGAACTGCACGCCCCGGACCCGGCCCCGCGCGCCGGTGAGGTGGCGGTCCCCGAGCTGATGGGGCTGCGCACCTCCGCCGACCGCCCGCACCGCCGCAAGGTCCCGCTGTGCCGCCTCACCGCGGTCGGCGGTCTGGCGGCACTCGGGGTCTGAGCCGTCGCTCGTGCCCGCCGGCCGGGAAACATGCGACGCTGAGAGACACCCCGACCCCCGTCCCCGCACCCCGAGGAACCGCGAGCGATGAGCCCCGCCGAAGGCGACCGTGAGACCCAGCGCATCCTGATCGTCGACGACGAGCCCGCCGTACGCGAGGCGCTCCAGCGCAGCCTCGCCTTCGAGGGATACGACACGCAGGTCGCCGTCGACGGCTCGGACGCGCTGGACAAGGCCGCCGCCTACCGGCCCGACCTGGTCGTCCTGGACATCCAGATGCCGCGGATGGACGGCCTGACCGCCGCCCGCCGCATCCGGGGCACCGGCGACACCACCCCGATCCTCATGCTCACCGCCCGCGACACGGTCGGCGACCGGGTGACGGGACTCGACGCCGGCGCCGACGACTACCTGGTCAAGCCCTTCGAGCTGGACGAGCTGTTCGCCCGCATCCGCGCCCTGCTCCGCCGCAGCTCCTACGCGGCCACCGTGTCGCCCGAGGCCCAGGAGGACGAGGCGCTGACCTTCGGCGACCTGCGCATGGACCTCGCCACCCGGGAGGTCACCCGGTCCGGCCGCCAGGTCGAGCTCACCCGCACGGAGTTCACCCTCCTGGAGATGTTCATGGCCCACCCGCGCCAGGTGCTGACCCGCGAGCAGATCCTGAAGGCGGTGTGGGGCTTCGACTTCGAGCCCTCGTCCAACTCCCTGGACGTCTACGTCATGTACCTGCGCCGCAAGACGGAGGCCGGCGGCGAGCCGCGGCTCGTGCACACGGTCCGGGGCGTGGGCTACGTGCTGCGGCAGGGCGGCGCGGAGTGAAGAGCCCCACCCGCCGGTACCGGGCCCTGCCGATCCGGACCCGCCTCGCCATGCTGGTGGCGGCGGCGGTGGCGTTCGCCGTGGCCGCGGTCTCGGTGACCTGCTGGTTCATCGTGCAGAGCAAGCTGTACGACCAGATCAACGCCGAGCTGCGCAAGGCCTGGGTGCCGCAGCGGCTGAACGACGTGGCGGGCGCGCTCGACTCGTGTCCGCAGAAGCCGAGCGAGTCCGGTCTCGGCGGCTTCCGCACCCATGGCAACTACTACTACGTCGAGCTGGTCAAGACGGACGGCACCGCCTGCGTCTCCTCCAGCTCCGCGGGCCGGGTGCGGACCACCTCGGCGGACACCGCCGTCATCAGCGACCCGAGCGGCGAGGGCGTGCTGCGCAACGGCACCGACTCCGACGGCAACGCCGTACGCGTCATGACCGCCCCCCTCTCGGTCACCACCGGTCCCGTCACCCCGCCGCAGGCGTACCCGGACACCGCCCTGCTCGTCGCGGTACCGCTGAAGAACACCGAGAACACGCTCAACGACCTCGCCCTGATCCTCCTCCTGGTCTCCGGCATCGGGGTGATCGGCGCCGGGGCGGCCGGGCTCGCGGTGGCCCGCGCGGGGCTGCGCCCCGTCGACAAGCTCACCGAGGCCGTCGAACACGTCGCGCGCACCGAGGACCTCAGCGTCCGCATCCCCGTCGAGGAGGACAGCGAGGACGAGGTGGCCCGGCTCTCCCGGTCCTTCAACTCGATGACCTCCTCCCTGGCCAGCTCCCGCGACCTCCAGCAGCAGCTGATCGCCGACGCGGGACACGAACTGCGCACCCCGCTGACCTCGCTGCGCACCAACATCGAACTGCTCACCCGCAGCGAGGAGACGGGCCGCCCGCTGCCGCCCGAGGACCGCAAGGCGCTGCTCGCCTCGGTGAAGGCGCAGATGACGGAGCTGGCCTCGCTCATCGGCGACCTCCAGGAGCTGTCCCGCTCGGAGGGCCAGCGCGGCGAACGCGTCCAGGTGGTCTCCCTCCAGGACACCGTGGAGTCGGCCCTGCGCCGGGCCCGGCTGCGCGGCCCGGAGCTGACGATCATCGCGGACCTGGAGCCCTGGTACGCCAGGGCGGAGCCCTCCGCCCTGGAACGGGCCGTGGTCAACGTCCTCGACAACGCGGTGAAGTTCAGCCCCGAGGGCGGCACGATCGAGGTGCGGCTGAGCGAGGGCGTGCTGACGGTACGGGACCACGGACCCGGCATCCCCGAGGACGAACTCCCCTACGTCTTCGACCGGTTCTGGCGCTCGCCGAGCGCGCGCGCCCTGCCCGGCTCCGGCCTGGGCCTGTCCATCGTCGCCCGCACGGTCCAGCAGGCGGGCGGCGAGGTGTCCCTGGCACGGGCGGAGGGCGGCGGGACCGTAGCGACGGTACGGCTGCCCGGCGCACCCACCGCCCCGCCGGAGACCCCGTAACCGGCCGCGCGACAACCCTCGGCGGCGGGCCCCCGGCGGGGCTACGATCCTGCGCACCGGCGTCGGGGAGACCCGGGGAGAGAGCGGTGGGGCGTGGACGTGCGGGGGGCCGGGATCGAGCGCGAGTACCGCAGCCGGAGGAAGACACCGCGCGCGGTCTTCCTCGCGACGGGACTGATGGGACTGGAGAGCGTCTACCGGATGGCGCACGGCCACCTGTTGCCGCGCTGGTCCTGGATGCCGCTCCTGGGGTTCTGGGTCCTGGTGTTCGCGCGCGTGGCGCTGTACACGTGGCGCGGCCGCACCCTCGTCGGGGTCCGCGGGATCACCCTGCGGCGGGCGGTCACCTCGCGCAGCCTGGCCTGGCGGGACGTCTACGACATCCGGGCCGTGCCGGTGCCGAGGGCCAAGCCGCCGGCCCGCACCTGCCTCACCTACGTGTACGACAGCGGCGGGCGCCGGTTCCTGCTGCCGCACCTGGACGACTGGCAGGTGACCGACCCGCACGCCGAGATCGCCGCGCTGCGCGAGGCCGCCGCCCGGCACCGCGGCATGACGTTCGAGCGGCGGCCGGAGACCGAGGCGCGGATCCGGCGCGCGTCCGGGCACCGCAAGGCGTGGGAACGGGCGGTCACGGGCGGGCTCGTCGCGTTCGGCGGCGGGTTCCTGGTGTGGGTCGTGCTGCTGATCACCACGGACCACCCGCCGACGCCGCTGCTGTTCCTGTGGATACCCCTGGGCACCTTCGCCGCCCTCGCCGCCCTGCTGAACTGGCGCTGGGAGTCCCAGGTCCCCACGGTCCCGTAGTCCCGCGCCGGACGCCGAACGACCCCGAGAGACGTCTCTCGGGGTCGTTCGCGAGCCGCGGGGGCGGCCGGTCGGGCGCCCCGCCGCCGTCACCGCACGATGGTGATCCGGTTCGCCGCGGGCGGCGCGATCGGTGAGGACGCCGTCGAGTTCGCCGTCAGGTACTTCTCCAGCGCGGTCAGGTCGTCCACGCCCACCAGGTCGCCGGTGCCCGTACCGAGGGTCGGGAAGCCGTCGCCCCCGCCCGCGAGGAAGCTGTTGGTGGCGACGCGGTAGGTGGCCGCCGGGTCGACGGGGGCGCCGTTCAGGCGGATCGAGTCGGTGACGACACGGTCGGCGCCGGACTTCGTCATGTCCAGCGTGTACGTCAGGTTCGCCGACGGCTGGAGGATCTTCGGCGCGGCCGCGTTGGCCCCGCTCACCTGCTCCTTGAGCACCTGGACGAGCTGGGCGCCGGTGAAGTCCTGGAGGTTCACGGTGTTGGCGAAGGGCTGGACCGTGAAGCCCTCGGCGTAGGTGACCACACCGTCGCCCTCGGCGCCCTTGGCCGCGTAGGTGAGCCCGGCCCGCACGCCGCCCGGGTTCATCAGCGCCAGGCTGGTCCTCGGGTCCAGCTCCTTGCCGTAGGCGAGCTGGGCGTCGGCGATCAGGTCGCCCATCGGGGACTCGGTGCCGGTGTTGCCGATGTCCGCGGAGATGTAACCGATGGCACGGTTGCCGATCGGGGCGGCCAGGGTGTTCCACCGCCCGATCAGGTCCGTCATGTCCTGCGCCTTGGGCACGTCACGGCTGACGACGCGGTTCGCCGACTTCACGGCCGTGCGCGCGATGTCGCCGGTGCGGCGG
This sequence comes from Streptomyces sp. WI03-4A, assembly GCF_033792105.1. NCBI lineage: Bacteria > Bacillati > Actinomycetota > Actinomycetes > Kitasatosporales > Streptomycetaceae > Streptomyces > Streptomyces sp. WI03-4A. The sequence goes on from NZ_JARAUO010000016.1 coordinate 145,483, forward strand.
TCGTAGGTCAGCGTGGTGTCGGTGTAGAGCCGGCCGAAGGAGGCGGCCGAGGTGACCATGCGGGGGCGGCCGGACGGGTCCGGGATGTCGCAGACGTACGCGTTGTGGGTGTGGCCGGTGACGAGGGCGTCGACGGCCGGGGTGACGTTCTTGGCGATGTCCACGATCGGGCCGGAGATGCCGGTGCCCGCGCCGCCCGCGTCGCAGTCGTAGTTGTAGGAGCCGGAGGCCGGGAAGCCGCCCTCGTGGATCAGGGCCACGATCGACTGGACGCCCTGGCGCTGGAGCACCTTGGCGTACTTGTTGATCGTCTCGACCTCGTCCTTGAACTTCAGGCCCTTGACGCCGTCGGCGGAGACGATGCCCGGGGTGCCTTCGAGCGTGACCCCGATGAAGCCGATTCTGACGTCCTTCTTCTTCCAGACCCAGTACGGCTTCAGGATCGGCTTGCCGGTCTTGTCGTTGAGGACGTTGGCCGCCAGGTAGGGGAAGTCGGCGCCCTTGAACTTCTTGTCCGTGTAGCAGCCGTCCGTCGGGTGGCAGCCGCCGTTCTGCAGGCGCGCCAGTTCCTTCGCGCCCTCGTCGAACTCGTGGTTGCCGACCGAGGTGACGTCCAGCCTGAGCTTGTTGAGCGCCTCGATGGTCGGCTCGTCGTGGAAGAGGCCGGACAGCAGCGGGGAGGCGCCGACCATGTCGCCGCCGGCCGCGGTGACCGAGTACGGGTGGCCCTGGCGGGCCTGCCGGAGGTGGGTGGCGAGGTACTCGACGCCCCCCGCGTCGATCGTCTTCGTCGTGCCGTCCGGCTGCTGCTCGGTGACCCGGCCGGAGGAACCGGACGGCGGTTCGAGGTTGCCGTGCAGGTCGTTGAAGGACAGCAGCTGGACGTCCTGGTAGCGGCCCGGGTGCTGGTGCCCGCCGTGACCGGTGTGCGCCTGTGCGGGCAGCGCGGCGGTCAGGGCGGCGGCCGTCGCGAGAGCGGCGGTCGTCCCGAGGAACGCGTACCTACGGCGTCTGGTGCGCCGGGGTGCGGCTGGCATGGACCCCCCTGTGGGTCGGCTGTGGCGAGTGGGTCGTCAGCCGCGAAGCCTAAGGTCAACGCGCGTAGCGCGACAGGGGGTTCGTGGTTACATCCTGGTTTACCTTTGCCGGTCCCTTTACCCCCTGCGCACCCGCTGCGCTGTCGGCACTTCGCCCCGGCCGCCCCGTACCCTCGTACGCATGAGCAGCGACGACACCCTACGGCCCTTCCCCTCCCGCTCCATCGAGACCCGTTCCGCACTCGACCCGGACCAGGCCGAGGCCGTGCTCGGAATGCTCGCCGAGGCCGCCCACGTCGACGGTCAGCAGCCGGTGTCCGAGCAGGGGCGGCTGCAACTGCGCGGCGGAGCCCGCGAGGGCGTCTCCCACCTGGTGCTGACCGTCGGGGACGAACTCGTCGGCTACGCCCAGCTGGAGGACACCGACCCGGTGGAGGCGCCGGCCGCCGAGCTGGTCGTCCACCCCGCGCACCGCGGGCACGGCCACGGTCGGGCGCTGGGCTCGGCCCTGCTCGCCGCCTCGGGCAAGCGGCTGCGGGTGTGGGCGCACGGCGGGCACTCCGCCGCCCGGCACCTCGCCCAGGTCCTCGGCCTGACGCTCTTTCGTGAACTGCGGCAGATGCGCCGCTCGTTGACCGACCTCGAGCTGCCCGAGCCGCGGCTTCCGGAGGGCGTGACGGTGCGCGCCTTCGTGCCGGGCAAGGACGACGCGGCCTGGCTGGCCGTCAACGCGGCCGCCTTCGCGCACCACCCCGAGCAGGGCGGGCTGACCCAGCGCGACCTGGACGACCGCAAGGCCGAGCCGTGGTTCGACCCGGCCGGGTTCTTCCTCGCCGAGCGGCGCGGGGAGTTGGTCGGCTTCCATTGGACCAAGGTGCACGCGGAGGAGGGGCTCGGAGAGGTGTACGTGCTCGGGGTCCGGCCGGGCGAGCAGGGCGGCGGCCTCGGCAAGGCCCTGACCACCGTCGGCCTGCGCCATCTGGCGGCCCAGGGGCTGCCCACGGCGATGCTGTACGTCGACGCGGACAACGCGGCCGCGGTGTCGGTGTACGAGCGGCTGGGATTCCGCACGCACGAGACCGACCTCATGTACCGCACCGAGACCTGACCCGGCCGGACAGACGCCCGCTCAGGGGCGGCCGACTTGACGGCCGCCCCTCTCTTGGACCACCCTTTCACTACTCAATTAGTGAAAGGGTGGTTCAACGCGTGGTCGAATACCGCATCGACCGGCACAGCGGGGTCGCCACCTACGTCCAGATCGTCCAGCAGACCAAGCAGGCCCTCCGTCTGGGCCTGCTGCGGCCGGGCGACAAGCTGCCGACGGCCCGCGAGGTCGTCGAGGCCACCGCCATCAACCCGAACACCGTCCTCAAGGCGTACCGCGAGCTCGAACGCGAGGGCCTGGTCGAGGCGCGGCGCGGGCTCGGCACCTTCGTCCGGCGCGCGCTGGGTGCCGCCCCCGCCGACTCGCCGCTGCGCGCGGAGCTGGACGCGTGGGCGGCGCGGGCCGCGGAGTCCGGGCTCGACCGGGACGACGTGGCGGCCCTGTTCACCGCCGTACTCGACAAGCACTTCCAGGGAGAACGTTCATGAGCGACACGGCTCTCGAGGCCGACGGCCTCGGCAAGCGCTTCGGCCGGCGGGGAGGCTGGGCCCTGCGCGACTGCGCCTTCCGGCTGCCCACCGGGCGGGTGTGCGCCGTCGTCGGCCCGAACGGCGCCGGCAAGTCGACCCTGCTCGCCCTCGCGGCCGGGCTCCTGCCGCCCACCGAGGGCCGGCTGACCGTGCTCGGCCGGACCCCCGCCGAATCCCGTGCCCGGGTGGGCTTCGTCGCCCAGGACAAGCCGCTCTACCCGCAGCTCACGGTCGCCGAGACGCTCCGGATGGGCGCCGACCTCAACCCCGGGCGCTGGGACACGGCCACCGCGGAGCGGATCGTGGCCGCCGGCGACCTGGACCCCAAGGCACGCATACGCTCCCTGTCCGGCGGACAGCGCACCCGCGTCGCACTCGCCCTCGCGCTCGGCAAGCGGCCCGCACTGCTGCTCCTGGACGAGCCGATGGCCGACCTCGACCCCCTGGCCCGGCACGAGCTGATGGGCACGCTGATGGCCGAGGCCGCCCAGTACGGCACCACCATCGTGATGTCCTCGCACGTCGTCACCGAGCTGGAGGACTCCTGCGACCACCTGCTGCTGGTCGGCGGCGGCCGGATCCGGCTGGCCGGCGAGCTCGACGACCTGCTCGCCGCCCACCTGCGCGTCAGCGGCCCCGCCGACTCCGCCGCCCTCGACCCGCACACCGTGGTCGAGTCCCGGGTCACCGGCCGCCAGCTCTCCGCGCTGATCCGGCCCGCCGGCCCGCTCGCCGGCGAGCTGCGCTCCTCGGCCCCCTCCCTGGAGGAACTCGTCCTCGCCCATCTGCGCAACCCGCAGGCCCCCGCCCTCACCCCCGCCGGGGCCGCGCGCAAGGAGGACGCCGCGTGAGCGCCGCCACCGCCCCGGCCGCCGTCCGGCCCGCCACGGCACGGCCCCGGCTGATCCGCTGGCTGCTGCGCCTGCACCGGCCGGCGCTCCTCGCCTGGACCGGCCTGGCGGTCCTCGGGGCCGCCCTGCTGCTGTGGCTCGCCGGACCGCTCACCGACGCGGCAGCGGCGGGCTGGCGGCAGTACGACGCCTGCGGCTTCGCCCCGAAGTGCGCCTACGACCAGGACGCGATCCTGCGCTACAAGGACTGGTACGGCTACGCCACCACCGCCCTGGACGCGCTGCCGCTCGTGGTGGCCGCCTGGGCCGGTGCCGCCCTGACCGGCAGGGAACTGGAGTCCGGCACCGCCCGGCTCGCCTGGGCCCAGAGCACCTCCCCGGCCCGCTGGCTCGCGGTCCGGCTGGCCGTCCCGGCCGCCGCCGTCACCACCGGGACCTGCCTGCTGTTCTGGCTGCACCACCGCGTCTGGACCGCGGGCCGGGGCCACATCGACACCGCCAAGAGCTGGGCCGACTTCGGCACCTTCTACGCCAACGGGCCCACCGTCGCCGGCCTGACCCTCGCCGGGCTCGCGGCCGGCGTCCTGGCGGGCCTGCTGCTGCGCCGCACGCTGCCCGCGCTCGTCGCCGGCACGCTGGCCACCGCGGGCGTCTGGGCGCTGGCCCACGCGCTGATGCCCCACCTGTGGCCGGCCGTCACCTCGGTCGGCGGCCTCGACAGCGGGGCGCCGGGCACCGGCATCGTCGTCGAGGAGGGCCTGGTGACCAGGAGCGGGGCACACCTGCCGCTGCCCCACTGCGTCTCCACCGCCGACTGCGACGCGGCCTACGCGCACGCCGTCGGCCAGTTCAAGGCCTACCACCCCTACGCCCACTACTGGCCGCTCCAACTCGTCACGACCGCGCTGCTGCTGGCCGTGGCCGGCCTGTTCGTACTCGGCTCGTTCCTGGTGCTGCGGCGCCTGGCCGGGCCCCGGACCGGGGAGACCTCCGCATGACCGGCGCCGCCTTCCAGGGCCTGCCCCGCACCGCGCTGCGGCTGCACCGCCCCGCGCTGCTGCTGTGGGCCGCCTTCGTCCTCCTCGCTCTCGGCGAACTGCTGTGGGTGCACTTCTCCGGCGCACCCCGGGACCGGATCTGCTTCCACCGCCCGGGCGCCGTGTGCACCTACACCGCCTTCACCGACGTCAACAACGTCATGAACTTCCTCGGCGAGGCTCTCACCTGGGCCCCCTGCGCGGTGGCCGCCTGGGCGGGAGCCGCGCTGATCGGCCGCGAGCTGGAGTCCGGCACCGCCCGGCTGGCCTGGTCCCAGGCCGCCTCCCCGGCCCGCTGGCTCGCGGCCCAGCTCACCACGGCCGCCGTGCCCCTGCTCGCCGGCAGCGGCGTGCTCGCCCTGGCCTTCGGCTGGGTGTGGACCACCGACGGGGACGACCTGGTCACCCACTGGACCTGGGACCGCGTCTTCGTACCGCGCGGCCCGCTGCTCCCGGCGCTGGTGCTGTGCGCCCTGGCCACCGGCGTGCTCGCCGGACTGGCCCTGCGCCGCACCTTCCCCGCGCTGGTCACGGCGTTCGCGGCGACGCTCGCGCTCCGGCTGTACCTGCGCGAGGCGTGGCAGCCGCTGCGCGGCGCGCTGCCCGGTTTCTGGCCCCTGCACCTCGCGGCGACCGGCATGGTCCTCGCCCTGACCGCGCTGGCCACCACGGCCGCCTGCCTGCTGCTGCGCCGCCGGGCCGGCTGACCCGGCATCCGGGGTGCGCCCCTGCCACGGGGGCAGGGGCGCACCCCGGGGGCCGCCCCCCGATAGCCGGGACGTCATGTCTCCGTAACCATCGATTCAGACGGGCTTGCGACGCTCGGCCAATGAAGCCCGCCGTGCCAGAGCCTTCGCCGCCCCCCGAGGGGCCCGCGGGGAACGGGGCCGTGAAGCTCCCGCCCGCACGTTCCGACGCGCCTGTCTCGCCCCTGGCGCGGAAGAATGGGTTCATGAGTCAGCAAGACACCCAGGCAGAGGTCCAGCACGTCCAGCCCTCCGTGGGCTCCATAGCCGCGCACCGCCAGCATGCCGTGTCCGCGGCGGTGTCCGATCTCGAACCCGACCTCGACGCCGACCTCGACATGTACGAGGAAGCGCCGAGCGACGGGGCACCGCTGCCACAGGGTCGGTTCCTCGACCGGGAACGCAGCTGGCTCGCCTTCAACGAGCGCGTCCTTGAACTGGCCGAGGACCCCGACACGCCCCTGCTGGAGCGTGCCAACTTCCTCGCCATCTTCGCCAGCAACCTGGACGAGTTCTTCATGGTCCGGGTGGCCGGCCTGAAGCGCCGCATCGCCACCGGCGTCGCCACCCGCTCCGCCTCCGGCCTCCAGCCGCGCGAGGTGCTGGAGATGATCTGGGCCCGCTCGCGCGAGCTGATGGCCCGGCACGCCGCCTGCTACCACGAGGACGTCGCCCCCGCACTCGCGGAGGAGGGCATCCACCTGGTCCGCTGGAACGAGCTGACCGAGAAGGAACAGGCCCGTCTGTTCACCCTGTTCCGGCACCAGATCTTCCCGGTGCTGACCCCGCTGGCCGTGGACCCCGCCCACCCGTTCCCGTACATCTCCGGCCTGTCGCTGAACCTGGCCGTCGTCGTGCGCAACCCGGTCAGCGGCCACAAGCACTTCGCGCGCGTGAAGGTACCGCCGCTGCTCTCCCGCTTCCTGGAGGCCGCGCCCGGCCGGTACGTCCCCTTGGAGGACGTCATCGCGGCGCACCTGGAGGAGCTGTTCCCGGGCATGGAGGTGCTGGAGCACCACGCGTTCCGGCTCACCCGCAACGAGGACCTGGAGGTCGAGGAGGACGACGCCGAGAACCTCCTCCAGGCCCTGGAGAAGGAGCTCATGCGGCGCCGCTTCGGGCCGCCGGTGCGCCTGGAGGTCGAGGAGTCCATCGACCGCGAGGTGCTGGACCTCCTCGTGCGCGAGCTGAAGATCTCCGAGGCCGAGGTGTACCCGCTCCCCGGTCCCCTGGACCTCACCGGTCTCTTCCGCATCCACAGCCTCGACCGCCCCGAGCTGAAGTACCCGAAGTTCATCGCGGGCACCCACCGCGACCTGGCCGAGGTCGAGTCGGCGTCCGCGCCGGACATCTTCGGCGCCCTGCGCGCCCGGGACGTGCTGCTGCACCACCCGTACGACTCCTTCTCCACCTCCGTGCAGGCCTTCCTGGAGCAGGCGGCGGCCGACCCCGACGTGCTCGCCATCAAGCAGACGCTGTACCGCACCTCCGGCGACTCCCCCATAGTCGACGCCCTCATCGACGCCGCCGAGTCCGGCAAGCAGGTCCTCGTCCTGGTCGAGATCAAGGCACGCTTCGACGAGCACGCCAACATCAAGTGGGCGCGCAAGCTGGAGGAGGCCGGCTGCCACGTCGTCTACGGCCTGGTCGGCCTGAAGACGCACTGCAAGCTGTCCCTGGTGGTCCGCCAGGAGGGCGAGACGCTCCGCCGCTACAGCCACGTCGGCACGGGCAACTACCACCCGAAGACGGCCCGGCTGTACGAGGACCTGGGCCTGCTCACCGCCGACCCGCAGGTGGGCGCCGACCTCTCCGACCTCTTCAACCGCCTCTCCGGCTACTCACGCCGCGAGACGTACCGGCGTCTGCTGGTCGCCCCCAAGTCGCTCAGGGACGGCCTGGTCGCCCGGATCAACAAGGAGGTCCAGCACCACCGCGCCGGCCGCCCCGCCTTCGTCCGCATCAAGGTCAACTCGATGGTCGACGAGGCGGTCATCGACGCGCTCTACCGCGCGTCCCAGGCGGGCGTGCCGGTCGACGTCTGGGTGCGGGGCATCTGCGCCGTCCGGCCGGGCGTCGCGGGCCTGTCGGAGAACATCCGGGTCCGCTCGATCCTCGGCCGGTTCCTGGAGCACTCCCGGGTGTTCGCCTTCGGCAACGGCGGCGAACCCGAGGTCTGGATCGGCAGCGCCGACATGATGCACCGCAACCTCGACCGCCGGATCGAGGCCCTGGTCCGGGTCATCGACCCCGGCCACCGGGCGGCCCTGAACCGGCTGCTCGACACCGGCATGTCCGACACCACCGCCTCCTGGCACCTCGGCGCCGACGGCGAGTGGACCCGGCACGCGACCGACGCGGACGGACAGCCACTGCGCAACGTCCAGGAGATGCTCATAGACGCCCGGAGGCGCCGGCGTGGCACAGCAACACCTTGACCCGACGGACCCCGGGGCCCCGGAGGTGACGGGGGACGCGCTCGCGGTCTACCTGCGCGCCCAGGCCACGGAGTTCCTGCGCGCGCTGCGCCTGCACCGCGAGACGGGCGGCGGCACGGCCAACGGCGCGCAGGAGACCGTCGACGCGGCCCGGGCGCTGCGCCGCTCGGCCCGCCGGATCAGCGGCAGCCTGCACACCTTCCGCCCGCTGCTGGACGCCGACTGGTCCGAGGAGATCAGGCCCGAACTGGCCTGGCTCTCCGGCACCCTGGGTCTGGAACACGCCTACGCCGCCCGTCTCGAACGGCTGTTGCTCGCCCTGCACCGGCTGTCGGGCGCGGCCGTCTTCCCGGAGCAGAGCGTCGTCGTCGCGGGCACGGCGGCGCAGCGGGGCGGCTCGGTGGCCGCCCTCGCCGGG
>NZ_JARAUO010000017.1:0-152618 GCF_033792105.1 Streptomyces sp. WI03-4A
GGCCACGGGAGGCGCGGCCAGCACGGTCTCCGCGTGGTGCACCGCACCGCGCGCACCACCGGGACCGCCGGGCGGCTGAGGTGCGCCGGGGGCGCCCGCGAGGTGCGGTGCCCCGGGGCCCGGAGGCATGCCGGGGGCGCCCGGAGCCGCCGGGGCGCCTGGGGGGTTCGGAACGCCCGGGGTACCCGGAACACCCGGAGCGCCAGGGGCGCCGGGAGGCTGGGACCCGGCTCCCCTCAGGCTCGGGTCGGCGAACACCGTGGCCGCGTGGTGCATACCACCGGGAGGCGTGCCACCCGGAACGCCGGGAGCGCCGGGAGCACCCGGCGCGTGCGGAGCACCGCCGGGGCCCTGCCCCTGGGCCGCTCCGGCACCCGCCGGACCACCGGGAGCACCGGGTCCTTCCGGCCCCTCGGGCCCGAGCGCCGACACCAGCTGGGTCGGGATGTACCCGCCCGCGGGCGCACCGGGCGTACCGGGCGGGGGCGGTGGCATGCTCCCCGGACGCGCGCCCGGCGCACCCGGGGCGCCCGGCGGAGGCGGCGGAGCGCCCGCCCCACCGCGCGCCTTGCGCGGCGGCGGAGCGGCCTTGCTGGTCGCCGCGTCGGCGATGTCACCGGCGTGGGGCGGAAGCGGACGCCCCGGCCCGGCCGGCGGCTGCGGCGCGTGCGGACCGGCGCCCGGCCCCTGCGGATAGCCGTAACCGGGAGCACCCGGAGGGACACCCGGACCGGCGGGACCCTGCGGATAGCCGTAGGGCTCGCCGCCAGGCGGCGGCGGAGGCGTGCTGCCCGGGGGAACACCCGGACCGGCGGGAGGCCCGGCCTGCGCACCGGAAGCCGGAGCGTAGGAGGGGGCGCCCTGCGGGGGCGTGCCCGGAGGCGGCGGAGGCGTGCCGTGCGACGCAGCGCCCGGCGCGTTCCGGGGGGACTGCGCCCCCGGCACGCCCGACGCGTCCAGTGCCGGCGCGACCGCCGTGGCGGGCAACTGGCTGCCCCCCGACATCAGCGCCGTCTTCGCCTCCGGCGCGACCGCCGGAGGCCGCGGACCCGCCGCGTCCGGATCGCTCAGCGGCGGCGCGAACACCGTCGCGGGCAACGGCACCGAGCGGTCCTCACCGGAATCCGCGTTGGTGTCCGTACCGGCCCACGGCGTGGCACCGGCCGGCACGTCCTGCGCGCCGGCGGCCGGCCACGAGGCACCGCTCCCCGGCCCACCGGCCGCACCCGCACCCGCACCGGAGGCCGGAGCCTGAGCGGGAGCCTGCGCAGCGGCGGCAGGCGGAGCGGGGGCCGGAACAGGAGCGGAAGCGGCGGCATCGGCCCCCACCGGAACCCCCGCCTGCGTCTCGGCCAGCGCACCGCCCCCGGCGGCACCGCCACCCGACGCGCCGAACCCACCGGAACCCGCCGAAGGCACCGGCGCCGGCGGCACCGCGTCGACCGGCTCGGACGGACCGGACGGCCCCGGAGCCGCGTCACCCGCACCCGCACCGGCACGCCGGTCCGGAATCCCCAGCTTGTCCGCCGCCTCCTGCAACCACTCCGGCGGACTCAGCAGGAACGACGTCTGGTTCAGGTCCACTCGGGCGGCCGGCGCCGGCACCGCGTCCTCGACCTCGTCGCCACGGCCGTACTCCTCCTCGTACCGGCGGATCACCTCACCCACCGGCAACGCGGGCCACAACGTCGCCTCACCGCTGTCCCGCGCGATGACGAGCCGCTGCGCGCCCGCGTCCGAACGCGGGCCCTCCGCACGGTCCTCGCCCCACACCACGAAACCCAGCTCGAACTCCCGCACCCGCACCTCACGGTGCTGGTACGCCGGGACGTCCCCGTTGATCCACTCCTCGGCGCGCTCCTGCGCCTGCGCGAAAGTCACCATCGCTCGGACCTCACTCCCCCACCGGGCCGGACGACACCGCGACCGCACGCGCGAACCCGCCGTCCACCATCAGGTTCGCCACCGTCTCCAGCTCCGGCGGATTGCCCGCGAGCCGCGCCAGGAACCCGTCGAAGTCGTCACCGCACGGCAGCAGCAACCGCTCCACCCGCTCCGCCGGCGACCACGACGGATCCACGTCCCGCACATCGTCGTACGCGCAGAACCACACCGAACCGGCCCGCTCGCCGCGCACCTTCACCGCGAGCAGCCCGCCCTGGACGAAACCGACGCCCAGATAATCCTTCGTCAGATGGTCACGCAGGCACTTGTTCACGTACACCAGGTCGTTGACCGCCGCCTCGTCCCGCACCGTGAAGAACGGCTGGTCCAGCAGCAGGCCCAACTCGGCGTCCAGCGCCGCGCCCACCGGCGCGCAACCGCCCGCCGCCTTCAGGAACGTCCGATAGCCACCCGGCAACCGGTAGCCCAGATCCTCCTCGACGGCCAGCACCTGCGACTCCGTCACCGCCACACCCGACTTCGGCAGACCGAAGTGCGCCGGACGCGTCTCCTGCAACGGCCGCGTGCCCCGCTTGCCCTGGTCGACCCGGGCCGTCGCCACCCCACCGTGGTGCCGCAGCAACGCCTTCACCTCGACCGGAACCAGCTCCAGCCGCCGCGAACCGAGCACGTGGTGCCACGTCCAGCCGTGCGGCGTCGCCACATCCGGCACCGTGTCCCACAACTCGTGCCCCGAAGCGGCCAGCGCCGCGTTCGCCGACACGTAGTCCGTCAGCCGCAGTTCGTCGACCCCGAAACCCTCCGGGGGATCGGCGATCTCCGCCGCCGCCCGCGCGTACGGCGAGAAATCCGGGTAGCCATGCTCATCGACCCGTACCCCTCTGGGGTGACGCGCCGCCCGGACCGGATCCGGGAAGTGCACGACCTGCCCGGCATAGGCCGCGTTCGGCGGCACGGCTTCTCCCCCGGCCTGGCGGCTGGCCGGTGCCCCCAGCCCGAGCCGACCTGTCGTCATGGCAGTTGCCCCCTGCGGCGTTCTCTCTGGCCTGAACGGCGGTGTCGATCGCGGACGCCGACAGCCTATGCGGTACCCGCACACCGGTCACCGGCCCGCCACCCCACCCCCTCACTTCCCCCCTCCGCTTCCGTGACCAGCCGTCACCCCACCGTGACGGCCCGAATCGCCACGGGCGTGTCGCGCCGCCCCAGCTTCCGCACGAGCCACGGCATTTGGCACTCTGTGTCCTTCGGGGGGATGCCCGGGAGGGGATGACGATCATGAACACCTTGCAGACCGGAGGTACCGAGGTGCGGGCCGGCGACCCTCGCATCGGCTGGAGCGGCACCGGCACGCCCCCCGTCCCCACGCTCCTGCACCGCCGCGACGGCATCCTGCCCACCGTCGCCGCCGCCCTCTCCGTCCGCGGCGCCACCCTCACCGGCACCGCCGCCCGCGGCGACCAGCCCCCGGCCCTGCACCCGCTCGTGCAGGACTTCCTCGACACCCTCACCAGCGCCCAGCGCGACCGCTTCACCGGCCGCTGCGCCGAGACCATCCTCATCTCCCGGCAGATCGCCGTCGCCGACGCCGCCCGCAGCAAACGCGCCGCCCGCAGACCCATGACCAACGGCGAAGCCCGCAAGGCCCTCAAACAGGCCAAACTCACCGCCCGCCGCATACGCGAGGACGGCGACCCCCTCCACGGCAGCTTCGCCGCGCCCTGCCGCGCCTGCACCGCCCTCAGCGCCCACTTCGGCGTCCGCATCGTCGACCCCACCGCGACCGACGGCTGAACCACCCCCGGCGCCCACGGAACCACCAGGCACACACGACGATCGAAGGCCGATGCACCCCGACCGCACCTCGACCACCCGCTTCCCCGTCCCCGTCGACGCCGCCCTGCGCACCGCCGGCTGGCAGCCCGGCCGCTGGGACATAAAACAGGCCGAGTACTGGGCCGACACCCTGCGCGAGCACACCTCGCCCGCCGGACACCGGCACACCGTCTTCCCCGCCGCCGTCGAGGCCTGGGCCGAGTTCGGCGGACTCCACATCACCCCCGGCGGACCCGGTCGCCAGGTCGCCCCCGCCACCCTCCACCTCGACCCCCTGCACGGCCTCCACCTCGCCCGCACCCTCGGCGACCTCGGCCGCGCCCTCGGCACCGAGGTCAGCCCCCTCGGCGAGGAGACCGACACCGCCGCCCTCCTCGCCATCGACACCGAGGGCCGCGTCTACACCGTCGACCACACCGGCGACTGGTACGTCGGCCCCGACATCGACCACGCCCTGGCCACCCTCATCGCCGGCACCGAACCGGCCCGGCTGACCACGGGCTGACGACGGGCCGACAGCGGACTGACAGCGGGCCGGCAACGCCGACCGGACCGACGACGCGACAACCTGACGGCACGACGATCCGGCGACCCGACAAACCGACAACCGGACCGGCCCGCCCGCCGTCACACCGCCGGAATCACCGCCGACACCCGGAAACCACCCGCGTCCGTCGGCCCCGACACGAACACCCCGCCCAGCGCCAAGACCCGCTCCCGCATCCCCACCAGGCCGTTGCCGCCCGACGGCAACCGCGCCGCGGACCCCGAACCCGGCTCCGGCGGCTCGTTCTCCACCTGCATCGCGATCTCCGCACCCCGGTGCGCCAGACGCACGTACGTCTTCGCACCCGCCGCGTGCTTGTGGACGTTCGTCAACGCCTCCTGCACCACCCGGTACGCCGTCTGCTCCACCTCGGCCGCGTACCCGCGCGCCTCCCCCTCCACGGACAGGGCCACCACCATCCCCGCGGCGGCCGACTGCCCCACCAGCTCCTCCAGCTCGGACAGACACGGCCCCTCGGCCTCGTCCACCGCCCGCGACGCCGCCTGCGCGGCGGCCAGCCCGACCGCCACCAGCGGCACCGCAGCCGCACGCCGCCCCGCGTCCTCACCGGCGCGCAGCACCCCAAGCATCTCCCGCAACTCCGTGAGCGCCTGCCGCCCCATGTCCCCGACCAGCGCCGCGTTCTTCACGGCCTTCTCCGGGTCCTTGGGCGCCACCGCCTGCAACGCCGCCGCGTGCACCACCATCAGACTCACCCGGTGCGCGACGACGTCGTGCATCTCCCGGGCGATCCGCGTCCGCTCCTCGTTGCGCGCCCACTCGGCCCGCTCCTCGGCCCGCTCCGCGAGCAGCTGAAGCTCCCGCTCCAGACTGTCCGCCCGCTCCCGCAGGCTCTCCATCAGCCGGCGGCGCGCGCCGACGTACAGCCCGAGCAGCACCGGCGGCGCCGTCAGCCCCAGGGACGTCGTGATGGAGGCGAACGGCACGAACCAGTCGCCCAGGGTCAGATCACCCCGTGCCATGTCCTGCCGCACCCGCACGAACGTCACGATCATCGTGCCCAGCAGGCTCATCCCGGCCAGCGCCGCGATGATCCGGCGCGGCAGCTCGCACGCCGCCAGCGTGTACAGGCCGACGATGCCCATCAGGAAACCCATCTGGGCCGGCGTGATCGCGATCGCGACCAGCACGACGGCGATCGGCCACTTTCGGCGCACCAGCAGCACCGAACCGGCGATCAGACCGAACACGATCCCCACCGACACGGGGATCCCCGCGTCGTGCGCGAACGGGATCCCCTCCGCGCCGCACTCCACGGCCGACACCAGGGCGAGACTCCCGTCGAGCACCGCACTGCGCCACCTGGCCCACCACCACGGGCCGGTCAGGGCCCTGGCGTGCTCTTCCCCCGTCGTGGTCATGCGTCCAGCCTACGGGCGCGGGGGGAGGCTTTTCCGGTGACTTTCGCCGACCGGCGTAGACCACACGCCGTGACCGGAGGCTCTCGAAAGCCGCCGCTGTCCCTCGAACTGCTGAACCACACCCGTTCGAGACCGGAACTCGGCATTCCGCCCGGACGGTATGCGTATGACACATGCGAACGGCAAAAGCGGCAGGTACGAGGAGTTCGAGACGTTGCGGGAGCGAGCGATCGCCCTGCGCCGCGAGGGCCGCAGCCTCCGGCAGATCCGCGACGAACTGAAGGTCTTCAACAACGACATCCTCAACCAACTGGTGAAGGGCGAACCACCGCCGGAATGGACGAAACGCCCGAACGCGAAGGACGACCTGAGGGAGAAGGCCCGCGAGCTGCGCCTCCAGGGCTGGACCTACGACCGCATCCAGGCGGCCCTGGGCTGCTCGAAGAGCTCGATCTCCCTGTGGGTCCGCGACCTGCCGAAGCCGGAACCGCGGTACACCCCCGAAGAACAGCAGGCACTCATGCGGGAGGGGCTGGCGCGCTGCCGCGCCGCGGAACACGACAAGCGCAGGAAATCCAGGATCACGGCGCTTCAGGACGTCGGTGAACTGACGGATCGCGAGCTGTTCATGGCGGGCGTCGCGCTCTACTGGGCGGAGGGGGCGAAGAGCAAGTCCTACGACCGACGCGAGCGGGCGATCTTCGTCAACAGTGACGCCGGCGTCATCCGGACCTACCTCGCGTGGCTGGATCTCCTGGACGTGGACCGGGAGCGTCTGTCGTTCCGAGTGCTCATCCACGAGTCGGCGGACGTGGCCGCCGCGCACCGCTTCTGGGCGGAGGTGGCCGACGTGGACGAGTCGGTCTTCGCGAAGCCGACACTGAAGAAACACAACCCCAAGACGGTCCGCAAGAACACCGGGGACGACTATCACGGCTGCCTGGTCGTCTCCGTGGCCAGGAGCGCCCATCTGTACAACCGCATCGAGGGCTGGTGGAGCGGAATCGTCGCTCAGGCCCGGGCACGTCTCGGGTAAGGTCTGGAGCGCTGTCCCCCGTGGTGTAACTGGCAGCACACTGGTTTTTGGTACCAGCAGGACAAGGTTCGAATCCTTGCGGGGGAGCCACAGCACACAAGACCTAAGTTCGGGCCCTGCCACCACCGTCAGGGCCCGCGCTCATTTCCCCCCGGTGTCCCCCCGGTATCCTGCGGCTGTCACCCCCACCCATCCAGAGCCGAAGGGCAACCCCGTGAGCGCCATTCGCCCGGCAGCCGTCGTCGTTCTCGCAGCGGGTGAGGGCACCCGTATGAAGTCGGCCACACCGAAGGTCCTGCATCAGATCTGCGGCCGTTCCCTGGTCGGTCATGTGCTGGCCGCGTCTCGCGAGTTGGACCCGGCGAACCTGGTCGTCGTCGTGGGCCACGCCCGTGAGCAGGTCGCCGCGCACCTGACCGAGATCGACCCCGGTGTGCGCACGGCCGTGCAGGCGGAGCAGAACGGTACGGGGCACGCCGTGCGGATGGGCCTGGAGGAACTGGGCGGTTCCGTGGACGGGACCGTGGTCGTGGTGTGCGGTGACACGCCCCTGCTGACCGCGGACACGCTGAAGAAGCTCGCGGCGGCCCACCACGCGGACGGCAACGCCGTGACGGTGCTGACCGCCGAGGTGCCCGACGCGACCGGATACGGCCGGATCGTGCGGGACGAGACGACGGGTGCCGTGACCGCGATCGTGGAGCACAAGGACGCGTCGGACGCCGTGCGGTCGATCCGGGAGATCAACAGCGGGGTGTTCGCCTTCGACGGGCAGTTGCTCGCGGACGCGCTGAAGAAGGTGCGGACGAACAACAGCCAGGGCGAGGAGTACCTGACGGACGTCCTCGGGATCCTGCGCGAGGCGGGGCACCGGGTCGGTGCGTCGGTGGCCGGCGACCACCGGGAGATCGCGGGGATCAACAACCGCGTACAGCTCGCGGAGGCGCGCCGGATCCTCAACGACCGGCTGCTGACCCGCGCGATGCTGGAGGGCGTGACGGTGGTGGACCCGGCGAGCACCTGGGTGGACGTGACCGTGACGTTCGAGCAGGACTCGGTGGTGCATCCGAACACGCAGCTGTCGGGTTCGACGCACGTCGGCGGTGGTGCCGAGGTGGGTCCGAACAGCCGGCTGAAGGACACCCGGGTGGGCCGGGGCGCGCGGGTGGACAACACGGTGTCGGACGGTGCCCGGGTCGGTGAGGGCGCGTCGGTGGGGCCGTACGCGTATCTGCGGCCGGGGACCCGGCTGGGTGCGAAGGCCAAGATCGGTACGTACGTGGAGACGAAGAACTCGTCGATCGGTGAGGGGACGAAGGTTCCGCACCTGTCGTACGTGGGTGACGCGACGATCGGTGACTTCACGAACATCGGTGCGGCGAGCGTGTTCGTGAACTACGACGGTGAGAGCAAGCACCACACGACCGTCGGGTCGCACTGCAAGACGGGTTCGGACAACATGTTTGTGGCTCCTGTCACGGTCGGGGACGGTGCCTACACCGCCGCCGGGTCCGTGATCACGAAGGACGTGCCGCCCGGTTCGCTGGCCGTGGCCCGTGGCCAGCAGCGGAATATCGAGGGTTGGGTGGCGCGCAAGCGTCCTGGGAGTTCGGCCGCGAAGGCGGCCGAGGCGGCGTCGCGGCAGGTCGAGCGCGAGGGCTGACCGGAAACGGGTGCGCCAAACACGGCGTACCGTGATAAGTGCACATCCGCACGAGTGCACCCTGCACCCCTACCAGCTGATACGGCCTCTCATGCCCAGCCGAGAGGTCGCCGAGCAGCCGGCTGGCTGAGAACCTCTGAGGAGACAGTGCTGTGACCGGGATCAAGACGACCGGCGAGAAGAAGTTGATGTTCTTCTCCGGCCGCGCCCACCCCGAGCTTGCCGAGGAGGTCGCCCAGCAGTTGGATGTCGGGGTAGTCCCGACGAAGGCCTTCGACTTCGCCAATGGCGAGATCTACGTTCGCTACCAGGAGTCGGCGCGAGGTGCGGACTGCTTCCTGATCCAGAGCCACACGGCTCCGATCAACAAGTGGATCATGGAGCAGCTGATCATGATCGACGCGCTGAAGCGTGCGTCGGCCCGCTCCATCACGGTGATCGTGCCGTTCTACGGTTACGCGCGGCAGGACAAGAAGCACCGTGGTCGTGAACCGATCTCGGCGCGTCTGATCGCGGATCTGATGAAGACCGCGGGTGCCGACCGGATCCTGACGGTGGATCTGCACACGGACCAGATCCAGGGCTTCTTCGACGGTCCGGTGGATCACCTGTTCGCGCTGCCGCTGCTGGCGGACTACGTGGGCGGCAAGGTGGACCGGTCGAAGCTGACCGTGGTGTCGCCGGACGCGGGCCGGGTGCGGGTGGCGGACCGGTGGTGCGACCGGCTCGGTGCGCCGCTGGCGATCGTGCACAAGCGCCGGGACAAGGACGTGGCGAACCAGGTGACCGTCCACGAGGTCGTGGGTGAGGTCGAGGGCCGGGTGTGTGTGCTGGTCGACGACATGATCGACACGGGTGGCACGATCTGTGCGGCGGCGGACGCGCTGTTCGCGCACGGTGCGGAGGACGTCATCGTGACGGCGACGCACGGTGTGCTGTCGGGGCCGGCTGCGGACCGTCTGAAGAACTCGCGGGTGAGCGAGTTCGTGTTCACGAACACGCTGCCGACGCCGGGTGAGCTGGCGGCGGACATGGACAAGATCAAGGTGCTGTCGATCGCTCCGACGATCGCGAGCGCGGTGCGTGAGGTGTTCCAGGACGGCTCGGTGACCAGCCTCTTCGACGAGCAGTGAGGTTTCTGCAGCGCCCTGACGCGGGCTGACTGAAGATCCTTTTGGGTGCGGCCTCCCTTGCCGAGTAGACTGCTGCAGTTGCTCGGCGAGGGAGGCCGTACTCCGTTCATGCGGGGACGGCTGTCCGTTATCGACGCGCTCTTCGTAGCAGGCCGTTCGTGGCCGGGTGACCACGTCCGTATCTGTTTGACGAGGAGTGATCAACATGTCCGAGGTGAAGCTCACCGCCGAGACGCGCACCGAGTTCGGCAAGGGTGCCGCCCGTCGTATCCGCCGCGACAACAAGGTTCCGGGTGTCCTGTACGGCCACGGTTCCGACCCGCTGCACCTGACCCTGCCGGGCCACGAGCTGCTGCTGGCGCTGCGTACGCCGAACGTCCTGATCTCCCTGGACATCGACGGCAAGAGCAACGAGCTGGCGATCCCGAAGTCCGTGCAGCGTGACCCGCTGAAGGGCTTCCTGGAGCACGTCGACCTGCAGCTGGTCAAGCGCGGCGAGAAGGTCACGGTCGAGGTTCCGGTGCACGCCGAGGGCGAGCTGGCCCCGGGTGGCAACCTGCTCGAGCACGTGCTGAACGCGCTGCCGGTCGAGGCCGAGGCCACGCACATCCCCGAGTCGCTCACGGTCTCCGTGGAGGGCCTGGAGGCCGGCGCCTCCGTCCTCGCCAAGGACATCGCCCTGCCGTCCGGCATCTCGCTGGCCGTCGAGGATGACACGGTCGTCCTCCAGGTCCTGCAGGCGCAGGTCGAGGAGGCCGTGGAGGGCGAGGAGGCCGAGGGCGAGGAAGTCGCCGAGGCCTGATCCTCGTAGTCGTCGTTTCGTCAGCCGCTGTTCCCGTGGGGGACAGCGGCTGGCGCGTATCAAGGAGACATGGACGTGAGCACTCCCGCAGAGGGCCCCTGGCTGATCGTGGGGCTCGGCAATCCGGGGCCGGAGTACGCGATGAACCGGCACAACGTCGGGTTCATGGTGGTGGATCTGCTGGCGGAGCGGATCGGGGGGAAGTTCAAGCGGGCGGGCAAGGCGCAGGCGCAGGCGCTGGAAGGGCGGATGGGCCCGGTGGGGCCGGCCGGCCGGCGGGTGATCCTGGCGAAGCCGATGTCGTTCATGAACCTGTCGGGAGGTCCGGTGAACGCGCTGCGGGACTTCTACAAGGTGCCGGTGGCGAACGTCGTGGCGGTGCACGACGAGCTGGACATCGACTACGGCACGCTGCGGCTGAAGCTGGGTGGTGGCGACAACGGCCACAACGGGCTGAAGTCGATGACGAAGGCGATGGGGGCGGAGTACCACCGGGTGCGGTTCGGGATCGGGCGTCCGCCGGGCCGTATGCAGGTGGCGGACTTCGTGCTGAAGGACTTCGCGTCGGCGGAGCGCAAGGAGCTGGACTACTTCGTGGACCGGGCGGCGGACGCGGTGGAGAGTCTGGTGGCGGAGGGGCTGGAGCGGGCGCAGAGCGCGTACAACTCCTGACATGTGGCTCGACGCGGACACCTGAGTTGACCACGCGTGGGAGTTTGGCCAATGATCCCGGCCATGCCTGCCTCTGCCAGCTCAGCCCGCCGGGCGTCCGTGTCCGCGTTGCGGTTCGGGCGGGTCGCGACGACGGGTGTCCTCGCCGCGCTGATCCTCTTCGCGGGGGTATGGGGTTCCTGGGGGACCGCGCAGCACGTGATGCTGACCAAGGGGCGCGAGCGGGGCACGGTGCGGGTGACCGGGTGTTCGGGTGACACCTGCGGCGGGCCGTTCTCGCCGGGGTCGGCGGGGGCGCGGGCGCACGCGCGCGTGGAGCTGGAGAAGTCGGTGGCGGTGCGCGAGGGGCGGACGTACGACGTCATCCTGAAGCCGGGCACCGTGGACGCGGTGCGTTCGGGCCCGGCCGGGATCCTGTACGCGTGGCTGCCGCTGGGCGGTGCGTTGCTGCTGGCCGCGGTGGTGGTGGCCGGCGGGATGCGGCTGACGCGGGTGGCGTGGGTGCTGGGTCTTGCGGGAGCGGCTCTGCTGACGTCGGCGTTCGTGGCGGTGCGGTAGTCCGGCGCGGTGAGCGGATACGGGGGTGCCCCCGGGGTCGTAGGACCCCGGGGGCACTGTTCGTCTCGGGTGCGGGTCAGCCGGTGTTGCGCAGGCCGGCGGCCACGCCGTTGACGGTGAGGAGCAGGGCGCGGGAGAGCAGTGGGTCGGGGGTGGCGCCGGCGGCGGCCTCGTCGCGCTGGCGCTTGAGCAGGGTGACCTGGAGGTAGGAGATGGGGTCCAGGTAGGCGTCGCGGATGCCGAAGGTCTGCTTGAGGGCGGGCTGGGCGGCGAGGAGTTCCTGTTCGCCGGTGACCCGCAGGACCTCGCGGACGGTCAGCTCGTGTTCGGCCCTGATGGTGTCGAAGACGTGCTTGAGCTCGTCGGGGACGAGGGTGTCGACGTAGAGCTGGGCGATGCGCAGGTCGGTCTTGGCGAGGGTCATCTCGACGTTGGAGATGAAGTTGCGGAAGAAGTGCCACTGTTCGTGCATCTCGCCGAGCACGGTGTCCCCTTCCTGCCGCAGGCCTGCCTCCCGCAGCGCCTTGAGGCCGGAGCCGACGCCGAACCAGCCGGGCACGATCTGCCGGGACTGGGTCCAGCCGAACACCCACGGGATGGCGCGCAGACCGTCGAGCGAGACGCCCGAGCCGGGGCGGCGGGAGGGCCGCGAGCCCAGGTGCAGCTCGGCGAGCTGGTCGACGGGCGTGGAGGCGAGGAAGTACGTCGGCAGGTCGGGGTCCTCGACGAGCCGGCGGTAGGCGGCGTGGGCGGCGTCGGAGACGACGTCCATGGCCGCGTCCCAGCGGGCGAGCGCCTCGTCGGACTGGCGGGGCGCGGTGTGCAGGGCGGACGCCTGGAGGGTGGCGGCGACCGTCAGCTCCAGGTTCTCCCGGGCGAGGGAGGGGATGAGGTACTTGTCGGAGATGACCTCGCCCTGCTCGGTCACCTTGATCTCGCCCTCCAGGGTGCCCCAGGGCTGGGCGAGGATGGCGTCGTGCGAGGGGCCGCCGCCGCGGCCGACGGTGCCGCCGCGGCCGTGGAAGAGGCGCAGGCGGACGCCGTAGCGGTGGGCGACGTCGCGCAGCCGGCGCTGGGCGCGGTGGATCTCCCACTGGCTGGTGGTGATGCCGCCGAACTTGGAGGAGTCGGAGTAGCCGAGCATGACCTCCTGGACGTCGCCGCGCAGCGCGACGAGGCGCCGGTAGGACGGGTCGGAGAGCATGTCCTCGAGGATGGTGTCGGCGGCGCGCAGCTCGTCGGTGGTCTCCAGGAGGGGCACGATGCCGATCTTGGCCCAGCCCGCGTGGAGGTCGAGGAGTCCGGCCTCGCGGGCGAGGACGGCGGCGGCGAAGACGTCGTCGGCGCCCTGGCACATGGAGATGATGTAGGACTCGATGACCTCGGGGCCGAAGACCGCGAGGGCCTTCTTGACGGTCTCGAAGACGCCGAGGGTCTTCTGTCCGGCCGCGTCGACGGGGGCGGGGGTGGGGGCGAGGGGCCGGCGGGAGCGCAGTTCCTTGGCGAGGAGCTTGGCGCGGTAGTCGCGGGGCATGTCGGCGTAGCGCCAGGACTCCTCGCCGAGGCGGTCGAAGAGCTGGCCGAGGGCGTGGTGGTGGGCGTCGGCGTGTTCGCGGACGTCCATGGTGGCGAGCTGGAGGCCGAAGGCGGCGAGGGTGCGGATGGTGCGGTTGAGGCGGCCGTCGGCGAAGAGGGCGCCGCGGTGTTCGCGCAGGGAGGCCTGGATGATCCGCAGGTCGGTGAGGAGTTCGCCGGTGCCGAGGTAGTCGCGGCCCTCTTCGTGGGCGGTGCCCTTGGCGAGGCGCTGCTTGGTGTTCTCCAGCTTCTGCCGGACGCAGGTGGCCTTGAGCCGGTAGGGCTCCTCGGCGTTGAGGCGCTTGTAGCGGGGGCTGATCTCGGGGAGGCGTTCCAGGTCGGTGTCGAGGGAGTCGAGGAGTTCCTGGGTGGCGCCGGTGTAGCGGATGGAGTTGGAGAGCAGGCCGCGCAGTTCGTCGATCATCTCCAGGGCGTCGTTGATGCCGTGCTCGTGCTGGAGGATGAGGACGTCCCAGGTGACCTGGGGGGTGACGTTGGGGTTGCCGTCGCGGTCGCCGCCGATCCAGGTGCCGAAGGTGAGGGGGCGGGCGTGGTCGGGGAGCCTGACCCCGACGCGCTCGAGTTCGGCGGTGAGGTCCTCGAGGACGTCGCCGACGGCGTCGGCGTGCAGTTCGTCGAGGTAGTAGATGGCGTTGCGGGCCTCGTCGGCGGGCTCGGGGCGGACGACGCGGAGTTCGTCGGTCTGCCAGACGAGGTCGATGTTCTCGGCGAGGCGGACGTCGTGGCGGCGCCGGTCGGAGTCGAGGACGGGGGTGTCCAGGAGGGCGGCGACGCGGCGGAGCTTGTTGAGGACGGAGCGGCGTGCGGCCTCGGTCGGGTGTGCGGTGAAGACGGGGCGCACGTTGAGGTGCTCGACGGTCTGCCGCAGGTGCTCGGGGTCGGCGTCCTTGAGGCGGTCGGCGGTGCGGGCGAGGAGGCCGCCCTCGGCGGCGCGCCGGGCGCGCAGTTCGCGGCCGCGGTGCACCTGCTCGGTGACGTTGGCCAGGTGGAAGTAGGTGGAGAAGGCGCGGACCAGCTTGGCCGCGGTGTCCAGTTCGATGCCGCGCAGCAGCTCGGCGGCGGCCTCGCCGTCCTCGCGGGTGAGGCGGCGGACCTTCTCGACCAGGTCGAGGAGTTCCGGGCCTTCCTGGCGTACGAGGGTCTCGCCCAGGAGGTCACCCAGTCGCCTGATGTCGGCGCGCAGCTCGGTGCTGGTCGTGGTGGCCTGGTCGTCGGCACTGCTCACAGGTGCGGCTCCTTGCAGTGTTGAAGCTCGTCCGGGAGGGAACCCGGGGCATCCGTCCACCGGGCGGCGGGCGCCGCTTACTGGCCGGATGATCCGGGAAGGAATCAGAGCGGACCGCGCTGTCCGACCGACTCCAAGGATAGGTGTCCATGGGGACGCGCAGGCTCTCGGGCTCTTGCCGCAGGGCGGCACGCTGCCATACTTACGTTGCCGTAGGTTACGGAACCGTAGGGAACGCACCGCTTCGCGGCCCGTCCGGTTCCGGCGGCCCCGGTATCTGTCTCTACCCTCGACCCCACAGGGGACGCGCATGACGTCAAGTTCCGATGTGATCGACGAAGCCCGTTCGGCCAACGACACCTCCACCCCTTCCGCCACGCTGGGCGGCGAGCAGAAGCGTTCGATCGAGCAGATCACGCTGCTCCTGTTCATCACCGTGCCGTTCCTGGCGCTGGTGGCGGCCGTGCCGCTGGCCTGGGGCTGGGGGGTGAGCTGGCTCGATCTGGGCCTGCTGGTGTTCTTCTACTTCCTGGGGTGCCACGGCATCACGATCGGTTTCCACCGGTACTTCACCCATGGCTCGTTCAAGGCGAAGCGGCCGCTGCGGATCGCTCTGGCGATCATGGGGTCGCTGGCGGTCGAGGGCCCACTGGTGCGCTGGGTGGCGGACCACCGCAGGCACCACAAGTTCTCCGACGCGGAGGGTGATCCGCATTCGCCGTGGCGGTTCGGGGAGACGGTGCCCGCGCTGCTGAAGGGCCTGTGGTGGGCGCACATCGCGTGGATGTTCGACGAGGAGCAGACGCCGCAGGACAAGTACGCGCCGGATCTGATCAAGGACGGTGCGATCCGGGCGATCTCCCGGCAGTTCGTGCTGTGGACTGCGGTGTCGCTGCTGCTGCCGCCGCTGATCGGCGGGCTGGTCACGATGTCGTGGTGGGGCGCGTTCACCGCGCTCTTCTGGGGTTCACTCGTCCGGGTGGCGCTGCTGCACCACGTGACGTGGTCGATCAACTCGATCTGTCACGCGGTGGGCAAGCGGCCGTTCAAGTCGCGGGACCGCTCGGGCAACGTGTGGTGGCTGGCGGTGCTGTCGTGCGGGGAGTCCTGGCACAACCTGCACCACGCGGACCCGACGTCGGCCCGGCACGGGGTGATGCGCGGGCAGATCGACTCCTCGGCGCGTTTCATCCGCTGGTTCGAGCTGCTGGGCTGGGCGTACGACGTGCGCTGGCCGTCACGCTCGCGTATCGATTCGCGTCGTCACACCGGCGAAGACGGCTCCCGGCGCCGGAAAGAGGCCGCTGAAGCGGCATGATTGACGCCGTGGCGACCGATCCCAGCAGCAATCCCGGAAATGACAAGCAGCGGCGGACCCGCCGGACGCGTATGACCGGTGCGGAGCGCCGCCAGCAGCTGCTGGAGATCGGTCGCACGCTCTTCGCGGCGAAGGGCTTCGAGGGCACGTCGGTGGAGGAGATCGCGGCGAAGGCCGGGGTGTCCAAGCCGGTGGTGTACGAGCACTTCGGCGGCAAGGAGGGCCTGTACGCGGTGGTGGTGGACCGCGAGATGCGGCGGCTGCTGGACATGGTGACCGGCTCGCTGACCGCGGGTCACCCGCGTGAGCTGTGCGAGCAGGCGGCCTTCGCGCTGCTGGACTACATCGAGGAGTACACGGACGGTTTCCGCATCCTGGTGCGGGACTCGCCCATCCCGCAGTCCACGGGGTCGTTCGCCTCGCTGATCTCCGACATCGCCACCCAGGTGGAGGACATCCTGGGGCGTGAGTTCAAGAGCCGTGGCTTCGACCCGAAGCTGGCCCCGTTGTACGCGCAGGCCCTGGTGGGCATGGTCGCGCTGACGGGGCAGTGGTGGCTGGACGTGCGCCGGCCGCGGAAGGCGGAGGTCGCGGCGCATCTGGTGAACCTGGCGTGGCACGGTCTGGACGGGCTGGAGCAGAAGCCGCGCCTGATCGGGCACCGCAAGAGCTGATGCGGTGCGGCTGCACCCAGTGCGGCGCCAGTCAGTGCGGCTGGAGGAACTCCAGCCGGTTGCCGACGGGGTCCTCGGAGTAGAAGCGGCGGTGGCCGGGCAGGTCGTCGTCCCAGGTCACCGGGGCACCGTGGGCGGTGACCCGGGCGGCCAGGGCGTCGATGCCGGTCACCCGCAGCCCGGGATGGGCCTTCTTCGCGGGCCGGAAGTCGTGTTCGGCGCCCAGGTGGAGGTGTACGGCTCCGGCCCGGAACCAGCATCCGCCCCGTGCGGCGAGTGCGGGTGGCTTGGGGATCTCGGTCATGCCGAGGGCGCCGGTGTAGAACGCCCGCAGCGCGTCCTCCGTGCCGGGCGGTGCGGCGAGCTGTACGTGGTCGAGGGCGGCGAGCATCCTCACGCCTCCTTGGTGGCGACGGCGAACAGCCGGCGGAACGGCATGACGGTGCCGTAGGGGGCACTCGGGTAGGCGCGGCGCAGCAGGTCCCGGTATTCGGTGACGAAGGCGTCGCGGGCCTCGGGGTCGTCGGCGAGCGCGGTGAGGGCGGGCCGCAGGCCGGTGCCCTTGACCCAGTCGAGGACGGGGTCCTCTCCCTGGAGGACGTGGAGGTACGTCGTCTGCCACACGTCGGTCGCGCAGCCGAGGCGGGCGAGGCGGTCCAGGTAGACGTCGGGTGTGTGCACGGAGTCGGTGGGGCGCAGCACGTCGCCGAGGAGGGGCTGCCAGCGGGGGGTGGCGGCCAGTTCGCGCATGAGGGCGTGCAGCGGGGCGTCGATGTTGTCGGGGACCTGGAAGGCGAAGGTGCCGCCGGGGCGCAGTCCGGCGATCCAGTCGGCGAAGCGGTCGGCGTGGTTGGGGACCCAGTGCAGGGTGGCGTTGGAGACGATCAGGTCGTACGGCTCGGCGGGCGTCCAGGTGGCGACGTCGGCGTGGGCGAAGTCGAGGTGGCCGCCACCGGAGGTGGGGCCCTCGTGTTCGGTGTGGGCGCGGTCGAGCATCGCGGGTGAGTTGTCGTGGCCGGTGACGTGGGCGGCGGGCCAGCGCTGGGTGAGCAGGACGGTGACGTTGCCGGGGCCGCAGCCGAGGTCGGCGATGCGGGGGCGGTCGGCGGGGAGGCCGGGGATGCGGGCGAGGAGGTCGGTGAAGGGGCGGGCGCGGTGGCCGGCGTGGCGGAGGTACTGGGCGGGGTCCCAGGTGGGGTTGGTGTGCGTCATGGGTCTACTCTCCCCGGGCATTTCTCTCGATGTCAAGAGACTTGAGATCAAGAGACTTCATGTCGACACAACCACTACACTGATCCCCATGGAGGACGAGGTCGATCGGCTGGTCGCAGCGTGGCGCCGGGAGCGCCCGGACCTCGACGTGGACCCGCTCGAGGTGCTCAGCCGGGTGAGCAGGCTGGCCCGGCACCTGGACCGGGCGCGACGGCTCGCCTTCGCCGAGCACCGGTTGGAGCCCTGGGAGTTCGACGTGCTGACCGCGCTGCGGCGCGCGGGGACGCCGTACCAGCTCTCGCCCGGGCAGCTGCTCACCCAGACGCTGGTCACCTCGGGCACGATGACCAACCGGATCGACCGGCTCGCCAAGAAGGGCCTGGTCGAGCGGCTGCCCGATCCCAGTGACCGGCGGGGCGTGCTGGTCCGGCTGACCGGGACCGGGCAGGAACGCGCGGACCAGGCGCTGGCGGGCCTGCTGGACCAGGAGCGGGCGATCCTCGCCGAGCTGTCCCGCGCCCAGCGCGCCGAACTGGCGGCGCTGCTACGCCAGCTGACCGCCCCGTTCGACAACATCCCCGGTTAGGGCGGCCGGGCCCACGCCGGCCCGGCGCGCGAGCGCCACGGCGGCCAGGGTCGAGTGCACGCCCAGCTTGCCGAGGACGTTCTGCATGTGGGTGCGCACGGTGTGCGGGGAGAGGAACAGCCGTTCGGCGACGGCCTTGCGGCCCAGACCCGCGACCATGCAGCGCAGCACCTCGCGCTCGCGCGGGGTCAGCGACTCCACCAGCCGCTCGCTCTCGGTCCGGTGCTTGCGCGCGGCCGTCAGCTCCTTGAGGACGCCGGTGAGCAGGGCGGGCGGCAGATGGGTCTCGTCGCGCAGCACCCCCCGGATCACCGTCAGCAGCCGGGACAGCGAGCTGTCCTTGGCGACCCAGCCGGAGGCGCCGGCCCCCAGCGCGAGGGCCGCGCGGCGGGGGTCGTCCTTCTCGGCGATGACCACCGTGCGCACCGTGGGCTGGGTCGAGCGGACGCCGGCGACCAGGGAGATCCCGTCCACCAGGCCCTCCTCGTTGCCCTCCTGCACCGGGACGGCCGGGCGGGCGCCGGGCAGGTTGCCGCCGAGGTCGGCGTCGACGAGCAGGACGTCGTAGCGGCGGCCCTCGGTGGCCGCGCGCTCCAGACAGCGCAGCGCGGCCGGGCCGCTGCCCGCGGCGGAGACGTCGACGTCGGGCTCGGCGGCCAGTGCCGCGGCCAGCGACTCGGCGAAGATGCGGTGGTCGTCGACGACCAGAACTCGGATGCGAACCACGAAACCCCCTTCCCCGGGCTCCTCGAGGAGCAGGGGATAGCCAAGGTCCGGAGAACGACGACGCGCGCGGACACGACACCCGCGGAAGGAACGCCCGACCGCACACGGCCGCCGCCGTTGCGGAAACTGCTACCCCCACCGCGGGCGCCGTACCCGCCTGTCTCGCCCCCTGATCAGCACCGGCCCCCACCGGTGCTGCTCATCAGAGTACGGATGGCGGCAGGGAGCGGAAGGCGATTTACAGAACTGGCCGTCCGGCACGTTTATGGTGTGCCGCATGTTTCGTATTGAGGCGGAAGTCGACAAAGGCCGACGTGATCTGCTCCGCTCGCGGCTGCGGGACACCAACACGGCGGCGTCCCCCGTCCTGGCGTCCCTGCGCGGCACGCCCGGCGAACGCGAAGTCCCCCTCCACGTCTGGGCGCTGGACCCCGCGGGTGATCTGGCCGGCGGTCTGGTCGGCCACACCTGGGCGACCTGGCTGCACGTCACCTACCTGTGGGTCGACGCCCGCCACCGCGGCGCGGGTCTGGGCGCCCACCTGCTCGCCCGCGCCGAACGCATCGCCCGCACCACCCGCGGCTGCACCGCGTCCCGCCTGGAGACCTGGGACTTCCAGGCCCCGTCCTTCTACACCAAGCAGGGCTACGACGTGGTGTGCGTGATCCCCGACTACCCCCCGGGCATCACGGAGTACACCCTGACGAAGCGCCTGGCCTGACGAGCGCTCACTCCTCCGGCGGTGACGGCGGAGGGGGCGTCAGCGGCGGGGGCGGAGCGGGCGCAGGCGGGTAGGCCGGCCGCGGCGGGATCCTGGGCCGCGACGGTCCCACCGGCGGTGGCGGCTGAGGCTCCCACGACCGCCGCGGCCGCGGCTGGGGCGGGCGGGGGACGAAGGGCGGTGGGGGCGAGGGCGGCGGTGGGGGCGGCAGCAGCTCGTCGTCCGTGAGGACCGGGCCGCCGGCCCGCAGCCGCTCGATGGTCAGCTCGGCCCGGCGCCGGGCCCGGGGGTCGTCGTCGCGCCGAAACACCAGCCGGTAGCTGCGCGCCGTGCGCAGGTCGATGGCACCGAGGTTGATCGGTCTGCCGCCCCGCTGCTCGACGGAGACCAGTTCGTAGCCGAGCGCACGCGCGATCGCCTCGGCCGGCGCCCGCTGTCCCCCTCCGACCTGCAACTCGACCTGGCCCCGCCCGTCGAAGCGGGACCGAATCGCGTCGGCGTCCATCCGGCCCGCCTCCCGTGAAAAGTCGTCGGCCCCGTACAGGCGGACGGGGCCGACCAGACCAACGCAACGTCAGACCACCCGCCGCGCCCCCGCCGAAGGCACCGCCTCGAAGACGCGGGGGGTGGCGTAGGACGCTGCCGTGAAGGCTTCCTCGATCGCCTTGGTCAGGGTGTTCACGTCGGTCACCTCGGCCAGGACGATCGCGGAGCCGCCGAAGCCGCCGCCGGTCATCCGGGCGCCGAGGGCGCCGTGGGACAGGGCGGTGTCCACGGCCAGGTCGAGCTCGGGGCAGGAGATGCGGAAGTCGTCGCGCAGGGAGGCGTGGCCCTCGGTCAGGACCGGGCCGATGGCGCGGGTCTCGCCGGCGTGCAGGAGGGACACCACCCGCTCCACCCGCCGGTCCTCGGTGACGACGTGCCGGACCAGGCGGGCGACCTCCTCCTCGTCGCCGAGCCGGGCCAGGGCCGCGTCGAGGCCGTCGTAGGGGATGTCGCGCAGGGCGTCGACGCCGAGCAGGGCGGCGCCCTTCTCGCAGCCGGCCCGGCGCCTGCCGTACTCGCCGCCGCTGTGGGCGTGCTTGACCTGGGTGTCGACCACCAGCAGGCGAAGGCCCTCGGCGGCGAGGTCGAAGGGGATCTGCCGCTGGGACAGGTCCCGGGTGTCGAGGAAGAGGGCGTGGCCCTCGGTGCAGCAGGCCGAGGCCGTCTGGTCCATGATGCCGGTGGGCGCGCCGACGTAGACGTTCTCGGCGCGCTGGCACAGGCGGGCCAGTTGCCACCGCTGGAGTCCCAGGTCGAACAGGTCGTCGAGGGCGAGGGCGATCACGACCTCGAGGGCGGCCGAGGAGGACAGGCCCGCGCCGGTCGGGACCGTCGAGGCGAGGTGGACGTCGGCGCCGGTGACCGGGTGCCCGGCCTCGCGCAGGGCCCAGACCACGCCGGCCGGGTAGGCCGTCCAGTCCCGGTCGCTGCCCGGGGCGAGGGAGTCCAGGCGCAGTTCCACGACCGTGTCCCCGACGTCCGCCGAGTGCAGGCGCAGCATGCCGTCGGTGCGGCGGGAGACCGCCGCGGTGGCCTGGTGCGGCAGGGCGAACGGCATCACGAAGCCGTCGTTGTAGTCGGTGTGCTCGCCGATCAGGTTGACCCTGCCCGGCGCCGCCCACACTCCCTCGGGTCGCGCCCCGTACAGCTCGGCGAAGCGCTCCTGGACCTGCTGTGCCCCCACTAGTGCTCCTTCGCGATGCTCTGCGCGAACTCCCACGCGTCCGCGACGATCCCCGCGAGATCCGCGCGGGACGGGTTCCAGCCCAGCTTCTCGCGGGCCGTGCCGGCGGCCGCGACGAGGACGGCCGGGTCGCCGCCGCGGCGCGGGGCCACCACTTCCGGGATCGGGTGCCCGGTGACCTTGCGGACGGTGTCGACGACCTCGCGGACGGAGAAGCCGCTGCCGTTGCCGAGGTTGCAGATCAGGTGCTCGCCCGGGCGGGCCGCCGTCAGGGCCAGCAGGTGGGCCTCGGCCAGGTCCGCGACGTGGATGTAGTCGCGGACGCAGGTGCCGTCCGGGGTCGGGTAGTCGTCGCCGTAGACGGAGATCGCCTCGCGGCGGCCCTGGGCGACCTGGAGGACCAGCGGGATGAGGTGCGACTCGGGGTCGTGGCGCTCGCCGCAACGGCCGTAGGCACCCGCGACGTTGAAGTAGCGCAGGGACACCGCGGCCAGGCCGTGGGCGGCCGCCTCGCCGGTGATCATGTGGTCGACGGCCAGCTTGGTGGCGCCGTAGGGGCTGGTCGGGGCGGTGGGGGCGGTCTCGACGATGGGGACCTGCTCGGGCTCGCCGTAGGTGGCCGCCGTGGAGGAGAAGACCAGCTTGCGCACGCCCGCCTCGCGCATCGCGCCGAGCAGGGCCATGCTGCCGCCGACGTTGTTGTCCCAGTACTTCTCCGGCTTCGCCACCGACTCCCCGACCTGGGAGGACGCGGCGAAGTGCAGCACGCCGTCGTAGGAGGCGTCGAGCCACTTGGCGGCGTCGCGGATGTCGCCCTCGACGAAGGCGGCGCCGGCCGGGACGCCCGCGCGGAAGCCGGTCGAGAGGTTGTCGAGGACGGTGACCTCGTGGCCGGCCTCCAGCAGGTGCTGGGACACGACACTCCCGACGTAACCCGCGCCACCCGTCACCAGGTACTTCATGAACTCGCTACCTCTCGCAGTCGCTCGGCCGCGCGCTCCGGCGGCACGTCGTTGATGAACACGTTCATGCCGGACTCGGAACCCGCGAGAAACTTCAGCTTGCCGGAAGTACGTCGGATGGTGAAAAGCTCGAGGTGCAGGGCGAAGTCGTCCCGGGTGACCCCGTCGAACTCCTCCAGCGCGCCGAACGGGGCCTGGTGCCAGGCCGCGATGTACGGCGTGCGGGGCCCGTCCGCCGCGCCCTGTCCTGCGTCACCGTCACCAGCGGCGAAGATCCGGTCGAAGCGCCTCAAGAGTTCCAGATAGACCTGGGGGAACTCTGTGCGTGCCGCCTCGTCGAGCGCGAGCAGGTCGGGCACCCGGCGCCGGGGATAGAGGTGCACCTCGTACGGCCAGTGGGCGGCGTAGGGCACGAAGGCCACCCAGTGTTCACCCTCAAGGACGACCCGGCGGTCGGCCGTCTCCCGGCGCAGGACGGCGTCGAACAGGTTCTCCCCGCCGGTGGCCTCCTTGTGCGCGGCGATCGAGCGGAGCATCAGCGCGGTGCGGGGGGTGGTGAAGGGGTAGGCGTAGATCTGGCCGTGCGGGTGACCCAGCGTCACCCCGATCTCCTCACCGCGGTTCTCGAAGCAGAACACCTGCTCGACGGAGGGCAGATGAGACAGTTCCGACGTGCGGTCCGTCCACGCGTCCAGCACCAGCCGGGCCTGTTCCCCGGTCAGGTCGGCGAAGGACGCGTCGTGGTCGGAGGTGAAGCAGACGACCTCGCAGCGGCCGGAGTCGCCGGCGAGCGAGGGGAAGCGGTTCTCGAAGACGACGACGTCGTACGAGGAGTCGGGGATCTCGCTCAGGCGCTCGCCCTGGGTCGGGCAGAGCGGGCACTCGTCGGCCGGCGGGTGGTAGGTGCGGCCCTGCCGGTGGGAGGCGATGGCGACCGAGTCGCCGAGCAGCACGTCACGGCGGATCTCCGACGTGGTGACCGTACGGTCCAGCGGGCGACGGTCGGCGGCGGTGCGCACGGTGTCGTCCCGGAGGTCGTAGTAGATCAGCTCACGTCCGTCGGCCAGCCGTGTCGAGGTCTTCTTCAACGCCGGACTCCTCTACGTCCCGCACCCAATCACTCAACACAATCAAACATAACAGATCACAACTCGACAACACCCTGGACGATCACAATCAAACAAAGAACACCATCAGAACTGTTCAATATCTGAACGCGGCGGCGTAGGTTCCGCTCTGGATCAGTTCGCGCGACGAAGCGAGTTCTTCATGCAAACCCCCACACATGCCCCCACCTACCTGGCGGCGGAGCTACGGCTCCCCACCAACTGGCTGGACTACACGATCCTGGCGATCTACTTCGTCGTCGTGCTCGGCATCGGCTTCGCGGCCCGCCGCTCGGTGAAGACCAGCCTCGACTTCTTCCTCTCCGGACGCTCGCTGCCCGCCTGGATCACCGGCCTCGCCTTCATCTCCGCCAACCTGGCGGCCACCGAGATCCTGGGCATGGCGGCGAACAGCGCCCAGTACGGTGCCTACACCGTGCACTGGTACTGGATCGGCGCCATCCCGGCCATGGTCTTCCTGGGCCTGGTGATGATGCCCTTCTACTACGGCAGCAAGGTGCGCTCGGTCCCCGAGTTCCTGCTGCTGCGCTTCGACCGGGGCGCCCACCTGCTCAGTTCGATCCTGTTCGCCTTCGCGGCCATCCTCATCGCCGGCGTCAACCTCTACGCCCTGGCGATCGTCGTCGAGGCCCTGCTCGGCTGGCCGCAGTGGGTGGCCATCGTCGTCGCCGGCGCCTTCGTGCTGGCGTACATCACGCTGGGCGGCCTGTCCTCGGCGATCTACAACGAGGTGCTGCAGTTCTTCGTGATCCTGGCCGCCCTCATCCCGATCACCATCCTCGGCCTGCAGAAGGTCGGCGGCTGGGGCGGGCTGACCGACAAGCTCACCGCCACCCACGGCGCCGACTTCACCACGGCCTGGGGTGGCACCGGCATCGGCAGCGGCAACCCGCTCGGCGCCAACTGGCTGACCATCGTCCTCGGCCTCGGCTTCGTGCTCTCCTTCGGCTACTGGACCACCAACTTCGCCGAGGTGCAGCGCGCCCTGTCCGCCAAGAACCTCTCCGCCGGGCAGCGGACCCCGCTGATCGCCGCCTACCCGAAGATCTTCATCGTCTTCCTGGTGATGATCCCGGGCCTGGTCGCCGCCGCGATCATCCCCCGGTTCGGCACCACCGGCTCCGGATACCAGTACAACGACGCCATCCCGTTCCTGATGCAGGAACTGCTGCCCAACGGCGTGCTCGGCATCGCGGTCACCGGTCTGCTGGCCGCCTTCATGGCCGGCATGGCGGCCAACGTGTCGTCCTTCAACACCGTGTTCACCAACGACATCTGGGCCAAGTACGTGGTGCGCGGCCGCGAGGACGGCTACTACGTCCGCTTCGGCCGCCTGATCACCGCCATCGGCGTGTGCGCCTCCGTCGGCACCGCCTTCCTGGCCTCCTCGTTCTCGAACATCATGTCCTACCTGCAGACCCTGTTCTCCTTCTTCAACGTGCCGATGTTCGTGGTGTTCATCGTCGGCATGTTCTGGAAGCGGGCCTCGGCCAAGTCCGGCTTCTGGGGGCTGCTCGCGGGCACCGTGACCGCGATGGTCAACTACTTCGTGCTCTACAAGAAGGGCATCATCTCGATCCCCACCGACCAGGGCGCCAACTTCGTCTCGGCGATCGCGGGCTTCGTCGCCGGCGCCGTCGTGATGTTCATCGTGTCCCTGTTCACCAGGCCGAAGCCGGAACAGGAACTGCGGGGTCTGGTGTACGGCACCCGCTCCCCCGGCATGGCCGAACCGCCCGCCGCGGGCGACGACGCCTGGTACCGCAAGCCCGCCCTGCTCGGCTGGGGCGCGATCGTCCTGGCCGCCGCCTGCTACATCCCGTTCTCGTTCTGACCGCGGGAGGATGAGGAAACCATGACCGAGCACTCCGACCGCGAGCCCGAGCGGTTCCATTTCTCCGAGGACGACGTCCAGCGCGAAGTCACCGACCTGGAGGGCAGGTCCGAGACGGCCGCCCGCCTGTTCGACCTGCGCCGCATCATCGGCGGCCTGTTCGTGGTCTACGGCGTCATCGTCACGATCACCGGCATCACCGACTCCCAGGCCGCCATCGACAAGGCCCAGGGCGTCAACATCAACCTGTGGACAGGCATCGGCATGCTGCTCCTCGGCATCTTCTTCCTGGCCTGGCTGAAGCTGCGGCCGACCCCGCCGCCGCTGCCCCGCGAGGGGCTGCCCGAGGAGCCGGGGGAGAAGGCGTAACACCGGCCGGGAACGCGCCGGCCGCGCGGCGGGGCGGGGTCCTTACGACTCCGGCCCCGCCGGCGGCGGTCCCGCGCGGTCCAGCAGGCCGGTCCGGGCCGCCAGTGCCGCCGCCTCGAGCCGGGAGCCCACCCCCAGCTTCATCAGGACCCGCTGGACGTGCGTGCGCGCCGTGCTGGGAGCGATCCCCATGCCGGCGGCGATCAGCCGGGTGTCCTCCCCCTCGGCGACCCTGACCAGTACCTCCACCTCCCGCGGGGTGAGCATCCGCAGCAGCCGCTGCCCCTCGTCGTCGGGCTGGGCCGCCGGGTTGAGCAGCTCGCCGAAAGCGCCCTGCAACAGCTGCGGGGCCACCGCCGCCTCACCGGCCCGGGCCTTCATGATGGCCCGCTCGACCCCCTCGATCCGCTCGTCGTGCCGCACGTACCCCGACGCGCCGGCCGCGAAGGCCGCCGCGATCCCCCGCGGCGACGGCACCGGGCCGAGCACCAGCACCGCCACCTGCGGCCGCTCCCGCTTGATCTTCACCACCGGGTCGAACGC
Source organism: Streptomyces sp. WI03-4A (assembly GCF_033792105.1). Lineage (NCBI taxonomy): Bacteria > Bacillati > Actinomycetota > Actinomycetes > Kitasatosporales > Streptomycetaceae > Streptomyces > Streptomyces sp. WI03-4A. The sequence goes on from NZ_JARAUO010000017.1 coordinate 26,157, forward strand.
CCCCGGCTCGGCCGGCGCGGCCGTGCCCAGCAGGCACACCTCCGGCGCCCGCGTGATCACCAGATCCGCCGCGCCCGCGGCCGGCGCCGCCGCCGCGAGCACCCGGTGCCCGCGCAGCTTCAACGCCGACGCCAGCGCCTCCGCGAGCAGGCGATGGTCGTCGACGACCATGAGCCGCACTCCCATGCAGCAACCCCCAGTCCCCCCATGGATGCCCCACTATGGACGCCCACCGCGCACCACGACAGAGGGCCCCCCGGCACCCCGCCCTTCATGCCCCCGGAAGCTACACGCTTGTTCGACGTCGCGCTGCCCCTATGAAGGAGAAGTGCCCCGGATCGATGAAATCCGGGGCACTCCCTGGTAATCCCTGGCATTCACCCCGGGCGCCCTGAAGCACCACGGGGCGTGCGGTCAGCCGCCCGCGCCGAACGCGAGCAGCAGGTACTCCTTGCCGTAGGACGAGGCCTTGTGCGCGTACACGGACGACATGTACAGCCGGCCCCGCCCGAAAAGGATCTCCGCGTAGTCGGGGAGCATCGTGGTCTCCGCCTGCCGCACGTCCTGCGCGGCCGGGTTCTCCAGCAGCTCGGTCGCCTTGAAGGAGCCCCCGTCGATGCTGACGACCTGCCCGCCCTTGTCGTACGGCGGGCGCTTGTAGGCGATCAGGTTGCCGCCGTCCATGCGCAGCGGGGAGAGCAGGTAGCCGTCGCCTGCCTCGGCGCGCTGGCCGGTCTCCTTGCCGGTGGCCAGGTCGAAGGCGACGACCTCGTTGGTCTTGCTGTACTTGCCGGTGCCGTCGTGCTCCTCGGTCGGCACGTACAGCTTGCCGCCCCCGGCGACGACCTCCCGGCAGTCCTCGATGCGGGTGATGCCGTCGCAGCGGCCGGCGTAGGTGTCGCCGGGCGCCGAGATACGGGCCAGCAGCTTGCCGGTCTTGCCGTCGATGGAGAAGTAGTCGGAGATGCCGCTGCCGTCACCGGCGCTGTCGCCGACGTCGGCGGCCACCACCAGCGGGTCGGTGGAGACGATGCTGGCGTACTCGATGCCGGAGGCCATCTTGTAGTCGGAGATCACCTTCCCGGAGGCCGGGTCGATGGTCTGGACGTGGAGCTGGCGGTCGCCGTAGCTGCCGCACTTGCGCATCGCGACCAGCTTGGCGCCGCCGCCGTAGCCGGCGTCGTAGCAGGTGTCCCCGGGCTTCGGCTGCCACAGCGCCTTGCCGGAGTCGATGTCGAACGCGGCACCGCCGTTGGTGCTGCCGACCGCGACGGTGTGCTGGGCGACCGTCACGTTGTCCAGGTTGATCGTGCTGTCAGCGTTCTTGACCGTCTTGGTCCACAGCTTGGTGCCCTTGGCGAGGTCGATGGCGGCGACCTGGCTGCAGCCCGCGCTGGAGTTCTTGGCGGGCATCTTCGGCTGGAAGACGATCGCCGTCCTGCCGTCCTCCGTCACGTGCTTGGCGGCCGTGCACACCGGGCCCGGCAGCTCGACCGTCCACAGCTTGGTGCCCTTGACCGGGTCGTAGCCGACGATCTGCGCGATCCCGCTCTTGGCGTACACCTGGTCGGTGAGCCAGGAGCCCGCGGTGACGACGGTGTCGGAGGTCTTGGGCATCGGGGCCTGGAAGAGCACCTTCGCGGCGGGGTCCGCCGGCGCCTTCTCCTTGCCGCCGGCGGTCGTGCCCCCGGAGCCGTCCTTGCCGCCCGCGCCGCCGGTGGAGTGCGCGGTGTCGTCCTTCTTCCCGTCGTCGCCGGAGGACTTGGCGTACCAGACACCGCCGCCGACGATCAGGGCGATCACGACGAGTGCCGCGGCGACGATGACGAAGGTGGTCGTGCTCCTGCCGCCGCCGCCCTGCGCGGGCGCCATGGGCGCGGTCGGGTAACCGTAGGGCTGCTGCTGGGCGTACGGGTTCTGCGGCGCGCCCGGGTAGCCGTACCCGGGCTGCGGCTGGGGCGGCTGCGGGACCTGCGGCCGGCCGTAGCCGGGCTGCGCCGGCTGGGGCGCCTGCGGATAGCCGTATCCGGGCTGCGGCGGCTGGGGCTGCGGCGGCCCGTAGCCGGGCTGGGGCTGCTGCGGGTAGCCGTAACCGGGCTGGGGAGCCGGCGGGGTGGGCGGGGCCGCGGGAGGCTGGCCCTGGGGCGGCCCGAAGCCGCCCTGCGGCGGCTGGTTGGGCGGCTGGTTGGGTGGCGGCGGGGGCGGCTGGCTCATGACTGGGGTACCTCGGTGACGCTCTCCGGGCCGGACGGCCCGGGAGAAGGGGGACGAAGGAGAGGGAGCGGAGAACGAAGAGGGAGCGGAGAAGGGAGCGGGCGGCCGGAAGCCGGGCCCGGACTCACTTGCCGAACGCCATCATCAGCTTCTCCTTCGATTCGTCGTTGCCGTTGAGCCGGGTGGTGGAGATGAAGAAGCGTCCGCCGGCCCAGTCCACGGCCGAGCTGAAGAAGCCGTTCTCGATCGTCGCGGTGCCCGCGGGGTTCTGCAGCAGCTTGGTGGGCCGGTGCGAGCCGCCCGTGGTCGGGATCGACACGACCTGGCCGCCCGCGTCGTACGACGGCCGCACGTACGCGATGAGCCTGCCGCCCTCGGTCTTCACCGGGGCCATCGACTCGTCCGTCGGCGACTTGACCCGCCACTTCTCCTTGCCGTCGGCGAGGCCGATGGCGACGATCTCGTTGGCGCCGCTCGTCGTGTCGGTGGGCAGGTAGAGCGTGTCGCCGTCGACGGCGACGCCCTGGCAGCCCTGCAGGTCGCGGGCGAGGATCGCCCAGCCGCACTGCGGCGCGAACTTCTCGTTCACCTTGACCTCGGACCTGAACTTGCCGGCCGCGGTGAAGGTGGAGATGTTCCACGCCTTCTTGTCCTGGTTGGTCAGGTAGACCACGAGCGGGTTCAGGGAGTAGGTACGCGCGACCCGCCAGCCCTTCTTGACCGGCTGCGTCCACTTGACCTTGCCGTCGGCCGGGTTCAGCTCCCGGATCTCGTCGTGCTCGTTGCTGGTGCCGGCGCCGCAGGAGGCCACCTGGACCAGCCGGCCCGCGCCGCCCGCGAACGCGGTCGGGAAGCAGGCCGAGCCGTACTTCTGCTTGTCGTACAGCTTGTGGCCGTTGTCGATGTCGTACGCCGTGCCCGACTGCGAGCGGCCGACCATCAGCGTCTTGCCGCTGACCGTCAGCTCGATGCTGATGGCGCTGTCGAACAGCGCGCCGTCGGCGACCTCGGCGCTCCAGCCCTTCTTGCCGGTGCCCAGGTCGATCTGCTGGAGCTGGTTGCACTTGGCGCGGTCGCTGACACCGCTCATGTACGCCACGACGATCTTGTCGTCCGCCGACTTCTGCGCGGTGACGGCGCAGATCTTCTGCGGGAACGTGATGGGGTCCCAGGCCGCGCGGCCGGTGCCGGCGTCGTAGGCGAAGACCTGCTTGTACGCCGCCTTCACCGCCGTGCCGCCGGAGATCCACATGCCGGGGGCGTCGGCGCCGGAACCGGGGGCGTCGGGCGCGCTCTTGTACCAGAGCACCTTCGCCTCGCCGGGCTTGCGGCCCTCGTTGAGGTTGTCCGGGTCGGCGCCGCCGTTGCCGCTGCCGTCACCGGGGTCGACGGACGCGGTGGAGGAGGACTGCTTGCCGTCGTCGCTCTTTCCGGCGACCGGCGTCTTCTTCCCGTCGTCGTCATTGCCGCCGCTGGTCACGGCGTAGACGGTGCCGCCGATGACGAGCAGCGCGGCCGCCGCGGCACCGATGATCAGCGCGGTCCGGCCCTTGGCCGGCGGCTTGCCGCCGAACGGGGCCCCGCCGGGCGCGGTGCCGGGGGCGCCGGGGTACGGCGGCTGCTGCGGGTAGCCGTAGCCGGGCTGCGGTCCGTACGGGCCGGGCTGCGGCTGGCCGTACGGACCGGGCTGCTGCGGCTGGCCGTAGGGGCCGGGTGCGGGGGCGCCGGGCGCCCCGTACGGGCCCGGCTGGGCGTAGGGGCCGGGCTGTTGGGGATAGCCGTAGCCGGGCTGGGGCTGCGGAGGCTGGGCCGGTGCCTGGGGCGGCTGCGCCGGCGGCGGGGGCGGCGGCTGCGGGGCGCCGTATCCACCACCCTGCGGCGGCTGGTCCTGCGGTGCTCCGAAACCGCCCTGCGGCGGCTGGTCGGGCGGCTGGGTCATCAGCGCTCTTCCCCCTCGTTCACTGATTTTTAGCCACGCCCTGAGGTTCGCTCACGGACCCTGGGTCGTACTCAGACTGTTCTCAGACGGCTCTTTCTATCACCCGGTGCCGACAGCGGACGGGGCCGTGCCCTCCCCTGTTCCCAAGGGCGAACCGGCCCGTGATGCCCTCGTTACGCGCCTTCACGCCCCCTTCACGCGACGCGCGCGCCCCCTGCGCGTGCCGCGTGCGAGGTCAGGCGTCCTCCGCCAGTTCCAGCCAGCGCATCTCCAGTTCCTCCCGCTCGGCGCCCAAGTCCCTCAGCTGGGCGTCCAGTTCCGCCACCTTCGCGAAGTCGGTGGCGTTCTCGGCGATCTGGGCGTGCAGCTTGGCCTCCTTCTCGGAGACCTTGTCCAACTGGCGCTCGATCTTCTGGAGTTCCTTCTTGGCGGCGCGCTGGTCGGCGGCGCTCCTCTCGGTGGTGGCCGGACGCGGGGCCGCGGCGGCGGCCTGCGCGGCGACCGCCTCCTCCATCCGCTGTCGCCGCTCCAGGTACTCGTCGATGCCGCGCGGCAGCATCCGCAGGGCGCCGTCGCCGAGGAGGGCGAACACCCGGTCCGTGGTGCGCTCCACGAAGAACCGGTCGTGGGAGATGACGATCATCGAGCCCGGCCAGCCGTCGAGGACGTCTTCGAGCTGGGTGAGGGTCTCGATGTCGAGGTCGTTGGTGGGCTCGTCGAGGAAGAGGACGTTGGGCTCGTCCATGAGCAGGCGCAGCAGCTGGAGCCGCCGGCGCTCGCCACCGGAGAGGTCACCGACCGGCGTCCACTGCTTCTCCTTGTTGAAGCCGAACGTCTCGCAGAGCTGACCTGCGGTCATCTCGCGGCCCTTGCCGAGGTCGACGCGCTCCCGTACCTGCTGCACGGCCTCCAGGACCCGCAGGGCGGGGTCGAGTTCGGCCACCTCCTGGGAGAGGTAGGCGAGCTTGACGGTCCGGCCCACGGCGACCCGGCCGCCGGCCGGCTGCGCCTCGCCCTCGGTGCGGGCCGCCTGCGCCATCGCCCGCAGCAGGGAGGTCTTGCCGGCGCCGTTGACGCCGACGAGGCCGATCCGGTCGCCGGGACCGAGCTGCCAGGTGACGTGCTTGAGCAGCACCTTCGGTCCGGCCTGGACGGTGATGTCCTCGAGGTCGAAGACGGTCTTGCCGAGCCGGGAGGAGGCGAACTTCATCAGCTCGCTGCTGTCGCGGGGCGGCGGCACGTCGGCGATCAGCTCGTTGGCGGCCTCGACGCGGAAGCGCGGCTTGGAGGTGCGGGCGGGCGCGCCGCGGCGCAGCCAGGCCAGCTCCTTGCGGATGAGGTTCTGCCGCTTGGCCTCTTCGGTGGCGGCGATCCGCTCGCGCTCAGCGCGGGCGAAGACGTAGTCGGAGTAGCCGCCCTCGTACTCGTAGACGTCGCCGCGCTGCACGTCCCACATGCGGGTGCAGACCTGGTCCAGGAACCACCGGTCGTGGGTGACGCAGACCAGCGCCGAGCGCCGGTTGCGCAGGTGCGTGGCGAGCCAGGCGATGCCCTCGACGTCGAGGTGGTTGGTGGGCTCGTCGAGGACGAGCAGGTCCTGCTCCTCGATGAGCAGCTTGGCGAGCGCGATACGGCGGCGCTCGCCACCGGAGAGCGGTCCGATGACGGTGTCGAGGCCCTTGGGGAAGCCGGGCAGGTCGAGTCCGCCGAACAGCCCGGTCAGCACGTCCCTGACCTTGGCGTTGCCCGCCCACTCGTGGTCGGCCATGTCGCCGATGACCTCGTGCCGGACGGTGGCGGCGGGGTCGAGCGAGTCGTGCTGGGTGAGCACGCCGAGCCGCAGCCCGCCGGAGTGGGTGACACGCCCGGTGTCGGCCTCCTCCAGCTTGGCGAGCATCCGGATGAGGGTGGTCTTGCCGTCGCCGTTGCGCCCGACGACGCCGATCCGGTCCCCCTCGGACACACCGAGCGAGACGCCGTCCAGCAGGGCACGGGTGCCGTACACCTTGCTGACGTTCTCGACATTGACCAGGTTGACGGCCATTTCACTCCTGCCCCGGGGGATGGATCGACCTTCCAGGGTAGTCGGAGGTCAGACGCCGCCGGCGCGCTCGGCCGGGCCCGCGGTCACCGTCGCGCCCGGTGCGGGTGCCGTGGCCGTGCGGACCGTGCGGCAGGTGCCGGAGGTGCGCAGGGCGTCGGCGATCTTCGCGGCGGACTCGGGGTCGCGGGCGAGGAAGGCCGTGGTGGGGCCCGAACCGGAGACGAGCGCGGTCAGGGCGCCCGCGTCGCGGCCCGCGGCCAGGGTGTCGGCGAGTTCCGGGAAGAGGGAGAGCGCGGCGGGCTGGAGGTCGTTGGAGACCGTGGCGGCCAGCGCGTCCGGGTCACCCTTCGCCAGTGCGTCCAGCAGCTCGGCCGAGGCCTCGGGCTCCGGGATCTCGCGGCCCTCGGCCATCCGGTCGAACTCCCGGAAGACCGCCGGGGTGGACAGTCCGCGCCCGGCCATCGCGAACACCCAGTGGAAGGTGCCGCCGACCTCGAGGGCGGTCAGCCGTTCGCCGCGCCCGGTGCCGAGGGCGGCCCCGCCCACCAGGCTGAACGGCACGTCGCTGCCCAGCTCGGCGCAGATGGCGAGCAGCTCGGCGCGTGAGGCGCCGGTGCCCCACAGCGCGTCGCAGGCGAGCAGGGCGCCCGCGCCGTCCGCGCTGCCGCCCGCCATGCCGCCGGCGACCGGGATGTCCTTGGTGATGTGCAGGTGCACGGCCGGTTCGATGCCCCGGCGTTCGGCGAGCGCGATCGCCGCGCGCGCGGCGAGGTTGGTGCGGTCCAGCGGGACCTGGTCGGCGTCCGGCCCCTCGCAGGTGACGCGGAGCTCGTCCGCCGGGGTGACGGTGACCTCGTCGTACAGGCCGACCGCGAGGAACACGTTGGCGAGGTCGTGGAACCCGTCGGGGCGGGCGGCGCCCACCGCGAGCTGCACGTTCACCTTCGCCGGCACCCGCACCGTCACGCTCACTTGCCCGCCTCCCTCTGCTCGGCGATCCGAGCGAACTCCTCCACCGTCAGTGACTCGCCGCGCGCCTGCGGGGAGACCCCGGCGGCAACGAGGGCGGCCTCGGCGGCGGCAGCGGACCCGGCCCAGCCGGCGAGGGCCGCCCGCAGGGTCTTGCGGCGCTGCGCGAACGCCGCGTCGACGACCGCGAAGACCTCGGCCTTGGCGGCCGTCGTCTTGACCGGCTCGGTCCGCCGGACGAGCGAGACCAGGCCGCTGTCGACGTTCGGCGCGGGCCAGAAGACGTTGCGCCCGATGGCCCCGGCCCGCTTCACCTCGGCGTACCAGTTGGCCTTCACGGACGGGACGCCGTACACCTTCGAGCCTGGCGCGGCGGCCAGCCGGTCGGCGACCTCGGCCTGCACCATCACGAGCGTCCGCTCGATGCCGGGGAAGGTGTCGAGCATGTGCAGCAGCACCGGTACGGCCACGTTGTACGGCAGGTTCGCCACCAGGGCCGTGGGCGCGGGGCCGGGCAGCTCGGCGACGTGCATCGCGTCGGAGTGGACCAGCGCGAACCGGTCGGCGCGCTCGGGCATCCGGGCGGCGATGGTGGCGGGCAGCGCGGCGGCCAGCACGTCGTCGATCTCGACGGCGGTGACCCGGTCGGCGGCCTCCAGCAGGGCGAGCGTGAGGGAGCCGAGGCCCGGGCCGACCTCGACGACCACGTCGTCGGGGCGGACCCCGGCGGTGCGGACGATCCGGCGGACCGTGTTGGCGTCGATGACGAAGTTCTGACCGCGCTGCTTGGTGGGGCGGACACCGAGTGCGGCCGCGAGCTCGCGGATGTCGGCGGGGCCGAGGAGGGCGTCGGGGGTGGGGCTGGTCACGGGACAAGGGTACGGGGCCGCCGGGGGCCCTCCGTCCGGCGCTCACCGCGGGAGCGGCCCGAGCCGACCCGGGACCGCGGCCGGTCCGCGGACCCACCACCGGCGGACGAACGCTGCCGGCGGACCCACCACCACTGGACACGCCCCCGGCGGACCTGCCACCGGCGGACCCCCTCACCCGCGCAGGCGTGCCCCGCAGTGCGGCCAGGGGGTGGCGCCCCGGCGCACGTAGAGCTTCTTGGCGCGGAAGGTCTGCTCCTCCGCGGGCGCGTCCTGGGGGCGGCCGCTGCCGCCGAGGCTCTGCCAGGTACGCGTGTCGAACTGGTACAGCCCGCCGTACGTCCCGGAGGGGTCCACGGCGTCCGGGCGGCCGCCGGACTCGCAGGCCGCCAGGCCGCGCCAGTCCAGGTGCTCGGCGCCCTGCACGGAGTGCGGCCGCGGCTTGGTGCCGACCCGCACGAGCTGCTTGCGCGGTGCGCGCACCACCTCGGACGTCTCCCGGCGCGGTTTCTCGCGTACTCCGTTGACGGTGCGCAGGTAGTAGGTGACCCGCCGCAGCCCGGGCCGGCCCGGACGGTCGACGACCTCGGTGCCCTTGAAGAGGGTGGGGTCGGCGGTCCGCCGTACACCGAAGGGGATCGGCTCCTCGCGGATCTCCCTGCTGCCGATCACCCGCAGCACGGTCACCGTCTGCCCGTCGCGCGGGAAGCTGTCCGGCGGCACGGAGGTGGTGTCCTGGCCGTGCAGGGTGATGCCGGCCTCCTCGACGGCCTCGCGGACGGTGGCCGCGTTGGTGCGGATGGTGCGCGTGCGGCCGTCCGCCATGATCGTGACGGCGCGTTCGGTGCGCACGTCGAGTGCGAGACCGGCGCGTCCGATGCCCCGGGAGCGGGAGGCCGACAGGTACGCGCCCTCCGCGCGCACCCCCATCTCCCGCAGCGCCCCGTCCACGGTGTGCGCCGTCGTCCACACCTCGCGCTGCTCGCCGTCCAGCGTGAGCCGCACCGGGCGCCCGTAGCGCACGGACACCTCGTCGCCGCTGACGAGACGGGCGTCGCGGGAGGGCGCGACCATGTCGTGCTCACCGACCCGCACGCCCTCCTCGGCGAGCAGCTCCGACACGTCGCCGGCGAAGGTGTGCAGGGTGCGCGGCCTGCCGTCGACGCTCAGCTGGACGGCCTTGTCGTTGGCGACGAAGGCGGTGGTGCCGCCGGCCAGGAACGCGACGACCAGCGCCTGCGGCAGCAGCCGGCGCACGGCCGACTCGGGGCGCTCGGCGGAGCGGGCCCTGCGCCGTCGGGCGGCCCGGCCGCCCGCGGCGGCTGCCCGGGCGGAGTCCAGCACCACCGTGGGCTCGCCGCGGTCCAGCACCACCGTGGGCTCCAGGGACTCCGGGAGGGCCGAGGGCTCCCCGCGGTCGAGGACGACCGTGGGTTCACCCCGGTGCGGGGCCACCGTGGGCTCGCCGCGGTCGAGGATCACCGTCTCGGCGTCCGGCGCCGCCACCCCGGGCACGCCCGTCACCTGGCGCGGCAGGGGCATGGCCGGCTCGGTGACGAAGTACGCCTCCGCCTCGTAGGCGGGCCGGTACGTGTCCCGGTACACCCCGTACGGCAACGTCTCCGCGGTGTGCACGGAGGCGTCGTGGCCGTGCGGGTCGTACGTCTCGAACTGCGGCTTGCTCACGCCGACACGCTCCAGAGGGGCCAGAGGGGTCCGGATCGGGCCCCCAGAACCTAGCGGAGCGACGGTCACTCTCCAAAGCGGCTCGACTACGCACAGTTGCCCACCGAACGCGCGCCCAGCGCCCTCAGTGAGCCGGGGGCCGGGCCGTACGCGCCCTCAGTAACCGAAGGCGCGGGCCGTGTTCGCGCCCAGGGCGGTCGCCAGGGCGTCCTCGTCGACGCCCCGGACGGCGGCCATCGCGCGCACCGTGACGGGGATCAGGTACGGGGCGTTGGGCCGGCCGCGGTAGGGCGCCGGGGTCAGGAAGGGCGCGTCGGTCTCCACCAGGACCAGTTCCAGCGGGGCGACGGCGAGCGCGTCCCGGAGGTTCTGGGCGTTCTTGAAGGTGACGTTGCCCGCGAAGGACAGGTAGTAGCCCTCGCGGGCGCAGATCTCGGCCATCTCGGCGTCGCCGGAGTAGCAGTGGAAGACGGTGCGCTCAGGTGCGCCCTCCTCCTTCAGCACGCGCAGGACGTCGGCGTGGGCGTCGCGGTCGTGGATGACGAGGGTCTTGCCGTGCCGCTTGGCGATCTCGATGTGGGCGCGGAACGACCGCTCCTGGGCCGCCTTGCCCTCGGGGCCGGTGCGGAAGTGGTCGAGGCCGGTCTCGCCGACGCCCTTGACCTGGGGCAGCGCGGCCAGCCGGTCGATCTCGGCGAGGGCCTCGTCGAGCGCCGCGTCCCCGCCGGGTTCGCGCGCGCCCTGCCGCGACCAGCCGTCGGGGTCGCCGTGGACGATGCGCGGCGCCTCGTTCGGGTGAAGGGCGACGGTCGCGTGGACGCCGGCGTGCGCCGCGGCGGTCTCGGCGGCCCAGCGGGAGCCCGCGAGGTCGCAGCCGACCTGGACGACCGTCGTCACACCCACGGAGGCGGCCTTGGCGAGGCCTTCCTCGACGCTGCCGGACTGCATGTCGAGATGGGTGTGGGAGTCGGCGACGGGCACCCGCAGCGGTGCCGGGAGCGGCGGAGCCGTGCTCTTGTCGTCCTTATGTGCGGCGCGGCCGGCGTTCGAAGGCATGCTCCGATCCTACGAAAGGGGGACGCTCTCGAACGCCGGTGTCCCGCCCGCGCGGGGTACTCCCGTCCGGGGTGCTGCCGTCCGGGGTGCTCCGCTCAGCTCGCGCGGCGCTGGAACGGGTGCAGGAGATCGGACAGGTGCCAGTGGTGCGGTTCCCTGGTCCGCTCCGGCACCTGGGGGGTGGACTGTCCCGGCACCTGCGGGGTCTCGACCGGCCCCGCCTGCGGCACCCGGTGCTGCCGCTCGGCGGCACCGCGCACCGACGAGACCTGGCCCGCGCGCATGATCCTGACGACGTGCCCGTCGCAGTTCTGGCACGCGGGCCGGCTCAACGGGGACGGGACGACCCGGTCGTCGGCCACGTACGTCACGAACTGCTGTCCGTGCAGGTCCGTGTGGTGCTCTATGGCGTACGACTGCTCCCACCCGTGCCCGCACCGCATGCAGGCGAACGCGTACGACTCGTGAACGACGGCGGCGGCGGTGCCGCGAAGGCCGGTCCGCCCTGCGATCTCACTCATGCCAGCTCCTCTTGTCCGCTGGACAAGCGCCCCCCGTGCGGGTTCCCCCCGGAACCCTGGGGCGAGGGACGGATACGTCCCTTCGACCAGTGGACGCCTCCGCCGACGCGAACGCATCAGTCCTGTCGAGTGTTGGAGGCGTTTTGGACGTTCCTTGCCGAAACGGCCCTCCGCGAGGGGTCTGGCTTTGCCTTCGGAGGCGGCCTTTTGCCCGCCCATGGGGCGCACGCTCAGCCGAGAAGAGTCCTGCTCAGAGGGCGTGTGCGCGGGTTGGGCGCGGTCAGAGCGCCCCCTCCTTCTTCGCGGCGACCACCGCGTCGAACACCGTCCGCTTGGGCAGCCCGGCCGCCGCCGCCACCGCCGCGATGGCCTCCTTGCGGCGCTCGCCGGCCTCCTCCCGGACACGCACCCGCCGGACCAGTTCCTCGGCGTCGAGCTCCTCGGGCCCGGCCTCGGGGGCGCCCTCGACGACGACGGTGATCTCCCCGCGCACGCCCTCGGCGGCCCAGCGCGCCAGCTCGTCCAGCGGGCCCCGCCTGACCTCCTCGTACGTCTTGGTCAGCTCGCGGCACACGGCGGCCCGCCGGTCGGCGCCGAAGACCTCGGCCATGGCGGCGAGGGTGTCGTCGAGCCGGTGCGGGGCCTCGAAGTAGACGAGCGTGCGCCGCTCGGCGGCGACCTCCCGCAGCCGGGACAGCCGTTCGCCGGCCTTGCGCGGCAGGAAGCCCTCGAAGCAGAACCGGTCGACGGGCAGCCCGGACAGCGCCAGTGCGGTGAGCACGGCCGACGGGCCGGGGACCGCGGTGACCCGGACGTCCTTCTCCACGGCGGCGGCGACCAGCCGGTAGCCGGGGTCGGAGACCGACGGCATGCCCGCGTCGGTCACCAGCAGCACCCGCGCGCCGCCGAGCAGCTCCTCGACGAGTTCGGGGGTGCGGGCGGCCTCGTTGCCCTCGAAGTACGACACGACGCGGCCCTTGGGGGACACGCCGAGCGCCTGGGTGAGCCGGCGCAGCCGCCGCGTGTCCTCGGCGGCGACGACGTCGGCGCCCGCCAGCTCCTCGGCCAGCCGGGGCGGCGCGTCCGCGATGTCGCCGATGGGAGTACCTGCCAGGACAAGGGTTCCAGTCACGCCCCCATCCTCGCAGGCGCTCGCGGGCCGGGCGGAAAGCGGCCGTGTCCCGACCGGTACCGCCATGCACGGGACTCACACAGATCGGTTCCCTACGATGGCGCGGTGACCAGTACCGCGTCCTCCACGGACCTCCGGCAGGGCCAGGCACCGCACGACCAGCGGACGCCGTGGCAGCAGCGGCTGCGCCGATTCGGCTACACGCCCGCCACGGACGCGCCCGCCGGCGACGTACGGGACCGGCTGGTCCCGCCGTACGCGGCGCCGAGCCCGCGCCTGTGGCAGGCCCTGGGGGCGCCGCCGGTGCTCGCGGACCGGATCACGCGCTGGTCGGGCTGGGCCGGTCCGCTGCTGGTCACGCTGATGGCGGGCGTGATGCGGTTCTGGAACCTGGGCAGCCCCCGGGCGGTGATATTCGACGAGACGTACTACGCCAAGGACGCCTGGTCGCTCGTCCACCGCGGGTTCGAGGTCAACTGGGACAAGAACGCCAACGACCTCGTGCTGCAGTCGCACGGCCATCTCACGATCCCCGCGGACGCCGCGTACGTCGTGCACCCGCCGGTGGGCAAGTACGTGATCGGCCTGGGCGAGCTGATGTTCGGGTTCAACCCGTTCGGCTGGCGGTTCATGACGGCGCTGCTCGGCACCCTGTCCGTGCTGCTGCTGTGCCGGATCGGCCGCCGCATCTTCCGCTCGACGTTCCTCGGCTGCCTGGCGGGCGCGCTGATGGCGGTGGACGGCCTGCACTTCGTGATGAGCCGGACCGCGCTGCTCGACGGCGTGCTGATGTTCTTCGTGGTGGCCGCGTTCGGCTGTCTGGTCGTCGACCGGGACCGCTCACGGCGCAGACTGGCCGAGGCGCTGCCCGCCGGGCCGAACGGCGTGGTCCGCCCGGACGAGCGGGTGGCCGACACCTTCCGGTTCGGATGGCGGCCCTGGCGCTGGGGCGCCGGGCTGATGCTGGGCCTGGCCTTCGGCACCAAGTGGAACGGTCTGTACATCCTCGTCGCGTTCTGCGTGATGGCGGTGCTGTGGGACGTCGGCGCGCGCAAGGTGGCCGGCGCCCGGCACCCCTACCTGGCCGCGCTGAAGCACGACACGGGCATCACGTTCCTCGCGACGGTCCCGGTGACGATCGCGGTCTACCTCGCGTCCTGGACCGGCTGGATCCTCTCCCCGTCCGACGGCACCGGCGGCTACTTCCGCAACTGGGCGGCGACCGACGGCAAGGGCGGCCACTGGACCTTCCTGCCGGACTGGCTGCGCAGTCTGTGGCACTACGAGCACGAGGTCTACAACTTCCACGTGCACCTGTCGTCCCCGCACACCTACCAGTCCAACCCGTGGAGCTGGATCCTGCTGGGCCGCCCGGTGTCGTACTTCTACGAGTCACCCTCCCCCGGCGCGGACGGCTGCCCGGCCGGCGCCGGCCAGAAGTGCGCCCGTGAGGTGCTGGCCATCGGCACGCCCCTGCTGTGGTGGGCGGCCTGCTTCGCGGTCCTGTACGTCCTGTGGCGCTGGGCCTTCCGCCGCGACTGGCGGGCCGGCGCCATCGCCTGCGGCATCGCGGCCGGCTACCTCCCCTGGTTCATGTACCAGGAGCGGACGATCTTCCTCTTCTACGCGGTCGTCTTCCTGCCGTTCCTGTGCCTTGCGGTGGCGATGATGATCGGCGCCGTCATCGGCCCACCGGGCTCCTCCGACACCCGCCGCGTCATCGGCGCCTCGGCGGCGGGCGTCCTGGTCCTGCTGATCGCCTGGAACTTCATCTACTTCTGGCCCCTGTACACGGGCCAGGCGATCCCGATCGACTCGTGGCGGTCGCGGATGTGGCTGGACACGTGGGTTTAGCTGGGCACACGTGCAACCAGTCGAGGTGTATAAGCCCATCGGCGTATGCAAACCAGTGGTCGGAATAATTAACCACAAGTAATCGCGGCATGTGAAAGGGTAACTCCTATGGCGCAGGCAATTCGGAAAATAGCCTTAGGGGTTACCCTTTTGCTTTCATGTGCCGCATGCACTTCGGGAGGGATCAAGGCAGATCCTGGACCCTCGGCTGACCGATTTACGCACCTGAGTCGACTAGGTTCCGTCGACTCGACTGAAGAGCAACTCATCACGGCCGATGAATTTCCACCCGAATCTCATTCCCCTAAGGTAATAGGCGAGGTCCGAAAGGGTTCATACCGCCTGATCGCCTATATCGAAGGCAGCTCTTGCGGCCTTCGGATCGCTGGCGCCCGGAACGCTAAGAGGTCGCTGATTCATATCAAGTCAGCGTGGCCTGGTAGCGATGCGGAAGGAAGTTCTCGCTACCCTGCCGGCCCTTACAGTTTCGCCTCGGCAACAGGTGTGAGCGGGTCCAGAGCGTGGGCTTCTCTGGGATGCAGCAAGTCCGCGATGGTGATCAACTATTCGTCCCGAGATCATGCGATTACCTCTGATCAGCTGGGCAATGTTTCGATCAAGAATCACCGCGGGGTCCCTGGGGATTTGGTTGTAGTCATCGGTTCCCGGGAAGCTCGTGAAAGCATCCTGCCCAAGGTCGATAATGGCTCACCCGATAAGGCAAATCGGCCTTGATGGCCGTTGCACACCTGGCAAGTTCTGCGCTCGTTTGGCGTGCGATCACGGCCGGCGACATGTCGGCCTGCCGGTCAACGCCGAACCCGGCGCCGTTCATCGTTCCCGCTGGGCGTGGCTCCTGCGGCGATGCTTCTCCTGGTTCGACACAGCTCGCTCTTTCGGCGCGGCACGGCGCGAAGTCCACCGGGCCGTCAGCCATAACCGAGCTTGGCCCACAGGGCCACCGCGGCGATCAGGTTGGCCCGTCCAGCTCGAGCCACACGGCGGTCGCTGTCCTCGCCACCGTGGTGACGGCCTCGCCGACCCCTGCCGCCACCCGTCTGCCGCACCCTCACGAGGGCACGGTGAAATAGGATCACGGCCCCCAGACGGCCCAAGCCGGATGAGCTAGCCCTGGCCAGCGGCAAACACACTGATCAGGACCTCACCGCCGAGCGGCCCGGCCCCGGGGGCGGCCCGGCCGAATGTCGCAAGCCTGCTACGGAGTGCGGGCTGAGGTGGCCCGCTGAGCCGGGGACCTTAGTGTGGGGGGAATCGTTGGGGAGTGTGAGGGCTGCGGGGACCCTGGGGAAGGCGCGGAGGAACTGAGGCTGTGGGCAAGAGAAGGCGCGTCGCCGAGCGACGGAAGACCGGACCCGCCGTGCTCGGCGGGATGATCGCCGTGGTCGTCGGCGGCGCCGGCCTCGGTGCCTACGCGCTCTACGGCGGCGGTGCCGCTGCCGACGATCGTGCCTCCGGCCACAGGACCGTCAAGACCGGCCCGCCGACCGCGGCCGAGATCCACACGGTGACCACGCGCTTCCTCACCGCCTGGCAGAAGGGCAGGGTGTCCGAGGCCGCCGCCGCCACCGACGACCCGTCCGCCGCCACCTCCCTGCTCACCGGCTACGCCAAGGACGCCCACCTCAAGGACGTCACGCTCACCGCCGGCACCGCGACCGGCGCCAAGGTGCCGTTCTCCGTCAAGGCGACGGTGTCGTACCGGGACCTGAGCAAGCCGCTCGCCTACGGCAGCGCGCTGACCGTGGTCCGGCGGGCGAGCGACGGCAAGCCGCTCGTCGACTGGCACGCCTCCGTGGTCCACCCGGACCTCAAGGACGGCGACACCCTCGTCACCGGCGAGTCCGGCACTCCGCCGATCAAGGCGCTGGACCGCGAGGGCGCCGAGCTGACCACGGCCACCTATCCGTCGCTGGGCACCGTGCTGGACGGCCTGCGCGAGAAGTTCGGCAAGACGGCGGGCGGCAAGGCGGGCGTCGAGCTGCGCGTGGTGCGCGGCAAGGCGTCGCAGACGGCCAAGCTGTCCGACAAGACGCTCGTGGAGCTGAGCAAGGGCACGCCGGGCACGGTGCGGACCACGCTGAGCCCGACCCTCCAGGCCGCCGCCGAACGGCAGGTCGGCAAGCGGCCGCGGGCCTCGGTGGTCGTCATGCGGCCCTCGACGGGTGAGATCCTCGCGGTCGCCAACAGCGGGCACGGCTTCAACACCGCCTTCCAGGGCTCGCTGGCGCCCGGCTCCACCATGAAGATCATCACATCGACGATGCTGTTCGAGAAGAAGCTCGTCACGCCCGGCGCCTCGCACCCCTGCCCCAAGATGTACAAGCTGGCCGGCTGGACGTTCCACAACGACGCCGACTCGGAGATCAAGAAGGGCTCGTTCAAGCTGAGCTTCGGGGCCTCCTGCAACAACGCCTTCATCAACTTCGCGCCGAAGCTGTCGAACAGCGACCTGACGAAGGAGGCCCAGCAGGTCTACGGCCTGGGCCTGAACAACTGGGCGATCGGCGTCCCCACGTTCGACGGCTCCGTGCCGGTGCAGAGCGGCGCGCAGATGGGCGCCTCGCTGATCGGGCAGGGCGGGGTCCGCATGAACCCGCTGAACATGGCCTCGGTGTCGGCGACGGTGGAGTCCGGCGTCTTCCGCCAGCCGTACCTGGTGGCGCCCTCGGTGGACCACCGCACGGTGGCGAAGGCCGCGCGCACCATGTCGTCGAAGACGCAGTCCCAGCTGAAGGAGGTCATGCAGTACACGGCGGCGTACGGCACGGCGGCCAAGGCGATGGCGGGCCTAGGCCCGGACTACGGCGCCAAGACGGGCTCCGCCGAGGTCGACGGCCAGAAGAAGCCGAACGGCTGGCTCACCGCGTACCGGGGCGACCTCGCCGCGGCCGGCGTGGTCGAGGCGGGTGGCCACGGCGGTGACACGGCCGGTCCGATCGTGGCGGCCCTGCTGAAGCTCGGCGGCTGATCAGCCGAGCGCGCCGGCGCCGCCGTTCCGCTCACGGGCGCTGCCGTTCAGCCGCGGACCGGCTCCGCCGTGTAGGTCCGGCGCAGAAATCTGACCAGCGTCTTCGACTCGAACTGCACCACTTCCACGCCGTGGGAGGAGTGGAACTCGACGACGGCCTGGACGCGTCCGCAGGGCCAGACCCGTACGTCGCCGCTGGCGGCGGGTGCCCGCAGTCCCTGTTCGAGCAGTGCGCGGGAGAACGCCCACTCGTGCGGCCCGGGAAGGCCGACCCGGACCAGCCGGGGGTCGGTGTCGGGGTCCCAGCGCAGCACGACGGGCACCGCTCCCGGATCCTCTTCGTCGGTGACGATATGGGCGCGCGCGTACTGTTCGACCACAGACATCGGACCGCCCTCTCACACTCAGTGACAGAAGTGAAAGCTGTGCATCCGCTTCCCCTCCAATGTCGCACATATTCCCGGGCGTGCCCTGGCGAGCACGGGGCCGTGGACCGCCGACCGGCACCGAGACCGACTCTCTCTTGCAATTCGTTCGCAACAAGCCTCTAAAATCGTACGGTGCACGTACCCGACGGATTCATCGACGCCCCCACCTCCGCCGTCACCGGCGTGGTCGCCGCAGGCGCCCTCGCGGTGAGCCTGCGCGGCGCCCGCCGCGAACTCGACGAGCGGACCGCCCCGCTGGCCGGTCTCGTCGCGGCGTTCATCTTCGCCGTGCAGATGCTGAACTTCCCCGTGGCGGCCGGCACCAGCGGCCATCTGCTGGGCGGCGCGCTCGCCGCCATCCTGGTCGGTCCCTACACCGGTGTGCTCTGTGTGTCGGTCGTGCTGCTCATGCAGGGCGTGCTGTTCGCGGACGGCGGCCTGACCGCGCTCGGCGTGAACATCACCGACATGGCCCTGGTCACGACGGTGGTGTCGTACGCCGTCTTCCGCGCGCTGCTCGCGGTGCTGCCCCGCAGACGGCGCTCGGTCACCGTCGCCTCGTTCGTCGCCGCGCTGGTCTCCGTGCCGGCCGCGGCCGTCGCCTTCACGCTCATGTACGCGATCGGCGGCACCACCGACGTCGCCATCGGCAAGGTCGCGACCGCGATGATCGGCGTCCACGTGCTGATCGGTATCGGTGAGGCCGTGATCACCGCGCTGACGGTGAGCGCCGTCGTCGCCGTCCGCCCCGACCTGGTGCACGGCGCGCGCGGGCTGCGGCAGCGCCTCAGGCTGCGGGTGAACGGCGAGCTGGTGGACGCGCCCGCGGCGGCTCCCGTCGCGGCCCGCACCTCCCGGCGCGGGCTGTGGCTCACCGGCCTGGCCGCCTCGCTGGTGCTCGCCGGCGTCGTCAGCTTCTACGCCTCGGCCAGCCCCGACGGCCTGGAGAAGGTCGCGCACGACCAGGGCATCGACAAGAAGGCGGAGAAGCACGCCTCGGACGGCTCCCCGCTGGCCGGCTACGGCGTCAAGGACGTCACCGACGCGCGCCTCTCCGGCGGCCTCGCGGGCGTGATCGGCGTCGGCGTGACGGTCGTCGCGGGCAGCGCGGTGTTCTGGACGGTGCGCAGGCGGCGCACCGAGGACGTCCGGGACGTCTCACCCGTGAACTCGGGCGTCTGACATGGGCGCAGGACACGCGCACCGGCTCTACCGGCACGGGCACTCGCCCGTGCACGCCCTGCCGCCGCACACCAAACTGGCCGCCGCCTTCGCCTTCGTGGTGGTCGTCGTCTCGACCCCGCGCGAGGCCATGTGGGCGTTCGCGCTGTACGCGGGCCTGCTCGGGTACGTCGCCCACCGGGCCCGCGTGCCCGCCGCGTTCCTGCTCAAGCGGCTGCTGATCGAGGTGCCGTTCGTCGCGTTCGCGGTGCTCATGCCGTTCGTGGCGGAGGGCGAGCGGGTGCACGTGCTGGGCCTGTCGCTGAGCGTGAACGGGCTGTGGGGTGCCTGGAACGTGCTCGCCAAGGGCACCCTCGGCGTCGCCGCCTCCGTGCTCCTGGCCGCCACCACGGAGTTGCGCGAACTGCTGCTCGGGCTCCAGCGGCTGAAGCTGCCGCCGCTGCTCGTGCAGATCGCCTCGTTCATGATCCGCTACGGGGACGTCATCACCGACGAGATGCGCCGGATGCGGATCGCCCGCGAGTCGCGCGGTTTCGAGGCGCGGGGGGTGCGGCACTGGGGGGTGCTCGCCAAGTCCGCCGGCGCCCTGTTCATCCGGTCCTACGAGCGCGGCGAGCGGGTGCACCTCGCCATGGTGAGCCGCGGGTACGCCGGTTCGATGCCGGTCATCGACGAGGTGACCGCGTCCCGGGCCCAGTGGCGCCACGCCCTCGCCCTCCCCTGTGCCGCCCTTGTCGTCTGTCTGCTGGGATGGGTTCTGTGAGTACTGCTTCCCTGGAGGTCTCCGGCCTCGCGTTCGCCTACCCCGACGGCCACCAGGCGCTGTTCGGCGTGGACTTCTCCGTCGAGCGCGGCGAACGGGTCGCGCTGCTCGGCCCGAACGGCGCGGGCAAGACCACCCTCGTGCTGCACCTCAACGGCATCCTGGGCGGCGGTACCGGCACGGTCACCGTGGCCGGACTGCCGGTCTGCCGGCGGCACATGGCCGAGATCCGGCAGAAGGTCGGCATCGTCTTCCAGGACCCCGACGACCAGTTGTTCATGCCGACCGTGCGCGAGGACGTCGCGTTCGGGCCGGCGGCGGCCGGGATCCGGGGTGCGGCGCTTCAGGAGCGGGTGAGCACGGCCCTGGAGCGGGTCGGGATGCGGGAGTTCGCCGACCGGCCGCCGCACCACCTCTCGTTCGGCCAGCGACGCCGGGTCGCGGTGGCGACCGTGCTCGCCATGGAGCCGGAGATCCTGGTCCTGGACGAGCCCTCCTCCAACCTGGACCCGGCCTCCCGGCGCGAACTCGCCGACATCCTGCGCTCGCTGGACGTGACGGTCCTCATGGTCACGCACGACCTGCCGTACGCCTTGGAGCTGTGCCCGCGCTCGCTCGTCCTCAGCGACGGCGTGATCGCGGCGGACGGCCCGACCGGCGCGCTGCTCGGCGACGACACCCTGATGCGGGCCCACCGCCTTGAGCTGCCGTTCGGCTTCGACCCGAAGTCCGTGACAATGGGCGCGTGACGCGTCAAGACGACCGAGACGACAACGGCGCCGCCGGGTCGCTGCTGCTGGACGACCAGCTGTGCTTCGCGCTGTACGCGGCCCAGCGCGCCGTGACCGCCGCGTACCGCCCGCTCCTGGACGACCTGGGGCTCACCTACCCGCAGTACCTCGTGCTGCTGGTGCTGTGGGAGCACGGGGAGACCAGCGTGAAGGAGCTGGCGGGCGCCCTGCGGCTGGACTACGGCACCGTCTCGCCGCTGCTGAAGCGGCTGGAGGGGGCGGGCCTGGTGCGCCGGGAGCGCGCGGCGGACGACGAACGGTCGGTCCTGGTCGCGTGCACCGGGCGCGGCGAGCAGCTCAGGGAGCGCGCGGCCCGCGTGCCCGGCGCGCTGCTCGCGGCGACGGGGCTCGGCGGCCGGGAGACGGAGCTGCTGCGCGCGGAGCTGTGGAGGCTCACCGAGCGCGCGGACGCGGCGGCCGACCGGCGTTGGGACCGGCCGCCCGCGGCCGACCGGCGCTGATCCCGGCTTTCCGTCGCCGACCCGGGGCCCGGGGTCACGGGGTCCCGGGGTTACCGGTGGTTGCCACCCCCCGCCCGCGCGGGCCGACATACCGGCCAGTACCTTGTGCGCGATGCATTTGTGCGCCACTTTTCCTGGGGGAGGCCGACCATGACCGATGCCACCGCGGACACCGCCGTCGACACCCGTCCGACGAAGATCATGTACCTCGCCGAGGCCACCGCCCACGGGGGCCGGAACGGCTATGTCACCAGCCAGGACGGCGAGATCGAGCTGAAGGTCGCGATGCCGCCGGAACTGGGCGGCGACGGCAACGGCACCAACCCCGAGCAACTGTTCGCGGCCGGCTACAGCTCCTGCTTCCACAACGCGCTGATCCTCGTCGGCAACCGCGCGGGATACGACCTGACCGGCTCCACGGTGGCCGCGAAGGTCGGCATCGGCCCCAACCGGCACCGCGGCTACGGCCTCGCCGTCGCCCTCAGCGTCTCGCTGCCGGTCCTGGACCGGGAGATCGCGGAGAAGCTGGTGGACGCGGCGCACGAGGTGTGCCCGTACTCCAACGCCACCCGCGGGAACATCGACGTGACGATCCTGCTGGGCTGAGCCGGCGGCCGCACCCGGGTCCGAGGCCGCCGGACCGTAGCCGACGTCACCACCCGCCGAGGAATCCAAGGCCGCGCACCCGTGTTTCACTCATGGTCCGGGGTCAGTGGAGGGATCAGGCGTGGATGTGGATGTGAACGGCACGGTGACCGAGGGCTTCGAGCCGGTCGGGGAGGCGTTCGCGGCCAACTTCGAACTGCTCGGTGAGCGCGGCGCGGCCGTCACCGTGTACCGGGACGGGCACCGAGTCGTCGACCTGTGGGCCGGTACCCGGGACGTGGACGGCACCGAGCCCTGGGAGCGGGGCACCGCGCAGGTCGTGCGCTCGGCGACCAAGGGGGTCGCCGCCGCCGCGCTCCTGCTCCTGCACCAGCGCGGCGAGCTGGACCTCGACGCCCCCGTCGGCACGTACTGGCCCGAGTACAAGACGGCCGGCAAGGAACGCACCCTCGTCCGTGACCTGCTCGCGCACCGCGCCGGCGTGCCCGTACTGGACCGGCCGCTGACCCCGGCCGAGGCGGCCGACCCGGACCTCGGCGCGGCCGCCGTCGCCGCCCAGGCGCCGGTGTGGGAGCCCGGCACGGACCACGGCTACCACGCGCAGACCTACAGCTGGCTCACCGGCGAGCTGGTCCGCCGGGTCACCGGACGTCCGGTCGGCGCATGGATCGCCCGCGAGATCGCCGCTCCCGTCGGCGCCGATCTGTGGCTCGGGCTGCCGGAGACCGAGCGGGCGCGCGTGGGCCGCGTCGGCCCGCTGACGGCGCCCGAGACGGCCGGGGTGCTGAAGACCCGACCCAAGCGCGCGGTCGCCGAGGCGTACGCCGACCCCGGCTCGCTCACCCGGCGCGCGTTCGCCGCGATCACCCCGCTGCCGGACGAGAACGACCCCGCCTACCGCGCGGCCGCCCTGCCCGCCTCCAACGGCATCGCCACCGCCGACGGGCTCGCCCGCTTCTACGCCTCGCTCATCGGCGAGGTGGACGGCGGAGCCCGCCTGTTCACCCCGCGGACCGCGGAACTGGCCCGCACCGAGCGGTCCGCCGGGCCGGACCGGGTCCTCGTCGTGGGCACCCGGTTCGGCCTCGGTCACATGCTGCACGGCAGCGCGTCCCCGCTGCTCTCCCCCGGCTCCTTCGGCCACCCGGGCCGGGGCGGCGCCCTCGCGTTCGCCGACCCGGGGACCGGGATCGCCTTCGGCTACGTCACCAACGGCTTCCGCGCGAGCGTGACGGCGGACCCGAGGGCGCAGGCGCTGGTGCGGGCCGTGCGAACGGCGCTCGACCGCGCGGCCGGGTGACCGGATCACCGGATGACCGGGCGCCGCGCCTCACACGTTGATCGGGTGCGAGGTCCGTCCGGACACCGAGTCGATCTCCCCGTGCGCCTTGGTCAGCAACTGCATGGCGAGTTCGTTGAGGGCGCGGGCACCCGCGATCTCCTCGCCGACCCGGGGCTGGTTGGAGTCGACGCGGTGACGGCTGGCGGCGCCGTGGGCGCGCACCTCGGTTCCGTCGGGCAAGCGCACCAGGGCGACCGCGCGCGTGTGCTGGTCGTCCTCGTGGAACTCCATCTCGACGTGCCATCCCACCACGGTGTTCATCATGTCGACCACCTCCACGAAGTCCGTGATTCCAGGGTGCTCCCGCGCGCCCGGAACGTCACGTGGAGGCCGGGCCGCCGCCCGGCCGCTCCTCGAAGCTGGCGAAGTAGGCGGCGACCATGTCCTCGTCGGCGTGCCCCTGCGCGGCGGCCCGGGCCAGCCGCTCCGCGGTCGCGGCGGCCACGTCGAGCCGTACGCCGTTGCGCTCACCGGCCTGCACGATGAGCCGGGCGTCCTTCTCGGCGGTGGACACGGCGAACGACGCCGGGGTCAGCTTCCCGTCGAGGACCAGGGCGGACTTGGCGCGCAGATATCCCATGTCGAGCGGGCCGCCCTCGATGAGGCCGAAGAAGTCGTGCGGGTCCACGCCGAGGGCCCGGGACAGGGCCAGCACCTCGCCGGCCGCCGCGGTGGCCGCGAGGACCCAGCTGTTGGCGACCAGCTTCAGCCGGCTGGCGCTGCCCGCGGCCCCGTCCTCGCCGGTCCACAGGGTCCGGGTGCCGACCGCGTCGAAGACCGGCGCGAGCGTCTCCCTGCCCTCCTCCGGCCCGGCGGCCAGCACCACGAGCTCACCGGCCTCGGCGGGCTGACGGGTGCCCAGGACCGGCGCGTCGTAGAACACCAGACCGTGTTCGCGGGCGAATCCGGCCAGGTCGGCGACGAGTTCGACGCCGGCGGTGGTGGACTGCGCCCACACGGTGCCCGGCCGCAGGGCCGGGGCCGCCTCGCGCATGACGTCCAGGGCGGTGCCGCCGTCGTACAGCATGGTCAGCACGACGTCGGCGCCCTCGACGGCCTCGGCGGGCGTGCCGGTGACCCGGATCCCGTCGGCGGCCAGCGGCTCGGCCTTCTCCCGGGTGCGGTTCCAGGCCCGTACGTCGAGTCCGGCGCGGGCGAGGTTGCGGGCCATGGCGGCACCCATGATGCCCGTGCCCAGGACACTGACGGTCGGCTTGTCGGTCATGACGGCTCCTGTCCTACGGTTCCTGTCCCCCGAGTCCCCCGAGTCCCCCGAAGTCCCCTGAGGTCCCCCGGGGTCCCTCGATGCGCCTACCCAGCGTGCAGCATGAGCCCGATGCCCACGACCAGCAGGCCCGCCGCCGCGATCCGGGGAGCGCCGAAGCGCTCCTTGAAGAACACCGCGCCGATGGCCGCGCCGACGATGATCGAGGACTCGCGCAGGGCGGCGATCGGGGCGAGTTCGGCGCGGGTCTGGGCCCACAGGACCAGGCCGTAGGCGCCGACGGACAAAAGCGCGCCCAGCAGGCCCGCGGCGGCGTACGGGCGCAGCACGGCAACCGTGTCGCGCCGCCAGCGGCGGCTGACGGCGTACGCCGGTATCGCCACGCCCTGCGCCACCATCAGCCAGGCCGTGTAGCCGAGCGCCGATCCGGAGGCGCGGACGCCGAGGCCGTCGACGACCGTGTAGGAGGCGATGGACAGGCCCGTCGCCAGCGCGGCCCCGATCGCCGCCCAGTCGGGCCGGCGGCCGCGCAGCCCCCACAGCGCCACGCCGGTGAGCCCGGCGCAGGACAGGGCGATGCCGGTGGCGGCCCAGCCGTCCGGCACCTCGTGCGCGAACACGGCCGCGAACAGGGTGACCACCAGGGGCGCGGTGCCCCGCGCGATCGGGTAGGCCTGCCCGAAGTCGCCCAGCCGGAACGACGTCATCAGCAGGACGACGTACACGAGGTGGACGGCGGCCGAGACGGCGAGGTACGGCCAGGCCGCGGGTGCCGGGAACGCGGCGAACGGGGCCAGCAGCAGGCCGATGAGCACGCCGCCGGCCAGGATCAGCGTGAATCCGACCAGTTTGTCGGTGATCCGGTGGGCGAGGGCGTTCCAGCCGGCGTGGGTGACCGCGGCGAGCAGGACCGCCGCGGCGACCAGGGGTGTCACGCGGTCCGCTCGCGCACGTCCACGAGTGCGGCACCGGCGTGGGCCACGAGCGCCTTCGGCTCGATGGGGAACACCGCGTGCGGGGTCCCGGCGGCCGCCCACACCACGTCGTGCGCGAGCAGCGAGCGATCGGCGAGGACCCGGGTGCGGGTGCGGTGACCGAAGGGCGGTACGCCGCCGATGGCGTACCCGGTGGTCTCGCGCACGAGCCCGGCGTCGGCGCGGGTGACCTTCCCGGCCGCCAGTTCCTCGCGGACGCGCTCCACGTCGACGCGGGAGGCGCCGTCCATCAGGACCAGCACCGGCACGCCGTCCGCCGCGAAGATCAGTGACTTGCAGATCTGGCTCAGTGCGCAGCCGAGGGCGGCCGCGGCCTCGGCGGCGGTGCGGGTGCCCTCGGGGAAGCGCCGGGTCCGGGCGAGCACGTCCTCGAGGCCGAGCCCGCGCAGGGCCTCGGCGAAGCGGGGGTGGGCTCCGGGTTCTTCGTCAGTGGCGGCTGTCGTCATGCGGGGCACGCTAGCGGCGGGGTGGCGGCGGGGGCGAACGGATTGACCGGCGACGAGGGCATGAAGAAGCCGGTGAGGGTAGCCCCGTCCCCACGGATCCCTCACCGGCTGGTCCTCATCGCACGCGCCGTCCCGGACGCCCGCGTGGCGTCGGTCGCGCGCGCTGGGTCAGGCGCGCACCAGCTCCCGCTCCCCGTCGGGGTCGGCGTGCCGGTCCCCGGCGGTGCGCAGGCCCTCGCCCTCGACGTCGACGTTGGGCAGCGCCCGGTCCAGCCACCTGGGCAGCCACCAGGCCCGCCGGCCGAGCAGGGCGAGCACCGCCGGGACGATGGCCATGCGGACGATGAACGCGTCGAAGAAGACGGCGACGGCCAGGCCGAAGCCGATCATCTTGATCATCGACTCGCTGGAGCCGATGAAGCCGGAGAAGACGGCGATCATGATGACGGCGGCGGCCGTGACCACCCGTGCGCCGTGCCGGAAGCCGGTCACCACGGCCTGGCTGGGCTTCTCCCCGTGGACGTACGCCTCCCGCATGCGGGTCACGAGGAACACCTCGTAGTCCATGGCGAGACCGAAGACCACGCCGACCATGAAGATCGGCATCATCGACATGACCGGGCCGGTCTGCTCGACGCTCATCAGGTTGGACAGCCAGCCCCACTGGAAGACCGCGACCACGGCGCCGAGCGCCGCCATCACGCTGAGCAGGAAGCCGAGGGCCGCCTTCAGCGGGACGAGGACCGAGCGGAAGACCACGATCAGCAGCAGGAAGGCCAGGCCGACCACGAGGGCGAGGTAGGGCAGCAGGGCGTCGTTCAGTCGCTGCGAGACGTCGATGTTCATCGCCGTCGAGCCGGTGACCAGCACCTTCGCGTCGGTCGCCGAGGTGATGTCCGCGCCCTTGCCGCGGATGGCGTGGACCAGGTCCTCGGTGGTGGTCGAGGACGGCTTGGAGTTCGGGACGACGGTGATCGTCGCGGTGTCGCCCGCCTTGTTGGGCACGGCCGGGGTGACCGTGACGACGTCCTTGAGCCCCTTGATCTCGTGGCCGACCTCGGTGAAGGCCGCCTTCGGGTGGGCGCTGTCCTTGGCGTCGACCACGACCATCAGGGGCCCGTTGAAGCCCGGCCCGAAGCCCTCGGACAGCAGGTCGTAGGCGCGGCGCTGGGTGGTGGACGTCGGCTGCGCGCCGTCGTCGGGCAGGCCCAGTTCCAGGGAGGCGGCCGGGACGGCCGCGGCGCCGAGGCCGATCACGCCGAGCAGCAGCACGGCGACGGGGCGCCGTACGACGAAGCTCGCCCAGCGGGTGCCCATGTTCGGGCGGGTCTGCTTGCCGTGGCCACCCGGCTTACCGGCCTTGGCCTTGCGGCCGCCGCCGAGGAGCCTGCTCTTCTCGCCGGTCGGCTTGATCCGGCGGCCCGCGTAGCCGAGCAGGGCCGGGATCAGGGTGAGGGCGATGAGGACCGCGATGGCCACCGTGCCCGCGGCCGCCACGCCCATCTTGGTCAGCATCGGGATGTTGACCACGGACAGGCCGACCAGGGCGATCAGGACGGTCAGGCCCGCGAAGACCACCGCCGAGCCCGCGGTGCCGACGGCCCGGCCGGCGGCCTCCTCGCGCTCGCGGCCCTCGGCCAGTTCGGAGCGGTAGCGGGAGACGATGAACAGGGCGTAGTCGATGCCGACGGCGAGGCCGATCATCGACGCCAGGGTGGAGGTGGTGGTGCCGAGGTCCAGGGCGCTGGCGAGCGCGGTGATCGTGGAGACCCCGATGCCGACCCCGATGAGCGCGGTGAGCAGCGGGAACCCGGCCGCGAGCAGCGAGCCGAAGGTGATGACGAGGACGACGGCCGCGACCGCGATGCCGATGATCTCGCTGGAGCCGGTCTCGGGGGCCGCGGTGAGCGCGTCACCGCCGACCTCGACCGTGAGCCCGGCGTCCCGCGCGTCCTGCGCGGCCGCCTTCAGGGCGTCCCGGGAGGCGTCTTCCAGCTCCATGCCGGAGACCTTGTACTTCACCGAGGCGTAGGCGATCGTGCCGTCCTTGCTGACGGCGTGCGCGGTGTACGGGTCGGCGACGGAGGTGACCTCGGAGCCGGACCGCAGCTCCTTGACCGTGTCGCGGACGGTGGCCTTGTTGGCCTTGCCCGTCATCTTCTCGCCGCTCGGCGCCTTGAAGACGACGCGCGCGGTGGCGCCGTCGGCGCTCATTCCGGGGAAGCGCTGTTCCAGCAGGTCGAAGGCCTTCTGGGCCTCGGTGCCGGGGATGGAGAAGGACGAGTTGCCGGCGGCCGGCGCCGAGGCGGCGCCCACTCCGGCGAGGGTCAGCAGCGCCACCCACATGAGGGCGACATAGTGCCGTCGCCGGAAGGCGAGACGGCCGATCTTGTAGAGGAACGTGGCCATGGAGGCGTACTCCCGGTCAGGTCGTGGGGTTCATCAGGGCAGGGGAGATCAGCCCGACGACGTGAGCGGGTGACGTCAGGTGGTGGGCTTGCTGGGGATGGGGTTCAGCTGGGCTCGACTGGGCTTCAGCCGGTGGGCGCGCCGAGGGCGGGGAGGACCACGGCGTCGATGTACGACAGGAGGAACTCCTGCGTGGGCGGCTGTTCGTCGATCAGCGTGCGGGCGGCGAAGCCACCGATCATCATGTGCATCACGTACTGGATGGCGGGATTGTCCGCTCGGACCTCACCCCGGTGGATCGCCCGCTGCAGGACCCGGCGGAACTCCGCCAGCTCCGGCTCGATCAGGTGGTCCCGGAACGCCCGCAGGAGGTCCGGGTTGGAGTGGGTCGCCATGGCCAGGCCCCGCATCAGCGCGGAGTTCTGCTCCATCTCGCAGTCGTCCGCGCGCAGCGTGAGCGCGTGCAGGTCGCCCTTGAGCGACCCGGTGTCGATGTCGTCGGCGAACGTGCCCGGCTTGCCGTGCCGCACCGCCTTGGCCACCAGCTCGGCCTTCCCGCCCCACTGGCGGTAGAGGGTGGCCTTGCTGGAACGGGTGCGGGCCGCCACGGCGTCCATGGTGAGGGCGTCGTAGCCGACTTCCCGGAGCAGGTCGAGCACGGCCTCGTACAGCTCGGCCTCGCGCTCGGGCGTGATCCGACTGCGACGCGTGGTTGCGGCAGCCTCGGTCATGCCAGTCACCTTCCCGCTCCGGAGCCTTCCTTCGTCGTACATCCATGAAGATACCCCGAGAGCAAGCGAAACGAAACCGTTTCGTACGTGTCCTGGCTCACGGCTGTCGGTTCCGCATAAGTTGCTGGCCCCTCTCCCCCGGAAAAGCATGGTGAGGGTGAGCTATCTGCGCCTTCCCCACATCAGCGGCGACCTGCTGTGCTTCGTGGCCGAGGACGACCTCTGGCTGGCCCCCCTCGACGCGCCCGGCCGCGCCTGGCGGCTCACCGTCGACCGCACCAAGACCGGCCATCCCCGCTTCTCGCCCGACGGCCGCCGGATCGCGTACACGACCTGGCGCAGCCTGGTGCCCGAGATCCACGTCGTCGGCGTCGACGGCGGGCCCGCGCGGCAGCTGACCTACTGGGGCAGCACCGACACCCAGGTGCGCGGCTGGACACCCCCGGACGAGGACGGCCGCAGCGACATCCTCGCCGTCGCCTCGCACGGCGAGCCCTTCTCCTACTTCACCTGGGCCTACAAGGTGACCACCGACGGCGACCCCGGCCGCAAACTGCCCTGGGGCCCGGTCGCCGACCTCCAGGTCGCCGACCTCGACGGCGTGCACAAGACCCTGCTGCTCACCGGCACCCCACCGCACGAACCGGCCTCCTGGAAGCGGTACCGGGGCGGCGCCATGGGCCGGCTGTGGCTGCACGGCGAGCGGCTCCTCGAGGACATCGGCGGCCACCTGGAGGCGCCCATGTTCGTCGCCGGGCGCATCGCCTTCCTCTCCGACCACGAGGGCATCGGCAACCTCTACTCCTGCGCCTACGACGGCTCCGACCTGCGCCGGCACACCGACCACGACGCCTTCTACGCCCGCGGCGCCTCCAGCGACGGCACCCGCGTCGTCTACCAGTGCGCCGGCGACCTGTGGCTGATGGAGGACTTGGCCCCGGACGCGCGGCCGCGCCGGCTCGACGTCCGGCTGAGCGGCCCGTGCCCGGGACGCCGCAGGTACCAGGTGCCGGCCGCCCAGCACGTGGACGGCATCTCGGTGGACGAGACCGGACGCGCCAGCGCCGTCGTCGTACGCGGCAGCCTGTACTGGCTCACCCACCGGGACGGACCGGCCCGCACCATCACGGACACGCCCGGGGTACGGGTCCGGCTGCCCGAGATGCTCGGCTCCACCGGCCAGGTCGCCTACGTGACGGACGCCGACGGCGCGGACGCCGTCGAGATCGCCCAGCTGCCCCGGGCCAGCGGCGACCGCCCACCGCACCGGCTGGCCTCCGGCGAGCTGGGCCGGGTCCTGGAGATGGTGTCCGACCCGCTCGGCGAACGGATGGCGATCGCCTCCCACGACGGACGGCTCCTGCTGCTCGACCTGACGGGGGAGACGGAAGCGGCGCAGGCGGCGGAGGCCGCGGCGGTCGCGGGCGCGGAGGACGGGGAGGGCGCGGGTGCGGGGGCCGAGGGGGACGCGGGCGCGGGAACCGGGGAGGGGACGGCGGAGGCGGAGGCGAGCCCCGCGGGGGGAGTTGCCGGGGAGCCGGAGGCGAGCCCCGCGGGGGGAGTTGCCGGGGAGCCGGAGGCGAGCCCCGCGGGGGGAGTTGCCGGGGAGCCGGAGGCGAGCCCGGCGGAGGAAGCCGCCGATGAGGTGGGGACGAGCGCCCCGGAAGCCGCCGACGGCACGGGGGTCACCGAACTGATCCGGTCCGTCAACGGCCCCGTCCGCGACCTGGCGTTCTCCCCGGACGGGTCCTGGCTCACCTGGTCCCACCCGGGCATCGGGCGCTCGCTGCGCCAGATCAAGCTGGCCCGCATCAAGGACCGGTTCGTCGTGGACGTCACCAACGGCCGCTTCGAGGACGAGAACCCCGTCTTCACCCGCGACGGCCGCTACCTCGCCTTCCTGTCCTGGCGCGGCTTCGACCCGGTGTACGACGTCCACACCGGTGACCTGTCCTTCCCGCTGGGCTGCCGCCCCTACCTGGTCCCGCTGTCCTCCGCGACCCCCTCCCCGTTCGCCCTGAACCCGGAGGGACGGCCGGCCGCGGGCGGGCTCGACCCCGTCGAGGACGAGGAGACCGGCGACGGCACGGTGACGGTGGAGGCGGAGGGCCTGGAGAGCCGGGTGACCCCCTTCCCGGTGGTCGCCTCCAAGTACTCGGCGCTGTACCCGGTGGCGGGCGGCGGCCTGGTCTGGCTGCGCTGGCCCATCTCCGGCGCGCTCGGCGAGACCTTCGCCAACCCGGCCGATATCAGCGGACGGCCGACGCTGGAGTACTTCAACATCGCCAAGGCGAAGAAGGCCGAACTCGTCGACCACCTCGACTGGTTCGCGGTGAGCGGGGACGGCAGCCGCCTGGTGGTGGTCGACGAGGGCGACCTGCGGGCCGTGCCGTCGACCGAGTCCGGCGACTCCGACACCACCGTGTGGATCGACCTGCGCCGCATCCTGCACGAGGTCGACCCACCCGCCGAGTGGCGCCAGGCGTACGAGGAGGCGGGCCGGATCATCCGCGCCTACTTCTGGGACCCCGGCATGTGCGGCATCGACTGGGACGCCGTGCTCGACCAGTACCGGCCGCTGGTCGAACGGGTCGCCTCCCCCGACGAGTTCGCCGACCTGCTGCGCGAGGTGCTGGGCGAGCTGGGCACCTCGCACGCCTACGTCACCGCCGCCCGCCGCAACGAGGGCCCGCCCCACTACCAGCGCTGGCAGGGCCTGCTCGGCGCCAACCTCGTGCGCCGGGACGGCGGCTGGGCGGTCAAGCGCATCCTGCCCGGCGACTCGTCCGACTCCAAGGCGCGCTCACCGCTGGCCGGCACGGGCATCCGCGAGGGCGCCGTGCTGACCCACGTGGACGGCCGCCCCGTCGACCCGGTGGCGGGACCGTACCCACTGCTCGCGGGCTCCGGCGGGACGACCGTGGAACTGACCTTCACCCCGGCCGCACCCACCGAGGGCGGCAGGGCACGGCCCCGGCGGGTCGCGGTCGTCCCGCTCGTCGACGAACGGCCGCTGCGCTACCAGGACTGGGTCGCCAAACGCCGGGCCGTCGTCCGGGAGCTGAGCGGCGGCAAGTGCGGCTACCTGCACATCCCGGACATGGGCGGCTCCGGCTGGGCCCAGTTCAACCGGGACCTGCGCCTGGAGGTGTCCCGGCCCGCGCTGATCGTCGACGTGCGCGGAAACGCGGGCGGCCACATCAGCGAACTCGTCATCGAGAAGCTCTCCCGGACCATCCTGGGCTGGGACCTGACCCGGGACGCGCAGCCGGTGTCGTACACCTCCAACGCGCCCCGGGGCCCGGTGGTGGCCCTCGCGGACGAGGCGACCTCCTCCGACGGCGACATGATCACCGCCGCCTTCAAGCTCATGCGGCTCGGACCGGTCGTCGGCCAGCGCACCTGGGGCGGGGTCGTCGGCATGACCGGCCGGCACCGGCTCGGCGACGGCACCGTGATCACCGTCCCGATGAACGCGGCCTGGTTCGACGCCTACGGCTGGTCCGTGGAGAACCACGGCGTCGCCCCCGACCTGGAGATCCAGCGCACCCCCCTGGACTGGGCCGAGGGCCGCCACGCCCAGCTCGACGACGCGGTCCGACTCGCCCTGGACCTCCTCAAGGACAACCCACCCGCGACCCCCCCGAACCTCACCGACGTACCGAACAGATCCCGCCCCCACCTCCCCCCGAGATGAGCGCCCCGTAAGGGGCGCGGGGAACTGCGCGCCCAGCCCCCCACCGGCCCGCACGCACAAGACGACGCGGGGCACCCTCCGGGAAGAAGGGCACCCCACGTCGACCGGCCGAAGCCGAGCGCAGCGACTAGGCGTCGTAGTCGTGGTCGAAGCGGTCGTCCATCTCCCGCTCCGGGTCCGTGATGTCGCGGGCGTTCTGCTGCCCACGCTGCGGCTGCTGGCCACGCTGAGGCTGCTGGCCACGCTGCTGGCCCGACTGCGGGCCGCGCTGACCGGCCTTCTCACGGGCCTCGCCGACCTTCTGCTTGGCCTGGTCCTGCCACTCGTTCGACTTGTCCTTCATACCCATGTGGGTTCACTCCCGTAATGAGTGAGGTGGGGGATTCGGCCCCTTGGTGGGGCCTCGACCAGATTCACACGGGCGAACACGCTGCGCATGTCGATCAGTTACGGTGCGTAGCCCTCGCTGCCTCGTCGGCCTCCCCACCTGCGCCGACGAGCCCGGAACGCATCCCCTGAAGCCTCGGCGCGAACCTGCGCATCTCGCGCTGGCCGACCGTGCCGATGAGGGCCGGCAGATATCCGCGCACGCCCTGCATGCCGCGCAGCCACCACTGCCCGTACACGTGCGCCGAGCGCCGCTCGATCCCGGCCACGATCCGCTCCACCGCCGGGCCCAGCGGGTACGTCTTGTTCGACGGCCACGGCAGCCGCTGCCGCAACTCGCGCATCACGTCGTCCTGGTCGGCGCCGCGCACCATGTCGGTGTCGGTCCAGGACAGGTAGCCGACGCCGACCCGGACCCCCTGGTAGCCGACCTCGGCCCGCAGACTGTGCGCGTACGCCTCCACCCCCGACTTGGAGGCGCAGTACGCCGACATCATCGGCGCCGGGGTGATCGCGGCCAGCGAGGCGATCTGCAGCAGATAGCCCCGGCTCTCGACCAGCACCGGCAGGAACGCGCGGGCCGTCACCGCCGAACCGATCAGGTTCACCTCGATCACCCGCCGCCAGGCCTCCGGGTCGGAGTCGATGAACGGCCCCCCGGTCGCCACACCGGCGTTGGCGACGACGATGTCCACCTTGCCGAAGTGCGCCTTCACCTCCCGCGCCACCCGGCTCATCGCCTCGTGGTCGGTGACGTCCGCGTACCAGTGCGCGCTGTCGCTGTGCAGCCGCTCGGAGACCTCCTTGAGCGCCTCCTCCTCAAGCCCGACCAGCGCCACCTTGGCGCCCCGGGCGGAGAGCTTGCGGGCGAGCAACTCACCGACGCCGCGCGCCGCTCCGGTGACGACGGCGACCTGCCCTTCGAGACCGACCCTGCTCATGCGCCCTCCTTGATCTGCTGCACCGGGGTGCCGTGGGACTGCTGCTGCGGTACGCCGGGGGTGTCCGACGTGGCGCCTTCCGACCTGGCGTCGTCCGACGTGACGTACGTGGTGACCAGGTCCCGGATCCTGCCGGTCACCGGGTCGGGAGCCTCGACCGGGGTCATGTGGCCGACCCCGGGCAGTTCGGTCAGCCCGACGCAGTACGGCAGCGCGGCCGCCAGCGCGCGGGCGTGCACGGGCGGGGTGAGCCGGTCGCGGGTACCGTGCATCACCGCGGTGGGCACCCGCAACTCCCGTACACCGTGGTCGAGATCGAGCGCCGCGAGGACACCGGCCCAGGCGTGGCGCACGGCCCGGGGGCAGGCGTGCACGATCCGCGCGCACGCCTCCACCATGTGCGGGGCCGAACCGGCGCCCATGGTGCCGTACTTGAGGACGCGCATCGCCAGCGGCGTGACCGGGCCCAGCGGGGCCCGCGAACCGAGGATGCGTCCGGTGATCCAGGTGCGCGCCCGCCCGGCGCGCAGCGGCACCACTCGCGACTCGGCGACCAGCCGGGAACTGCCCGTGCTGCACAGCAGGACGGCGGCGGCGTGCTCACGGAAGCGGGCCCGGCCGGCGGCGGCCATGACCGTCATCCCGCCCATGGAGTGGCCGACCACCAGGGCCTTCTCCCTGCTCTCCAGCGTCTGCCCGAGCACCGCCTCGAGGTCGTCGGCCAGTGCGTCGGTGGTGCAGGCGGGACTCGCCGGGCTGCGCCCGTGCCCCCGCTGGTCGTAGGCGATCACCCGGTGGTCGCGCGCCAGTTCCCGGATCTGGGCCGCCCAGAAGGCGGTCGAGCAGGTCCAGCCGTGGGAGAGCACGACCGCGGGCGCCCCCTCGGGTCCGTGCACCTCGACGTGCAGCCGCGCGCCGTCGGCGGAGACGACGGTGAGGGTGCGGGCGGGGACGGGCGGCGCGTAGGGCCCGGAGGCCACGGAGAGGACGCGGCTCATGCGACGGCCCCGCTCTTCGGCGCGCCGCCGGTCGCGGGCGAGGGGGCGGACTCGGGCGAGGAGGTGGACGCGGACGAGGCGGCGGGCGCCGGCCCGTCGGTCCCCTGCGTGCCGGCCTTCCGGACGACCTGGTACTCCGCCAGGTCCACCCGCCGGGTCGCGCGCCGGAACTCCGTCGTCGTGCCGGGCCAGATGGTGGTGTTGCGGCCGCTCGGGTCGAGGTACCAGCTCGTGCAGCCGCCGGTGTTCCACACGGTCCGCCGCATGCGCTCCTGCACCCGGTGGTTCCAGGCGTCGACGGCGGCGGGGCGGGCGTCGAGCGCGGCCCGGCCGCCGAGGACGTCGAGCTGGCGCAGGTAGTCCGCCATGTAGTTCAGCTGCGACTCGATCATCAGGATCATGGAGGAGTTCCCGAGGCCGGTGTTGGGCCCGATGATCGTCATCCAGTTGGGGAACCCGGCCGCCGCGGCTCCGCGCAGCGCCTGCATCCCGTTCTTCCACGTCTCCGCGAGGGTGACGCCGTCCGCGCCGACCACCCGCTCGGCTATGGGCATGTCCGTGACGTGGAAGCCCGTGCCGAAGACGATCGCGTCGACCTCGGCCTCGCTGCCGTCGGCGGCGACCAGGGTCGAGCCGCGGACCTCGGCGAGCCCGCTCGCGACGACGTCCACGTTCGGCTGGGCCAGCGCCGGGTAGTACGCGCTGGACAGCAGGATCCGCTTGCAGCCGATGCGGTAGTCCGGGGTGAGCTTGGCGCGCAGCGCCGGGTCCTTGATCGCACGGGCCATGTTGCGCTTGGCGAGCTGCTCGACCAGGCCGAGTTCGTCGGGGTGCTTGGTGAACGCCTGCACCTGGAGCTCCCTGATGCCCCACAGCAGGCCGCGCCGCAGCTGGGTGGTGAAGGGCAGCGCCCGGTGCAGCCGGCGCTCGGCGCCGCTGATCGCGCGGTCCACCCGGGGCATCACCCAGGCCGGGGTGCGCTGGAAGAGGGTGAGCCGGCCGACCCGGGGCTGGATGGCGGGCACGATCTGGATGGCGGAGGCGCCGGTGCCGATCACGGCCACGCGCTTGCCGGCCAGGTCGTAGTCGTGGTCCCAGCGGGCCGAGTGGAACACCTCGCCCGGGAAGGTCTCGAGACCGGGGATCTCCGGGGTCTTCGGGTCGGACAGCGGTCCGGTCGCGGAGACGACGACGTCGGCGGTCAGCGTCCCGGCCGCGGTCTCGATCTCCCAGCGCAGTTCCTCGCCGTCCCAGCGCATCATCTTCACCTCGGCGTTGAAGCGCAGGTGCGGGCGCAGCCCGAAGACGTCGGTGACGTGCTCCAGGTAGGCCCGGATGTGCTCCTGGCCGGAGAAGGTGCGCGGCCAGTGGGGGTTCGGCGCGAACGAGAAGGAGTACAGGTGGGACGGGACGTCACAGGCGCACCCGGGATAGCTGTTGTCCCGCCAGGTGCCGCCGACGCTGTCGGCCCGCTCCAGGACGACGAAGTCGGTGATCCCCACCCGGCGCAGCCGCACCGCGGCCCCCAGCCCGCCGAACCCGGACCCGATCACCGCCACTCGAACATGCTCGTGCTCGGCCATCCCGAAGCCTCCACGCATCGCCTTGGACTCTGCCAGTGAACACTGGCGCAATGGGACTGTAGAGCAGCTCCGTACCGAGCGGTAGGGGGCGCGGAAAGGAAAGTTACCGGCGGTACAACATAGGCTGCGGGCGTGGCAGACGACGGCGGACACAAGGTCGAGCAGAGCCCCGGGCACACCGGCGGACCGCGCGAGTACCGCATGGAGGAACTGGCCGGCCTGGCCGGCATCACCGTGCGCACCCTGCGCTTCTACCGTGAGCGCAAGCTGATCCCGCCGCCCCGCCGCGAGGGCCGCATCGCCTGGTACGACGACCGCCACCTGGCCCGCCTGCGCACCATCGCGGCGCTCCTGGAACGCGGCCACACCCTCACCGGCATCGCGGAACTCGCCGAGGCCCTCGACCAGGGCCGCGACGTGGCCGACCTGCTGGGCGTCGGCACCCCGACCGAGGAGGAGCCGGTCCGCCTCACCCCCGAGGAGCTCGCCGCCCGCTTCGAGGGCGAGGTCACCCCGGAGAACCTGGCGGCCGCCCTGGACCTCGGCTACCTCGGCACCGACGGCGGCGAGATCGTCCACATCAGCCGCCGCCTGCTGGACGTCTCCTCCGCCCTGGTCCGCGAGGGCATCCCGCTCGCGGAGGTCCTGGCGGCGGGCGAACGCGTCCGCGAACACGCCGAGGCCCTGGCGGACCTCTTCACCGACCTGATCCTGCGCCACACCACCGAACACGACCTCCCCCGCCTGCGCCCCCTGGCCCGCAGTGTGGTGGAGGCGGAACTGTCCCTGGCCCTGGACCGGCGACTGGCGAAGCGGGACTGAGCGGCGCCCCTACAGGTCGTACACGACGGTCACGGGTGCGTGGTCGGACCAGCGCTCGGCATGCGTGGCCGCACGCTCGACGAACCCCTTGACCGCCTTGTCCGCGAGCCCCGGCGTCGCGAGGTGGTAGTCGATTCTCCATCCTGAGTCGTTGTCAAAGGCCCGCCCCCGGTACGACCACCACGTGTACGGGCCCTCCGTGTCCGGGTGCAGGGCGCGTACGACGTCGACGTAGCCGCCCTCGGCCGGGGCGAGGACGCGGTCGAGCCAGGACCGCTCCTCGGGGAGGAAGCCCGAGTTCTTGGTGTTGCCGCGCCAGTTCTTGAGATCGGCCTGCTGGTGGGCGATGTTCCAGTCGCCGCAGACGACCACGTGGCGGCCGTCGGCGGCGGCCTTCTCGCGCAGCACCTTGAGGTGGGCGAGGAACTCGCCCATGAAGCGGGTCTTCTCGTCCTGGCGCTCCGTGCCGACCTCGCCGGAGGGCAGGTAGAGGGAGGCGACCGTGACGCCGGGCAGGTCGGCCTCCACGTAGCGGCCGCTGCCGTCGAACTCGGCCGAGCCGAAGCCGATCCGGACGCGGTCGGGCTCGCGGCGGGTGTAGAGGGAGACGCCGGCGCGGCCCTTGGCGGCGGCCGGGGCGTGCACCACGTGCCAGCCCTCGGGCTGCCTGACCTCCTCGGGAAGCTGGTGCGGTTCGGCGCGCACCTCCTGGAGGCAGACGACGTCCGCCGGGGTCTGGGCGAGCCACTCCACGAAGCCCTTCTTGGCGGCGGCCCGCAGCCCGTTCACGTTCACCGAGGTCACAGTCAGCACCAGGGCACGATACCGGCACACTGGTGCAGGTCCGCCTTCCCCATCGCCTGCATAGAAGTACGATGCCCAGAATGAATATACGTCGCGTTCGTTTCGATCACCCTGACGCCGTCAAGCTCAACGACGAGGTCCAGGCCGAGTACCACCTGCGCTACGGCGACGGCGGCGATGCCACGAGCCTCGACGCCACCGACTTCGACCCACCGCGCGGGGCGTACCTGATCGTCTACGACGAGCTCGACCGCCCGGTGGCCACCGGCGGCTGGCGCAGCCAGGACGACAACGACGAGGGCAACGCGGACGGCGACGCCGAGCTGAAGCGGATGTTCGTCGTCTCGCAGATGCGCGGCCGGGGTCTGGCCCGCCGCATCCTCGCGGCCCTGGAGGAGGACGCCCGCGCGGCCGGCCGGCTCCGCATGGTCCTGGAGACCGGCACCAAGCAGCCGGAGGCCATCGCGCTGTACACCTCGTGCGGTTACGAGCCGTGCGACAAGTTCGGCTACTACCGGCACTACGAGGACAGCCGCTGCTACGCGAAGGCCCTGTAGACGCGATGAAGCCCCAGTCGGCTCTGCCGACTGGGGCTTCATGATGCGTGGACCTGAGGGGATTTGAACCCCTGGCCCCCTCGATGCGAACGAGGTGCGCTACCGGACTGCGCCACAGGCCCTTGCAACGAGTGAAACTCTAGCATCCCCGTCGGGGTGCTTGGAAATCCGTTCCCTGACTGGTCAGGGGCGGGCCTCCGACGGCGTGACGGCTGTCACTCGTTCGCCGCACGGGGGCGGTCGCCGTCCTCGTACTGATCGAACAGCGGTGTGCGTCCACGGCCGCGTGCCCGCCGGGCGGAGGCGGCGCGGCGCTGGTCACCGCGGCCGTCCGCCGGCCGGTCCTCGGCGTCGGGCGCGGGGGCGTCCGCCTCGGGGGCGTGCCCGCTCTCCTGGTCCGGCGCGACCGTGCTGGAGCGTGCCGAGCTCCAGGTGTCGGGTGCGCCGAGGTCGACGTCAGAGGTGGCCCGGGGCGCGACGGGGGCGGTCACGTAGGTCGGCAGCGGCACCGGCACCGGGTCCCAGCTGTCCCCGTGCCCGGGGCGCCGCCGGCGCTCGCGCTGCTGGTCGACCCACTCGGCGTGGTCGGTCTGCTCGACGAGGGCGCGGCGGTCCGCGGCGAGCGCGGAGAGGCCGGTGTCGGTGTCCGTCTCCGCTCCCTCTTCCGGTTCGTCGGCGACGGGGCCGGCGTCCGGGAGGGGGCGGCGGCGCGGCTGGCGTTCGCGCAGCCGCTGGGCCGCGGCCTCGGCGCTGCGCCGGTCCATCTGGTAGGCGAAGCGGCGGCGTTCCTGGGAGCGGAGGTGCGCGATGTATCCGCTCAGCAGGATGGCGGGCACGCCGGGCGCCCAGAGGAAGGCGAGGCCGCCGACGGCCGCGACGATCGCGCCCAGGGTGAAGGCGAGGAAGAGCATCACGGTGGTGCGCCGGCGGCGCGCGAGCGCCTTGGAGCGCTGGGCGCGTGCCGCGGACGCCTGCGCCGAGGGCGTGCGCCGGGGGGCCGGCACCCGCTTCTGCGCGGGGACGGGGCCCGGGGTGTGCGCGGACGGGGACTTGGGCGCCGGGATGACGGGCCGGCCGGTTGCCGGTTCCGCCCGTTCGGAGGTCTCCGGTTCGGCGTCGGCGTGGACCTGACGGCGGGTCGGAGGCACGGCGAAGGCCCGGACGTCGACCGAGTCGGTGACGTCCGGTTCACCGGCGTCCGGCTCCCCCTCCTGGGCGGAGCGCGCCCGCAGGTCCTTGGCGTACCGGCGCTCCATACCCGCCCGTCCGGACAGCAGCCGGATGGCGGTACTGAAGCGTTCCGTCGGACGGGCCTCGTTCAGCTCGTCCTGCCTACGGAGCCACATCGGCACCAAGTAGGCGGCCCAGGCCCCGACGATGACTGCGTAGATGAGGCCGCTGCTGCTCACGTCTCACACGGTAGAGGGGTTTGCGTGGGGCCATCCGCCAATTGAGCCGGTGTGTCGCACGATCCGGCTGATATTTCCAGCTTTTTTTGCGACCGATGCGATCACAGGACCGCCGAAGTCGCGAATTGAATGCCCGGAGACGGTCGCCGAGCGGTCAATTTCGAACACATATTCAATTACCGGACTGCGCGTGATTCCCGGGGTGCCGGGTGTGCTGGTCGCGCGCGGAGCGGGCCCGCTTCCAGCGCCCGAGCAGCCCCTCGGGCACCTCCTCCGCGGTGAGCGCGAAGACGAGGTGGTCCCGCCAGGCGCCGTCGATGTGCAGATAACGCGGCCGCAGCCCCTCCTCGCGGAATCCGAGTTTCTCCACGACCCGGCGACTGGGCCGGTTCTCGGGGCGAATGCAGACCTCGATGCGGTGCAGCCCGACGGCGCGGAAACAGTGGTCCACCGCCAGCGCGACGGCCGTCGGCATCACTCCGCGCCCGGCGACCGCCTCGTCGACCCAGTAGCCGACGTGCCCAGAGCACATCGACCCCCAGGTGATCCCGGCGACCGTCAACTGCCCGACGAGCTCCCCCTGGTACTCGATGACGAAGGGCAGCATCCGGCCCGCGTTGGCCTCGGACCGCAGGTGCCGGACCATCTGGCGGTAGGTCGGCCGGTGCACGACCGGACCGCTCGGCGTGGGCGGCGGGATGGTCGCCTCCCAGGGACGCAGCCAGTCCCGGTTGCGCCGGTTCACCTCACGCCAGGCCCGC
Organism: Streptomyces sp. WI03-4A; assembly: GCF_033792105.1. Lineage (NCBI taxonomy): Bacteria > Bacillati > Actinomycetota > Actinomycetes > Kitasatosporales > Streptomycetaceae > Streptomyces > Streptomyces sp. WI03-4A. The sequence continues at coordinate 66,768 of NZ_JARAUO010000017.1, forward strand.
TGGTCGCGCAGCTTTATCGGCCGGAGGACGACATCGCCGTCCGCCAGCACGACCGGCCAGGATGGGCTGTTCAGCTCGCACCCCCACTTATGGCTCCGGGGCGGGTGTGGTCGCCGCCGCGGATCTGGTCGACGGCGTGCGCCAGCAGGGGCTCCAGGACGGCCAGCCCGTCCCGCACCCCGCCGGTGGAACCCGGCAGGTTGACGATCAGCGTCCGCCCCGCGACCCCGGCCAGTCCCCGGGAGAGCGCGGCGGTCGGCACTTTCTCCCGGCCGAACGCGCGGATGGCCTCCGCGATGCCCGGCACCTCGTGGTCGAGCACGCTCCGGGTCGCCTCCGGCGTGCGGTCGGTGGGCGAGATGCCGGTGCCCCCGGTGGTGACGACGACGTCGAAACCGGCCGCCACGGCCTCCCGCAGCGCTGCCTCGACCGGGTCGCCGTCGGGCACGACCCGCGGCCCTTCGACGGCGAACCCGAGGCTCCTGAGGCCGTCCGCGACCAGCGGCCCGCCCCTGTCCTCGTAGACGCCGGCGGCGGCGCGGTTGGAGGCGGTCACGACCAGCGCGCGGTACGGCCCGCCGCTCATGCCCGGCTCCAGTCGCCCGACTTGCCGCCCGTCTTCTCCTCGACCCGCACGTCCGTGATGACCGCTCCCTTGTCGACCGCCTTGACCATGTCGATCACGGTGAGCGCGGCGACCGTCACCGCGGTCAGGGCCTCCATCTCGACACCGGTCCGGTCCGTCGTCTTCACGGTGGCCCGGATCTCCACGGCGTCGTCCGCGACCGACAGGTCCAGTTTCACACCGGACACCGACAACGGGTGACAGAGCGGGATCAGATCGGGGGTGCGCTTGGCGCCCATGATGCCCGCGATGCGGGCGGTGGCCAGGGCGTCCCCCTTGGGCATGCCCTCGCCGCGCAGCAGCTCCACCACGCGGGGCGAGACGAGGACCCGTCCGGTGGCGCGGGCGGTGCGCGCGGTGACGTCCTTGCCGGACACGTCGACCATGCGGGCGGCGCCCGCCTCGTCGATGTGCGTCAGTCGGTCCTGTGCGGAGGTTCCGGGGGTCTCCCCCCGGGAAGGCACGGTCATGATGTGTGGCGCTCCCGGTCCGGGCCCGGCGCGGTGCGGTGCGCGGACCTGTTGTGCGCGACACGGTACCGCCAAGTCGGGACGGGCACCGGGCCAGGACCTCCGGGCGGACGCTCAGCCGAGCAGCACGACCTCCACCTCGGTGCCCGGCTCGGCGGAATCCACGTCCTCGGGCAGGACGATCAGCGCGTCGGCGTGGGCGAGCGCCGCGACGAGGTGCGAGCCGGAGCCGCCCACCGGGGTCACCTCGCCGTCGGCGTAGGTGCCGCGCAGGAACTGCCGGCGCCCCCGGGGCGAGCCGAGCGCCTTGTCCGAGCGCAGGGTGGCCCGGGCGCGGGGCCGGTGGACGTCCTTCAGGCCCATCAGGGTGCGGATCGCGGGGCGCACGAACAGCTCGAAGGAGACGTACGACGACACGGGGTTGCCGGGCAGGGCCAGCAGCGGGGTGTGGTCGCGGCCGATGGAGCCGAAGCCCTGGGGCTTGCCGGGCTGCATGGCGAGCTTGCGGAAGTCGATGCCGCCGCCCGCCTCGTCCTCGTCGCCGGCGTACGACAGCGCCTCCTTGACGACGTCGTACGCCCCGACGCTGACCCCGCCGGTGGTGACCAGCAGGTCGGCGCGGATGAGCTGGTCCTCGACGGTGGACCGGAGGATGTCGGCGTCGTCGGCGACGGCGCCCACCCGGTAGGCGATGGCGCCCGCGTCCCGCGCGGCGGCGGTGAGGGCGAAGCTGTTGGAGTCGTAGATCTGGCCGTGGGCCAGTTCCTCGCCGGGCTGGACGAGTTCGCTGCCCGTGGACAGGACGACCACGCGCGGGCGCGGGCGCACCCGGACCGTGCCCCGGCCGATGGCGGCGAGCAGCGCGATCTGCGGCGGGCCGAGGATCGTCCCGGCCTCCAGGGCGAGGTCCCCGGCCTTCACGTCGCCGCCCTTGGCGCGCACGTGCGCGCGTGCCTCGGCGGGGCGGTGCACGCGCACCTGCCCCTCGGCGCCCTCGGGGGCCGAGCTGCGCGCCCGCATCCCGCTCACCGGTCCCTCGCCGAGCCCGCCGTCGGTCCATTCGACGGGGACGACGGCCTCGGCGCCGGGCGGCAGCGGGGCGCCGGTCATGATGCGGGCCGCCTGGCCGGGGCCGACCCGGACCGGGCCGGCCGCACCCGCCGCGACGTCCCCGACGACCTCCAGGACGGCCGGGAACTCCTCGCTGGCACCCGCCACGTCCGCGACCCGCACCGCGTAGCCGTCCATGGAGCTGTTGTCGAACGGCGGGAGGGAGACCGGCACCGTGACGTCGTCGACCAGGACGCAGCCCTGGGCGTCGAGCAGTTGCAGCTCGATGGGTTCGAGGGGGCGGACGGTGGTGAGGATGTCGTCCAGGTGCTCGTCCACCGACCAGAGGTGGTCCGGGTCGGCGGGACGGGTCGCGGCGCTGCTCAACGTTGCTGCATCTCCTCGGCTACGTAACTGCGAAGCCAGGTCCGGAAGTCCGGGCCCAGGTCTTCACGTTCGCACGCCAGTCTGACAATGGCACGCAGGTAGTCGCCACGGTCGCCGGTGTCATAACGGCGGCCCTTGAAGACGACGCCGTGCACCGGGCCGCCGACCTTCTCGTCCTCGGTGAGCTGCTGGAGGGCGTCGGTGAGCTGGATCTCGCCGCCGCGGCCGGGCTCGGTCTTGCGGAGTATGTCGAAGATGTGGGGGTCGAGGACGTAACGGCCGATGATGGCGTAGCTCGACGGCGCGTCGGCCGGGTCGGGCTTCTCGACCAGGCCGGTCACCCGGACCACGTCACCGTCGGCGGTGGCCTCCACGGCGGCGCAGCCGTAGAGGTGGATCTGCTCGGGGGCGACCTCCATGAGGGCGATCACACTGCCGCCGTGCCGCTCCTGGACCTCGATCATGCGGTGGAGCAGCGGGTCGCGGGGGTCGATCAGGTCGTCACCCAGGAGGACGGCGAAGGGCTCGTGACCGACGTGCGGGGCGGCGCACAGGACGGCGTGGCCGAGGCCCCTGGGGTCGCCCTGGCGCACGTAGTGCATGGTGGCCAGGTCGCTGGACTCCTGCACCTTCGAGAGCCGCTCGGCGTCGCCCTTCTTCTCGAGCGCCGACTCCAGCTCGTAGTTGCGGTCGAAGTGGTCCTCCAGGGGACGCTTGTTGCGTCCGGTGATCATGAGGACGTCGTCGAGCCCCGCCGACACGGCCTCCTCGACCACGTACTGGATCGCCGGCTTGTCCACGACCGGCAGCATCTCCTTGGGAGTGGCCTTGGTGGCCGGCAGGAACCGGGTGCCGAGGCCTGCTGCGGGAATGACAGCCTTGCTGATCCTGGGGTGCGACTGAGTCATGCCCGAACCTTATCCGGTGCCTTTGCGCGGAATGTGTGGCTCCGGTTATTTGACTCTCATATGAGCACATTGAGAATGAGCACATCGAGAAAGGCGCGAGAACGACCAGTGGAACACGACGGACGCACCGACGAGCCTGACAAGCGCACGTTGCGGCGGGAGTTCCTCGCGGTGAGGAACAGGTTGACGGCGGATGTCGTCCGGGAGGCGGGCGGCACGCTGGCCGGACGCGCCCTGGAGCTGCCCGAACTCGCGGACGCCCGCACGGTGGCGGCGTACGTCTCGGTCGGGTCCGAGCCCGGCACGGCCGCGCTGCTGGACGCGCTGCGCGCGCGGGGCGTCCGTGTCCTGCTCCCCGCGCTGCTGCCCGACAACGACCTGGACTGGGGCGAGTACGCCGGTCCCGGCTCGCTCGCGCGGATCCGACATGGCGGAAAGTTGGCCCTGTTCGAGCCCTCGGGCGAGCGGCTCGGGCCGGAGGCGGTCACCGCGGCCGACGTGGTCCTGCTGCCCGGGCTCGCGGTGGACGCGCGCGGGATGCGCCTGGGGCGCGGCGGCGGGTCGTACGACCGGGTGCTCGCCCGTCTGGAGCGCGCGGGCGCCCACCCCGCCCTGGTGGTGCTGCTCTACGACACGGAGGTCGTCGCGCGTGTGCCGGCGGAGCCGCACGACCGGCCGGTGCACGCGGTGGTGACGCCGTCGGGCGTGCGCCGCTTCCCCGGCGCCTGATCCGGCCGGTACGCCGACGGCGGGGGCCGCCACGCGCGCGTGGCGGCCCCCGCCGTCGATGTGCCGGCCGTGGCTCACGGTTTGAGGACGAGGGTGTCGCTCGTGCTCCCGTCGACCGCCTTGTCCGTGAACGACCAGGGCAGCAGTTCGCCCTTGGCCCACTTGCCCGTCTGGTCGACGTAGTGGGCGCTGTAGGCGTGCCCCGAGGCGCCGGTCAGGTTGATCCACCGGGACTTGTCGAGATCCTTGAGGTTGACCACCATCCGCATGGACGGCACCCAGACCACGCCATAGCCGCCGGCCGCGTTCCAGCCGGACGCGTTGACGGTCGCCTCGCCGCCGCTGAGCTTCCAGGGGCCGCGGTTGAGGACGTACTGCAGGAATCCGGGGCCCTCGGTGCCGAGCGTCTGGTTCTTCAGGAACAGGCGGTGCAGCCGGCCCCAGCTCCAGGAGTCGATGTCCTTGCCGAGCTTGGCGGTCAGCTCCCAGCGGGCGTCGACCATGGCGCGCTCGAAGAGCTGGTCCATGTTGTCGGCCTTCTTGCGGTCACCCGCCCCCGCCGGGGTCTTCCACCAGTCGCTGTCCGGCTTCTCCATGAGGGTGCGGACCACCTCGAACCAGCGGTCGCCGCCGTCCGGCTGGGCCTGGTCGGCGTCGCGCTCGCCGCACTCGCGCACCTTGGCGTCGTCGTCGACCGGACCGGTGCTGTCGATCTTGTCGACCCACAGGCACTGACCCTTGACCCGCAGCTCCTTGGGCAGCTTGTTGCCGAAGGCGAGCTTGAGGATGTTGCGCCAGACCGCGTTGAAGTAGGCGGCCGCGGCGGAGTCGGCGTCCTGGGTGTAGTCCCAGCCCTCCAGAAGCTTCTGCGCCTGGCGGACGTCCTTGTCGTCGACGTTGATCTTCAGCAGCTTGGGCACGAGCAGCTTGGCGATGTCGCTGCTGTTGTCCAGCTGCATCTGGCGCATGTCCTCGGTGGAGATCTTGCCGCCGTCCTTGATCTTCGACTCGATCAGGTCGGTGATGCGCTGGCTGCGGGTGCCGTAGCCCCAGTCCGTGGTGAGCGTGTACGGGTACTTGTCCGGGTCGACCACGGCCTGGTTGGCGGTGACGATGTAGCCGCGCGCGGGGTCGTACTCGTAGGGCAGCTCGTTCTTCTTGATGAAGCCGGTCCAGCGGTACTTGGAGTCCCAGCCGGGAGCCGGGATCGAGCCGTCGTCCGCCGAGGAGCGCGTGGGGATCTTCCCGGGCAGGGTGTAGCCGATGTGCCCGGCGGTGTCGGCGTAGACGAGGTTCTGCGAGGGCACGTCGAACAGTGCGGCGGCGGAGCGGAAGTCGCTCCAGCCGGCCGCCTTGTCGAGGGCGAACACCGCGTCCATGGAGGTGCCCGGGTCGAGCGCCGTCCACCTCAGGGCGATGCCGTAGCCGTCGCCGCGGTCGGGCGCGGCCGCGTTGACCCCGGCCTTCCTGCCGACCTGGACGAGTTCGTCGTCGCGGTCGGACAGCAGCGGCATCCCGTCGGCGGTCTGGCGCACGACGATGGTCTTGGACTTGCCGCCGGCGACCTTGATGGTCTCCTGCCGGTTCTTGAAGGGCCGCACCTTGCCGTCGTACAGGTAGCCGTTCGCGGTGACCTTCTCCAGGTAGAGGTCGGTGACGTCGACCCCGGAGTTGGTCATGCCCCAGGCGATGTCGGCGTTGTGGCCGATGATCACACCGGGCATCCCGGCGAAGGTGTAGCCGGCCACGTCGTACTGGCACTTGCTGGAGACGGTGCGGCAGTGCAGGCCCATCTGGTACCAGACGGACGGCAGCGACGCCGACAGGTGCGGATCGTTGGCGAGCAGCGGCTTCTTGGTGATCGTGTACTTGCCGGAGACGACCCAGGAGTTGGAGCCGATGCCCTGGCCGTTCACTCCGACGGCCGTCGGCACGTCGTCCAGGACCTTGTAGAGACCCGCGAGCTGGCTGGTGAGCGCCGAACCCGACGAGGTCGAGGCCGAGGCACCGGACGACGTGGAGCCGGTCGTGCCCGTCGTACCGGTGGTGCCCGTCGTGCCGGTGGTCCCGGTCGTGCCCGTCGTGCCGGTGGAGCCGGTCGCGCCGGTGGAGCCGCTGCCGCTCTGCTGGAAGGAGTGGGTCAGCTCGCTGTACTGGCCCTCCTGCACGATCGGCTTGTGGCGGCTGTACGGGTACCGCGGGTACAGGTCCTGGATCTGCTGCGGGCCGAGACGGCTGGTCATCAGCGCGCGGTCGACCTCGTCCTGCATGTTGCCGCGCAGGTCCCAGGCCATCGCCTTCAGCCAGGAGACCGAGTCGATCGGGGTCCACTGCTGCGGCTTGTAGTCGTTGGTCAGGCCCAGCGCCGCGTACTCCAGGGAGATGTCCTTGCCGCTCCGGCCCTTGAGGTAGGCGTTGACACCCTTGGCGTAGGCCCGCAGGTACGCCTTGGTGGAGGACGACAGCTTGGTGTCGTACTCCTGCTCGGCGATGCGGTCCCAGCCGAGGGTGCGCAAGAACTCGTCGTTCTTGACCTGGCCCTTGCCGAACATCTCCGACAGGCGCCCGGAGGTCATGTGCCGGCGCACGTCCATCTCGTAGAACCGGTCCTGCGCCTGGACGTAGCCCTGCGCCATGAACAGGTCCGCGTCGGAGGAGGCGTAGATCTGCGGGATGCCGTTGCCGTCCCGCTTCACGTCGACGGGCCCGGAGAGGCCGTCGAGCGTGATCGTGCCCTGGGTCTGCGGGAAGGAGGCGCGGACGGTGCTGATCGACCAGTACGCCCCGTAGGCGACGCCTCCGACGAGGGCCAGGACCAGGACCAGCACGAGGAGTCGGGCTTTGCGCCCCTTCTTCCTGCCGGACTTGACGGGCGTGGCACCGGTCGTGGCGGTGTCACCCGTTGTGGCGGTGGTGTTGGGGGGCATCGCTGTCCTTGCTGTCCTAACGCGAGCGGCAGGTCGGGCTGTGACTTTGAATGAGCGCTGGGAGCAACCATAGGCGCAGGGCCCTGTCCCGCTTGACGCGGAGTCGGGAACCAGCGCGCACGAGCGTTCGATCTTGCCCCGCGAAGCGTCAAGAAAGCGTCAAGAATTAGGTAAGGTAACGAAGTACTTGGGTGCGGTGCGCCGCAGCCTCGGGTCTTGTGTACGGGAGCCCGCGCGTGCCCCGCGCGTGCCAAGGAAGGGAACCGCCGCTGACTGTCCACCACCTCAACCAGCTCCTGCTCGTCTGCTCCCTCGTCCTGCTCGTCGCCGTCGCGGCGGTCCGGATCTCCTCCCGCAGCGGGCTCCCCAGCCTGCTCGTCTACCTGGGGATCGGCGTCCTCATGGGCCAGGACGGCATCGGGCACATCCACTTCAACAGCGCCGAAGTGACCCAGGTGATGGGATACGCGGCCCTGGTCGTGATCCTCGCCGAGGGCGGTCTGGGCACGAAGTGGAAGGAGGTCAGGCCGGTCCTGTCGTCCGCGTCGGTCCTGGCGACGGCGGGAGTCGCGGTCAGTGTCGGCGTCACGGCGGCCGGCGCCCATTACCTGGTCGGGCTGGAGTGGCGGCAGGCGCTCATCGTCGGGGCCGTGGTGTCGTCGACGGACGCGGCGGCGGTCTTCTCCGTGCTGCGGCGCATCCCGCTCCCCGCGCGCGTGACGGGCACCCTGGAGGCGGAGTCCGGCTTCAACGACGCCCCGGTCGTCATCCTGGTCGTCGCCTTCTCCCAGGCGGGCCCGGTCGAGCACTGGTACACCCTGGTCGGCGAGATAGCCCTGGAGCTGGCCATCGGGGCGGCCGTCGGCCTCGCGGTGGGCTGGATCGGCTCCTGGGCGCTGCGGCACGTGGCACTGCCCGCCTCGGGTCTGTACCCGATCGCCGTGATGGCCATCGCCGTCACCGCGTACGCCGGCGGCGCCCTGGCGCACGGCAGCGGCTTCCTCGCCGTCTACCTGGCCTCGATGGTGCTCGGCAACGCCAAGCTGCCGCACTGGCCCGCCACCCGCGGCTTCGCCGAGGGGCTCGGCTGGATCGCGCAGATCGGCATGTTCGTCGTGCTCGGCCTGCTGGTCACCCCGCACGAGCTGGGCGACGACATCCTGCCCGCGCTGGTCATCGGGCTGGTGCTGACCATGGTCGCGCGCCCACTGAGCGTGGTCCTCAGCCTGGCCCCGTTCCGGGTGCCCTGGCAGGAGCAGGTCCTGATGTCGTGGGCGGGCCTGCGCGGCGCCGTGCCCGTCATCCTGGCCACCATCCCCATGGTGAACGGCGTCGTGGGCAGCCGGCGCATCTTCAACATCGTCTTCGTGCTGGTCGTCGTCTACACCCTCATCCAGGGGCCGACACTGCCCTGGCTGGCCCGCAAGCTGCGGCTGGGCGAGCAGGGCGAGGCGTCCGACCTCGGCATCGAGTCGGCACCCCTGGAGCGGCTGCGTGGGCACCTGCTGTCCGTCTCCATCCCCGAGGGCTCGCGGATGAACGGCGTCGAGGTCAACGAGCTGCGGCTGCCACCCGGAGCCGCCGTCACGCTGGTCGTGCGGGAGGGGAAGTCGTTCGTCCCGCTGCCCACGACGGTGCTGCGGCACGCCGACGAACTCCTCGTGGTGGCCACCGACCCGGTCCGCGACGCCGCGGAACGGCGGCTGCGCGCCGTCGCCCACGGCGGCAAACTGGCCGACTGGCTCGGGACGAGCGGGGCGGGCTCGCGCTGAGGGCGCGCATGCGCTGCCTTCACAGGCGGACGCCCGCCGGGGTGCGCCTTTTCACAGGGGCACAAGCTCTTGATCCCTGTAGTATGAAGGCGCACCCTGATCGAACCAACTCTGCCTGACGCAGAGCTGGCGCGACCGTATGGCGGCCGGAACGCCCTCCGCAGTGGCACCGGTATCTACCGCAGTTCCGCGCAAGAGGACAGCTCTCGGCGCCCCCGCACGGGCGCGCTACCAGGCGGTAGAAAGGCACGGGCCGTGGCGTCCACGGTCACCAGCGAGGCGGCGGAGAACCCGTCGTCCTCCTCCCGACCGGGCTACGGACAGCTGCTGCGCACCCGCGGCGCCTGGACGTTCCTGCTCCCCGGCTTCGCGGCACGCCAGCCGTTCGCGATGCTCACCATCTCCATCGTGCTGCTCGTGCAGCACACCACCGGCTCGTACGGCGCCGCCGGCGCCGCCGCGGCCGCCACCGGTGTCTCCATGGCGCTGTTCGCGCCCTACAGCGGCCGTCTCGCCGACCGCTACGGGCAGCGCGCCGTCCTGATCCCCGGCGTCCTGGTGCACGCGGTGTCCGGCCTCTCCCTGACGGCACTCGCGCTGGCGCACGCGCCGCTGTGGGCGCTGTTCGCGGCCGCCGTCCCGACCGGCGCCTCGGTGCCGCAGGTCGGCCCCATGGTGCGCGCCCGCTGGGGCGTCCGGCTCCAGGGCTCGCCCCTGATGAGCACCGCGGCGGCCTTCGAGTCCGTCACGGACGAGCTGACCTTCGTCTTCGGGCCGCTGCTGGCGACCGCGCTGTGCACGACGGTGACCCCGTCCGCCGGCCTGGTCACCGAGGCCGCGCTCACCCTCGTCGGCGGTCTGCTGTTCGCCGCGCAGAAGAGCACGCAGCCGCCGGTGACCGCCGTCGAGGGCGGCCACGCGCGCGTGGAGCACACCTCCGCGCTGCGCGTCCCAGGCGTGCGGGTCCTGGTCGTGACGTTCCTCGGCATCGGGTCGGTCTTCGGCGGCATGCAGGTGTCGCTGGCCGCGTTCACCGAGTCGATCGGCGAGCCCGGTCTGAACGGCGTCCTGTACGGCGTCTTCGCCGCGGGCAACATGCTCTCCGGCGTCGCCTGCGGCGCCATCGCCTGGAAGGCGGCCCCGCAGCGGCGCCTGCTCGTCGGCTACACGGGGCTCGCCCTGACCGCCGCCGCGCTGTGGACGGCGCACTCGGTCCTGCTGCTGGCCGGCCTCGGCCTGCTGGTCGGCATGTGCATCGCCCCGGCCCTGATCACCGGCTACACCCTGGTCGAGGGCCTCGTCCCGGCCGGCGCCCGCACCGAGGCGTTCACCTGGCTGACCGGCGCCGTGGCGCTGGGCCAGGCGGCCGCCGTCACGGTCGCCGGACAGCTGGAGGACCGGCTGTGGGGCGGCGCCGGATTCCTGGTGCCGATGGCCGGCACCCTGCTCGCGCTGGCCACCCTCGTGGCCCTGCGTTCGCGGCTGGTCACCCCGGCCCGGAACCGGACCGTCGCGCGTGGCGTCGGTCACCGCGTACCGGTGACGGTGGACTGAAGCCCTGGAATACGTCACTATGGATCGTCGTTAGCACTCATCGAGTGAGAGTGCCAGGAGGAAGACAGTGCCGACCTACCAGTACCAGTGCACCGAGTGCGGCGAGGGCCTCGAGGCGGTGCAGAAGTTCACCGACGACGCCCTGACCGAGTGCCCCAACTGCGGTGGCCGCCTGAAGAAGGTGTTCTCCGCCGTCGGCATCGTCTTCAAGGGCTCCGGCTTCTACCGCAACGACTCCCGCGGCTCCACGTCGAGCAGCAGCCCGGCCTCCAAGCCGGCCGGCTCGTCGTCGTCCGACTCGAAGTCGTCCTCCTCGTCGGCTTCCTCGACGTCGTCGGCGTCGTCGAGCTCGTCGTCCTCGTCGTCGAGCTCCTCCAGCAGCTCCGCGGCCTGACATCCCGCTTCCCGGGCCCCGCCGTCGTCGGACGCGGGGCCTGAGGCGTACCCGGGCACGCCTCCCCGCCGGTGCGGCAGGCGACTAGGGTGCTCGTCATGGCGAACGCAGAGATCGGCGTGATCGGGGGCTCGGGTTTCTACTCGTTCCTCGACGACGTGACCGAGGTCCAGGTGGACACCCCCTACGGGCAGCCCAGCGACTCCCTCTTCCTCGGCGAGATCGCCGGCCGGCGGGTGGCCTTCCTGCCCCGGCACGGCCGCGGCCACCACCTGCCGCCCCACCGCATCAACTACCGCGCCAACCTCTGGGCGCTGCGCTCGGTCGGCGTCCGGCAGGTCCTCGGCCCCTGCGCGGTGGGCGGGCTGCGCCCCGAGTACGGCCCGGGCACCCTGCTCGTGCCCGACCAGTTCGCGGACCGGACGAAGTCCCGGACCGGGACCTACTTCGACGGACTCCCGCTGCCGGACGGCACGGTGCCGCACGTGGTGCACGTGTCCATGGCCGACCCCTACTGCCCCACCGGGCGGGCCGCCGCACTGAAGGCGGCGCGCGGACGGGACTGGGAGCCGGTGGACGGCGGCACGCTGGTCGTCGTCGAGGGCCCGCGCTTCTCGACCCGCGCCGAATCGCTCTGGCACCAGGCGCAGGGCTGGTCGGTGGTGGGCATGACGGGCCACCCCGAGGCGGCGCTCGCCCGTGAGCTGGAGCTCTGCTACACCTCGCTGACCCTGGTCACCGACCTGGACGCGGGCGCCGAGACGGGCGAGGGCGTCTCGCACGAGGAGGTGCTGCGGGTGTTCGCGGCGAACGTGGACCGGCTGCGGGGTGTGCTGTTCGACGCCGTGGCGGCGCTGCCGGAGACCGCGGCGCGGGACTGCCTGTGCGTGAACGCCCTCGGCGGGATGGACCCGGGCTTCCCCCTGCCGTAGTCGTTTCGTCTCCGTGGCCCGCCGACGGGGTTCACCGGTTCGGGGGGCGGGGTTTTCCACAACCGGCGGGTGGTGCACGGGCTCCGGCGGGGATCGGCGCGGGGCGCCATCGTGGCAGGGCAAGCCCAGGCCCTCGTCGCAGGTGGTGACACCCCATGCCCTCGACCTCGTCGTCCCCGACGCCTCCCGCCCTCTCCCCCGCTCCCACACCCTCTCCTTTCCCCTCCCCCGCTCACGGACCGGTTCCGTTCCGTCTGCCGCGCCCGCCGGGCACCGACGCTCCGGCGACCTGTGAGGTCCCGCCGTTCGGTCCGGTGCGGGTGCGCGGCGGGCGGTACCGGTTGCAGCGGCTGGCGCACCGGCGCGGGCGCGCCCTGGCGGCCGGCCTGGCGGTGACCGCCGCCGCGCTCGTCGCGGCGGGTCCGCGGACCGGCGCGCCGCCGCACCCCTCCGCCCGTGCCCCGGGCCGGCCGGCCGTGGAGCCGCCGGGACGGCACCACCGGGCGGGCGACATGGTGACGGCGCCGGTGCGGATCGCCGACGCCGCCACCGTCCGGCTGCTCCGGCCCGGCGACCGGGTCGACGTCATCGCCGCCGGGGATCCGGCGACCGGGGGCGACGCCCGGGTGCTGGCGCGCGGGGTGCGGGTGAGAGAGGTGCCGGACCGCCTTGAGGGCCTGGCCGGCACGGACGGGGGCTCCGGCGGGGGCGGGGCGCTGGTCGTGCTCACGGTGCCGCGCGGCTCGGCGGCCCGGCTCGTCGGCGCCAGTGCCACGGCACGGCTCGCGGTGACGCTGTGCTGACCGGTCCTGGCCGTGTGCACGGTGACACGCCGCACCGTCGCCCGATCGAGCCCGGAAATTCGACAGGATGGCGGCATGGTGGCGTAGGTTGCGGAGCGTTTCGTTCCACAGCCTGTGCATACGAGGAGAGTCCCCGAGGTGAGCGCGAAGAAGGAACCGAGCGTCTGGCAGGGCTTCAAGGCCTTCCTGATGCGCGGGAACGTCGTCGATCTGGCAGTCGCGGTGGTCATCGGCGCCGCCTTCACGAACATCGTCAACTCGGTCGTGAAGGGGCTCATCAACCCGCTGGTCGGAGCGATCGGCACGCAGAACCTGGACCACTACCACTCCTGCCTGAAGGAACCGTGCGTCGTGAACGCGGACGGGTCGGCCAAGAGCGGTGTACTGATCATGTGGGGCTCGGTCATCGGCGCCACGCTGACGTTCGTGATCACCGCGGGCGTCGTGTACTTCCTGATGGTCCTGCCCATGTCGAAGTACCTGGCGCGGCAGGAGGCCCGCAAGAAGGCGCGCATGGGCACGCAGGAGGTCATGGAGGTGACCGAGCTGGAGCTCCTCAAGGAGATCCGCGACGCGCTGCTCGCGCAGCGCGGTATGGAGCGCGACATCCGCTAGCGGGGCCGCCCCGTGCGGCTCAGATGTGGTGGGGCGGCATCTCGTCGAGGAAGCGCTTGAGGTCGGCGGCGCTGTCCCGGCCGTCCGGGCGCTCGCCCCACCCGCGGTCGGTGTCGTCCGAGGACTGCTGGCTCAGCGGGTCGTCGAAGACCAGCGCCGTCTTCGGGTCGCGCGGCTCGGGGGCGGGGACTGTACTCATGCGTCAAGGGTACGGCGCGGGCCCGGACCTCCTCGGGTGCGGCCCGGACGGCCCACCCAGCCCTTGTGAAAGCGTTCACAAGATTTCGCCGGGGTTTTCTGCTGTGCTGGGAGGCATGACGTCGAGTTCCGCTCCGGCGCCCGCCTCACCGGGTGCGCAGTCCGAGGGGCCCCTGCGGCGGCTCACCGCGCGCGGCCGCCACGAGGCGCACCGCGTCTCGTCACCGCTCGAGCTCTTCTTCGACCTGTGTTTCGTCGTGGCCATCGCCCAGGCCGGCGCGCAGCTCGTGCACGCCGTGGCCGGAGGGCATCCGGGCGAGGGGATCCTGAACTACGCGCTGGTGTTCTTCGCCATCTGGTGGGCGTGGATGAACTTCACCTGGTTCGCCTCGGCGTACGACAACGACGACGCGCTCTACCGGGTCGTGACCCTGGTCCAGATCGCCGGCGTGCTGGTGCTGGCCGCGGGTGTCTCGCGGGCGTTCCAGCAGCACGACTACCTGGTGGTCTGGCTCGGGTACGTGATCATGCGGCTGGCGATGGCCGCGCAGTGGCTGAGAGCGGCGCGGTCGGCCGAGGGGCGGGAGCGGACCGCCGCGCTCAGATACGCGGGCGGTGTGCTGCTGTGCCAGGTCGGCTGGCTGGGGCTGGTGCTGCTGCCCGGTCCCGCCCGGGTCTGGGTGTTCCTGGTGATGGCGGTCGTGGAGCTGTGCGTGCCGCTGTTCGCGGAGCGGCACCACGAGACGTCCTGGCATCCGCACCACATCGCCGAGCGGTACGGCCTGTTCACCATCATCGTGCTCGGCGAGACGATCGCCGCGGCGACGGTCGCCGTGAAGTCGGCGGTGGGCGAGCACGACGCGCTGGGCGAGCTGCTGCCGATCGCGGCGGGCGGTCTGCTGATCGTCTTCTCGGCCTGGTGGATCTACTTCGCGGTGCCCATCCACGTCCATCTGCGTTCCAACGCGCAGGCGTTCCTGTGGGGCTACGGCCACTATCTGATCTTCGCCTCGGCGGCCGCGATCGGCGCGGGTCTGGAGGTGGCGGTGGAGCAGGCGGTCGGCAAGGCGCAGATCTCGGCGCTGGCCGCCTCGGCGGCGGTGACCCTGCCGACGGCGCTGTACCTGCTGACGGTGTGGGGGCTGCACGCGCGGCACTTCAAGATGGGCATCGCCCAGCAGCTGGTGCTTCCCGGGACCGCGCTGCTGGTGGTCTGCTGCACCTTCCTGGGCTTCTGGGCGGTCCTGGCGGCGGGGCTCGTGTCGGCGGCCGCGGTGGCCGTCGGGGTCTCGCTGACGGCCCACGGGGCCTTCCGCCGACGGCACGCGGCCGAGGCGGGGTCCGCCCGCTGAACTCCCCTGACGCCGCACGGGGGTGGGCCAGACTGGCCCCATGACAGTTGACGCTCTGACGGATGTCGCCGGGCTGCGGGTGGGCCACGCCACCCGGACCGGCGAGGGCCGGCTCACCGGCACCACGGTCGTCCTCGCGCCGGAGGGCGGCGCCGTCGCCGCGGTGGACGTGCGCGGAGGCGGCCCCGGTACCAAGGAGACCGACGCCCTCGACCCGCGCAACGTGGTGCAGCGGGTGGACGCCGTCGTGCTGACCGGCGGCAGCGCGTACGGGCTCGACGCGGCGTCGGGCGTCATGGCCTGGCTGGAGGAGCGGGGGCGCGGGGTGCGGGTCGGGCCCGGTCCGGCGCACGTCGTACCGGTGGTCCCGGCCGCGTGCGTCTTCGACCTGGGGCGCGGTGGCGACTTCCGGGCCCGGCCGGACGCGGCGACGGGGCGCGCGGCGGTGGAGGACGCGGCGGCCGGCGCACCGGGCGCGGCCGTGCCCGAGGGGTGCGTGGGCGCGGGCACGGGCGCGGTGGCGGGGCGGCTCAAGGGCGGGGTGGGGACCGCGAGCACGGTCCTCGGCTCGGGCGTCACCGTGGCGGCCCTGGTGGTCGTGAACTCCGCGGGCGCGGTGGCCGACCCGGAGACGGGCGCGCTGTACGGGGAGTTCTTCCAGGGCCGGGTGGCCTACCCGGAGCGGGCCGTGCACGAGGCCGCGCGCAGGCGCCTCGACGAGGTGGCCTCCCGCACGACGCTGCCGCCGCTGAACACGACGCTCGCGGTGGTCGCGACCGACGCCGGCCTCACGAAGGCGCAGGCGCAGAAGATGGCGGGCACGGCACACGACGGCATCGCACGCGCCGTACGACCGGTGCACCTGCTGCACGACGGCGACACGGTGTTCGCGCTGGCGACGGGGGCGCGGCCGCTCGGCACCGCGGACCCGTCGGCGCTCAACGAGATCCTGGCGGCGGGCGCGGACCTGGTGACCCGGGCGATCGTCCGTGCCGTGCGCGCCGCCGAGCCGGTCGAGGGGCCGGGCGGAGCGTGGCCGTCGTACCGGGAGCTGTACGGCGACGGCCGGTAGGCACCCGGCGGGCGCCCCGGGGGCAAAAGGACCCGAAGGGGTCCTGATTGTCGCGGTTCTGTCACGCAACGGCGTTCTCGGGCCCGGGGTGGAACCTTGCCCCGGCCGCTGTCCCTCTCTTCCCACGCACTGGAGCGGATCACCCACCTCACACGAACCTGGAGCAGCCCGTGACTACGCCGGACCTCGCAGCGCGGCGCGCACTGCTGGCCTGTGCCGCCCTGATGGTCGGCAGCCTGACCCTCACCGCATGCGGCGGCGACGCCAGCGCGACCGACGACAACGGCAACGGCGGCGGCAAGTCGTCGCAGACGTCGGCGGCCACGATCACGATCTCGGCGAAGGACGGGGCGACGAACGCGTCCATCAACGCCACCGGCGTGAAGGTCAGCGGCGGGAAGCTGACGGACGTGAAGATGACCGTGGCGGGATCCGGGCAGGCGGTGCCGGGGGCGATATCGGCCGACGGCGCGAGCTGGAAGCCGAAGGCGCGGCTGGAGCGCGGGACGAAGTACGAGATCGCCGCGACCGCCAAGGACGCCGGGGGACACACCGCGGCGGCCAACTCCATCTTCACCACCGTCACCTCGGCGAACAGCTTCATCGGCACCTACACCCCGGACAACGGCACCACGGTCGGCGTGGGCATGCCGGTGTCGTTCACCTTCGACAAGTCCATCACCGACAAGAAGGCCGTGCAGTCGCACATCACGGTCGGCACCAGCAGCGGCCAGCAGGTCGTCGGGCACTGGTTCGGGGACCGTCGGCTGGACTTCCGGCCGCAGGAGTACTGGAAGGCCGGCTCCAAGGTCACGATGAGGATCGACCTGGACGGCGTGCGGGGCGCGAACGGCGTCTACGGGGTGCAGAAGAAGACCGTGTCGTTCACGGTCGGGCGCGCCCAGGTCTCCACGGTCGACGCCCGCACGCAGACCATGACGGTGGTGCGGGACGGCAGGACGCTCAAGACGGTGCCGATCTCCGCCGGCAGCCCGCAGCACACCACGTACAACGGGCAGATGGTGATCTCCGAGAAGTTCGTGCAGACGCGGATGAACGGCTCGACGGTCGGCTTCGGCGGGGAGTACGACATCTCGGACGTGCCGCACGCCATGCGCCTGACCTCGTCCGGCACCTTCATCCACGGCAACTACTGGTACAACAAGGGCAACCCGCCCTTCGGCCGGGAGGGCACCAGCCACGGCTGCGTGGGCCTGGCGGACGTGCAGGGCGCGCAGGGCGCCACGACGGCCAAGTGGTTCTACGACAACTCGCTCGTCGGGGACGTCGTGATCGTGAAGAACTCCCCGGACAGGACGGTCTCGCCGGACAACGGGCTCAACGGCTGGAACATGGCGTGGAGCGCCTGGACCGCGGGAAGTGCCCTCTGAACGGCGGGTTTTGACGGTACGTGGGGCCGCACGGGAACTATTCGCGCGGCCCTCGCGTTTTCCCGGCATACGTTTTCTCGGTTCGGGGACACGATGTCCGACCGAGGGGCTACGGTATGCACCCACTAGGTGACATGCAGCAACGCCGGGAGAAGCCTTGAGCGTTCCGTACGAGACGGCAGCGTACGAACCAGCCGAGTCGCCCGAGTCTCCGGAGGAGCACCTCGCGCGGCTTCTCGGCCGTGCCCTGAACTCCTTCGAGCTGCCCGACGAGGTGATACGGCGGCTCGACTGCGCGCTGGCGCACGACAGCTGCCTGCTCTCCGCCCACCACAGCGCGGGCCTGCACCGCGAGACGTACCGGCACACCTGGCTGCTGGCGGACGGCTCGCCGGTGACCCTGTGGGAGCTGGTGCACAACACCGCCCCGGGCGGCGACGCCCAGCACGAGGTGTACGTGGACGAGGAGGAGCTGCACGCGGCCACCTCCCGGCTCCCGTTGCCGCCGGAGGCGCCGGACTTCGAGCTGCCCGCGCTGACGCAGCTCTGGGCGGTCCCCGAGCCCCGGCACGTCTACGCGCCGGACGACTCCGCGGACCACGCCCGCCGGGTGCTGCGCCGCGCGGAGAACCATGACCGGCCGGGCGAGGAGACGGCGGCGCTGCTGGCGACGGCGGCCGCGCACCAGATCACCCAGGCGTTCGGCCGGTGCGGGCGGTCCGCCCGCGCGGGGCTGAGCTTCGCGCTGTACGAGCACGCGTTCCTGCTGCCCGACGGCCGGGAGATCTCGCTGTGGGAGGTCGAGCACACGGCGACCCCCGACGGACGGCACATGTGCGAGGTCTACGCGACGGAGGACGCGGCCCGCGACGCCATGGACCGGCGCGCGGCCCGGCAGTCCTAGCGGGCCGGGCGGGTCAGCGGTCGCCGATTCGCCGTATCAGGCCCGCGAAGGCGTCCTGTTCGGCCGGGGTCAGCTCGACCGACTCGCGCGCGGGACCGGCCTTGGGCTGTTCCGGCAGCGCCGGCAGCACGGCCGCGGCCTGCCATTCGGCGACGGCCTCGACGCGGGCACGGCGCAGCAGGCGCATCACCACGACGGCCCAGGCCAGCCCGGCCACGGTGAGCGCGGCCAGGCCGATCAGCTGAAGAGTCGAGACGTGCGCAGGCATACGCCCCAGTACACACCACGGTCCGGGACTTTGGTCCCGGACCGTGACGTATCTCGCAGGTGCCGTGAACAACTCACAGTGCGCCAAAGGGACAAGAGGCGGCGGTGCCGTCAGGCGGCCACCGTGTGCTCGGCGTCCCGCGCCGCCGTGGCCGGCCCCGCGGCGGGGTCGGTGCCGGCGGCGGTGGCCTCGGGGGCCTGCTTGCGCATGCCCTTGAGGACGACGACCAGGGCGGTGGTGACGCACACACCGGCCGCGATGGCGATCAGGTAGAAGAACGGGTTGCCGATCAGCGGGACCACGAAGATGCCGCCGTGAGGGGCGCGCAGGGTGGCGCCGAAGGTCATCGACAGGGCGCCGGTGAGGGCGCCGCCCACCATCGCGGAGGGGATGACCCGCAGCGGGTCGGCGGCGGCGAACGGGATGGCGCCCTCGGAGATGAAGGAGGCGCCCAGCACCCAGGCGGCCTTGCCGTTCTCGCGCTCGGTCTGGGTGAAGAGCCGGCCGCGGGCGGTCGTGGCCAGGGCCATCGCCAGCGGCGGGACCATGCCGGCCGCCATGACCGCGGCCATGATCTTCATCGCGGAGTCGCTCGGGCTGGCGACCGCGATGCCGGCGGTGGCGAAGGTGTAGGCCACCTTGTTCACCGGTCCGCCGAGGTCGAAGCACATCATCAGGCCGAGCAGCGCGCCGAGCAGGATCGCGTTGGTGCCGGTGAGGCCGTTCAGCCAGTCGGTCATGCCCTTCTGGGCGGCCGCGATGGGCTTGCCGATCACGACGAACATCAGGAACCCGACGATCGCCGAGGAGATCAACGGGATCACCACCACCGGCATGATGCCGCGCAGGGCCGCCGGGATGCGCGCCCTCTGGATCGCCATCACCACCCCGCCGGCGACCAGACCGGCCACCAGGCCGCCCAGGAAACCGGCGTTGATGGTCAGGGCGATCGCGCCGCCGACGAAGCCGGGGACGAGTCCGGGGCGGTCGGCCATGCCGTAGGCGATGTACCCGGCCAGGACCGGGACCAGGAACCCGAAGGACACCACACCGATCTGGTACAGCAGCGCGCCCCAGCTGTCGGCCTGGGTCCACAGGAAGTGGTCCATCACCGAGGGCGCCTTGTTGACGGTGTAGCCGCCGATCGCGAAGCCGAGGGCGATCAGCAGACCGCCCGCGGCGACGAACGGGACCATGTAACTCACGCCGCTCATCAGCCATTTGCGCAGCTTGGTGCCGTAGCCCTCGGTGGAGTCACCGGCCCGCTCCACGGGGGTGGCGGGTGCCGCGCCCGAGGTGGCCTCGCCGCGCTCCGCCTTGCCGCGCACCTCGCCGATCAGCTCGGCGGCGCGGTTGATCCCCGCCTTCACCCCGACGTCGACCGTCGGCTTGCCCGCGAAGCGGTCCTTGTCGCGCACGGGGACGTCGTGCGCGAAGATCACGCCGTCCGCCGCCGCGATCACCGCGGGGTCGAGCCGGGTGAAGCCGGCCGAGCCCTGCGTCTCGACGACGACCTCGACGCCGGCCTCGCGGCCCGCGTTCTCCAGCGACTCGGCCGCCATGTAGGTGTGGGCGATGCCGGTCGGGCAGGAGGTGACGGCGACGACCCGGAACGGCCGCTCAGCGGCACCGGACCCGCCGGCCCCGCCCTCGGCGGCACTCACCGCGGAGCCCTCCGTGGCGCCTGCCGTGGCATCAGCGGTCCCGGCGGCCGCCGGGCCAGGTGCCGGAGCCGGCACCGCCGCGGGCGCCGGTGCCGGTGCGGCCGTGTCCTGTACGGTGCTGCCCGCCGCGGCGTCGGCGGAGGCCGCCCCCGACGCCGCGGCGGTGTCTTCCCCGGCGCCCTCGGCCGTGGCGGCGGGCGCCTCCTCCCCGCGGATCAGCGCGGTCGCGGTCCGCGCGTCCTGCGCCGACCGCAGCGCGTCCGTGAACTCGGTGTTCATCAGCTGCCGGGCCAGGGAGGAGAGGATCGTCAGATGGGCGTCGTCGGCGCCGGCCGGGGCCGCGATCAGGAAGATCAGGTCGGCCGGCCCGTCGGGGGCGCCGAAGTCGATCCCGGCGGAGCTGCGGCCGAAGCCGAGCGTCGGCTCGGTGACGTGGGCGCTGCGGCAGTGCGGGATGCCGATGCCACCGTCCAGGCCGGTCGGCATCTGTGCCTCGCGGGCGGCGACGTCGGCGAGGAAGCCCTCCAGGTCGGTCACCCGGCCCAGGCTCACCATGCGCTCGGCGAGGGCGCGCGCCGCCGCTTCCTTCGTGTCGGCGGACAGGTCGAGATCGACCAGGTCCGCGGTGATCATGTCGCTCATCGCGGGCTCCTCTGCACGCGTATCGCCCGGTGGGTGACGTGGGCGGGGGTGGGGACGGGGGTGCTGCGGGGGCAGACGGCGGGATCGGGTCCGGCGCAGGCGGGGCCGGGGAGTCCCCGCCTCCCGGGGGCGGTTGGTTCGAGCGGGTCCACGAAGCAGAGCGGAGCCTCGTGTGCCGTCAGGCCCGGTGCGGCCCCGGTGTTCATGACACCGGCTCCGTCAGTTCGCGGTCCATCGGGACGTCGTCCGTGACGGTGACCGCGGCCGGGTCCAGGTCGGCCGGGGTGGGCATCACGCTGCCGGGGAGCCGGACGGCGGCGGCGCCGTGGGCGACGGCGGAGGCCAGCGCCCCGGGGCCGCTGCCGCCGGCGATCAGGAAGCCGGCGAGGGAGGAGTCACCCGCGCCGACGTTGCTGCGTACGGCGTCCACGCGGGCGCTGCCGAACCAGGTGCCGGCGGCGTCCACGAGCAACTGACCGTCGGCGCCCAGGCTCGCGAGCACGGCGCGCGCGCCCATGCCGCGCAGTTCCTCGGCCGCCTTCACCGCGTCGCCCACGGTCGCCAGGGAGCGCCCGACCGCTTCCGCGAGTTCCGCGGCGTTGGGCTTCACCACGTCCGGCCGCGCGCGCAGCGCTTCGAGCAGCGCACGCCCCGAGGTGTCCAGGGCGATGCGGACGCCCGCCGCGTGCGCCCGGGCCACGAGGTCGGCGTACCAGGAGGGCGCGAGCCCGCGGGGCAGGCTCCCGCAGCAGGCGATCCAGCCGGCGCCCGGGGACTGCGCGCGGACGGTGTCCAGGAGGAGTTCCTGCTCGGCGGGCGACAGCTTGGGGCCGGGAGCGTTGATCTTCGTCAGCACCCCGTCCACCTCGACGAGCGCGATGTTGGACCGGGTGGTCCCGGCGATCGCGACCGGCGCGACCTCGATGCCCTGGGCGTCGAGCAGTTCGGCGACGAGGGCTCCCGCCGCGCCGCCCAGGGGCAGCACCGCGACGGTGCGCCGGCCGGCGGCCGCGACGGCACGTGAGACGTTCACGCCCTTGCCGCCCGGGTCGGTGCGCTCGGTCTCGGCGCGGATGACCTCGCCCCGCTCCAGGGCGTGGACCTCGTAGGTGCGGTCGAGGGAGGGGTTGGGGGTGACGGTGAGAATCATGCGCGCACCACTTCCGTGCCGCCGCGCTCGATGGCGGCGCTGTCCTCGGGGCTCAGCCCGCTGTCGGTGATCAGCAGGTCCACGTCGTTCAGGCCGCCGAAGCGGGCGAAGTGCTCCTGGCCGTGCTTGGCGGAGTCGGCGAGCAGCACGACGCGGCGGGCGGCGGCGACGGCCGCGCGCTTGACCGCCGCCTCGGCGAGGTCGGGGGTGGTCAGACCGTGCTCCACGGAGAAGCCGTTGGCGGCGACGAACGCGACGTCGGCGCGGATCTCGGCGTAGGCGCGCAGGGCCCAGGCGTCGACGGCGGCGCGCGTGCGGTGCCGTACCCGGCCGCCGACCAGGTGGAGCTGGATGCCCGGGTGATCGGCGAGGCGGGCCGCGATCGGCAGGCTGTGGGTGACCACGGTGAGGGAGGCCTCCAGCGGGACGGCGGCGGCCAGGCGTGCCACGGTCGTACCGGCGTCGAGGACCAGGGTGCCCTCGACGGGCAGCTCGGCGAGGGCCGCCTTGGCGATGCGGTCCTTCTCGTCGGCGGCGGTGGACTCGCGTTCCGTGAGATCGGGCTCGAAGTCGAGGCGTCCGGCCGGGATGGCGCCCCCGTGCACCCGGCGCACCAGGCCCGCGCGGTCGAGGGCCTTCAGATCGCGGCGGATCGTCTCCGCCGTCACCTGGAACTCCTCGGCCAGCGACAGCACGTCCACCCGGCCGCCGTCACGGGCGATCCGGAGGATCTCCTGCTGCCGCTCCGGTGCGTACATGTCCGTTCGCCTCCGACTGATGCCCGAACGTGTGGTTTCGATTCGAGGCTACGCGCCGATTTCCCGGAAGTAAACAGGTTCGGATTTGAATCGGGCATGAACGGACTTCCGAGCGTGTCCATGTGTCCCTGTGTCCGTGTGTCCGTGTCTGAGCGGACGACGGAGGGCCCGGCACCTGTGCGGTGCCGGGCCCTCGTGCTGCCTGCCGGTCTCAGCCCACCAGCTCGGGCTCCCGCTCGGTCGCCGGGAGCTCGTCGTCCGGCGCGCCCTCCACGTGCTGCGCCGGACGCTTCGGGAGGGCGGACATCAGCAGGAAGATCACGCCCAGGATCCCGGCGACCCACCACAGCGCGTGCTGGAAGGCGTGCACGAAGGCCGGGCCCACCTGGGCACGCGTCAGCCGGTCGCCGATCACCCCGAAGAACACCACGGACACCAGCCCGAGGCCGAGCGCGTTGCCCATCTGCTGCACGGTGTTGATGAGGCCGGACGCCGATCCGGCGTGCTCGCGCGGGACCTCCGAGAGCACCGCGTCCGTCAGCGGGGCGACGATCAGCCCCATGCCGGCCCCCATGACGACCAGCGGGAGGGCCATCTGCCAGGAGGCGATGGCGAGGCCGTACCGGTGGGCCTCCCAGACGTAGAGGAGGACACCCGCCGCCATCACCAGCGCACCCGCCTGGAGCACCTTGCGGCCGAACCGCGGGACCAGCTTCTGCACCGACATCCCGGCCGCCGTGGACACCGCGAGCGAGAACGGCACACCGGTCAGGCCGGCCCGCAGCGGGCTCCAGCCGAGGCCGAACTGCATGTACAGCGTCCAGACCAGGAAGAAGATGCCGAGTGCGACACCGAAGACGGTCTGCACGGCGATGCCGGCGGCGAAGCTCTTGACCTTGAACAGCGACAGCTCGATCAGCGGGGAGCCGTCGCGGGCCGCCTTGCGCCGCTCGTACGCCACCAGCGCCGCGAACACCACGAGCGCGCCCGCCATGCACAGGTGGCCCCACAGCGGCCAGTGCAGCTCACGGCCACGGGTGAGCGGGTAGAGCAGCATCAGCAGGCCGAGGGTCACCAGGGCGACGCCGACCAGGTCCAGCTTCAGCGCCTTCGGCGCGCGGGACTCGGTGATGTAGCGGCGGCCGAGCAGGAAGGCGACGACGCCGACCGGCAGGTTGATCAGGAAGATGGGCCGCCACTCGAGACCGAACAGGTTCCACTCCGTCAGCAGCGCGCCGAGCAGCGGTCCGGACACCGCACCGAGGCCGACGATCGCGCCGAACAGCCCGAAGACCTTGCCGCGTTCGTGGGCGGGGAAGGTGGCGTGCACGATCGACAGGACCTGCGGGACCATCATCGCCGCCATGCCGCCCTGGAGGAGGCGGGAGGCGACCAGCATCTCCGGGTTCGCGGCGAACCCGCACAGCGCGGAGGCCAGGGTGAAGCCGCCGATGCCGACGAGGAACAGCCGGCGCCGGCCGTGGATGTCGCCGAGACGGCCACCGGTGATCAGTCCCGCCGCGAAGGCCAGGGCGTACCCCGCGGTTATCCACTGGATCTGGCTGAGCGAGGCGTCCGCGTCCCGCTGGATCGAGGGGATCGCGATGTTGACGATCGTGACGTCGACGAGGTCCATGAAGGCCGCCGCCATGACGATCGCGAGCGCGAACCAGCGGCGGCGGTCGCCCGGTGCCTGCTGCGTGCTGAGGGTTGGTTCCGTGGAGGTCATGCGTCCAAGCTAGGACCCCAGTAGGTCAGATCGTGTCCTAGTCGTACGGCATCCTCGAAGGCATGACGACGGACACTCCGGCCCGGCTTCTCCAGCTGCTCTCCCTCCTCCAGACGCCGCGCGAGTGGCCCGGCGGCGAGCTCGCCGACCGGCTCGGGGTGTCCCGCCGTACCGTCCGGCGGGACATCGACCGGCTGCGGGAGCTGGGCTACCCGGTGCAGGCGACGATGGGCTCGGACGGCGGGTACCGGCTGGTCGCGGGCAAGGCGATGCCCCCGCTGGTGCTCGACGACGAGGAGGCGGTGGCGATCGCGGTCGGCCTGCGGGCAGGTGCCGGGCACGCGGTGGCGGGCGTGGACGAGGCGTCGGTGCGGGCGCTCGCGAAGCTGGAGCAGGTGCTGCCGGCCCGGCTGCGCCACCGGGTCTCCACACTGCAGGCCGCGACGACTCCGCTGACCAGCGGGGACGGGGCGAGCATCGCACCGGAGACGCTGACCGTGATGGCGTCGACGGTGGCGGGACGGGAGCGGCTGCGCTTCGCCTACCGCGACAAGGAGGGCGGTGAGACCCGGCGGCTGACCGAGCCGCACCGGCTCGTCTCGACCGGGCGCCGGTGGTACCTCGTCGCCTACGACCTCGACCGGGAGGACTGGCGCACGTTCCGGGTCGACCGGGTGCGGGAGCCGTTCGCCACCGGGATGCGGTTCGCGCCGCGGGAACTGCCGGAGGGCGGCGCGGCGGAGTACCTGCGCCGGTCCATCGGGCAGCGGCATGACCGGTACGAGTTCGAGGTCCGGTTCGCCGCCCCCGTGGAGACGGTGTCCGCACGGCTGCCGGAATGGCTCGGCGCACCGGAGGCGGACGGGGAGGGCGGGTGCGTGCTGCGCGGCGCGGGCGGGGACCAGCCGGAGTGGCTGGCGGTACGCCTGGCCATGGTGGGCTGCGAGTTCACCGTACGGTCACCGGCCGAACTGGCGGACTGCGCGAGGGAACTGGGCGACCGGCTGAGCCGCGCGGGTGGGACGGCCGGGTGAGGCGCGCGAGTGGGATGGTTGGGTGAGGCGCGCGGGTGGGACGGCCGGTGAGCCGCGCGCCGAGGCATGGGGACAACCGGCCGTCGGCCGGGGTCAGTTCGCTTCCTCCCAGGTGAAGTGGGCCAGGGCGTCGAGGTTGCGCAGGGCCAGCGCGGCCGGGCCGTCGGCGCCCGTGGGCGGCTCGGTGGTGGCGGCCCAGGATTCGACGGCGACCCGGATCGCCGCCCCCGCGACCGCCGCGGCGAAGCGCAGACGGGGCGGGACGGGGGCGGGGGCCGCCCCGCCTGGGCCGGTGGTCAGGTCCGGACCGGGGGTCGGGTCCGGGTCCGTGTCCGGGTGGGAAACGTTGTCGTCCCCGGCGGCCGCCGTCTGCCCCGGGTACGTCGACAGCCGTTGGGCCAGGATCTCCGCGAGTGCCCCCTCCTCCGCCTGGCAGACCTCGGCCCACACCTTGCGCAGGGCGGGGCTGGCGTCGGCCAGCCGGATGAGGGTGCGCACCCACTCCCAGGCCGACGCCGAGACGCCGAAACCGGGGGTGAGGGTCTCGCGGACCGCGTGCCGCAAGGCCTCCAGGACACTGAGGGAGGCCGGGGCCTCGCGGACGGCCTGGGTCCAGCGCTGGGCGCCCGCGGCGTAGAGCGGGGCCACCGCCTCCTCCTTGGAGGCGAAGTAGCGGTAGAAGGTGCGCGGGGCGATGCCCGCCGCCTGGGCGATGTCCTCGGCGCGAGTGGCGCGCAGCCCCTGGCGGACGAAGAGGGCCGCCGCCGCGCGGGCGATCTCCATACGGGTCTCCGCCTTGCGGCGTTCGGTGAGGGACGCCGTGGGAGAGGCGGGAACGTGCTGGTGGGCGGTGCTGCCGGTAGTACGGGGGGTGCTCACCTCGGCAGGCTATGCCGGTGTGGCAGAATCTGCCATCCGGCGGGCCACCCCGGGGTTCAGGTACGGGGTGGCCCACCACTCCACCCACGGAAGACCGCCCCGGCGACCTCATCATCGCGCCGCGGACCGCTCCCGGCAGCACGAAGGCCCGGCCCCGGCAGCACGAAGAAGCCGGGCCCGGCGCCCAGGGGGGGTGGGGCGCCGGAGCCCGGCTCTGGAACGTCCCGGCGCTGGGGGGGGATCGCGTCAGGACGTGGCTCACTCGCCCGGCCGGACCAGGTGCGGCCGACCGGATGTGGGGGTGGGTGCGCGAGGCGGGGAGTGCGGTCCTGGGCCCCTGCTACGGGGCCCGGAGTGGTTTTTCCCTCGGGACCGCGGATTGAAGCGACGGTACCGCGCCATGTTTGCGCCGTCTTTCGCCACGGCGCACGCGCACCGCGCTCCCGTACCCCCCGTTACGCCGCCGCGTCGAAGCCGGTCTGGCGGGCCAGCTTCTTCAGCTCCAGCAGCGCGTGCTTCTCGATCTGGCGGATGCGCTCGCGGGTCAGGCCGTGCTCCTTGCCGACCTCGGTCAGCGTGCGCTCGCGGCCGTCGTCGATGCCGTACCGCATCTTGATGATGGAGGCCGTGCGCTGGTCCAGACGGCCGATCAGGTCGTCCAGCTCCTCGCTGCGCAGCAGGGTGAGGACCGACTGCTCCGGGGAGACCGCGGAGGTGTCCTCCAGCAGGTCGCCGAACTGCGTCTCACCCTCGTCGTCCACCGGCATGTTCAGCGAGACCGGGTCACGGGACCAGTCGAGCACGTCGGTCACGCGCTCCGGCGTCGAGCCGAGCTCGGCGGCGATCTCCGCGGGCTCCGGCTCGCGCCCGTGCTCGCGGTTGAACTCGCGCTGCACACGGCGGATGCGGCCCAGCTCCTCCACCAGGTGGACGGGGAGCCGGATCGTACGGGACTGGTCGGCGATGGAGCGGGTGATGGCCTGACGGATCCACCAGGTGGCGTACGTGGAGAACTTGAAGCCCTTGCGGTAGTCGAACTTCTCGACGGCGCGCACCAGACCGGCGTTGCCCTCCTGGATCAGGTCGAGGAGCGGCAGGCCGCTGCGCGGGTAGCGCCGGGCCACCGCCACGACCAGGCGGAGGTTGGAGCGGATGAAGACGTCCTTGGCCCGCTCGCCGGCGGCGAACAGGGACTCCAGTTCCTCGCGGGTGGCGTCCGTGGCGGACTCCTCCTCGCCGTCGAGGACCTGCCGCGCGAACACACCCGCCTCGATGGTCTGGGACAGCTCGACCTCCTTGGCGGCGTCGAGCAGCGGCGTACGCGCGATCTCGTCGAGGTACATGCCGACCAGGTCGCGGTCGGCGATCTCGCCGCCATGGGCGCGAACACTGCTTGCCGAGTCGACCGTCTCGCCGGAGGCGGTCTTACGACGGGCGACGGCACGGGTTGCCATGCGTGCTCCCTTGCGATGGTGGGCTGGCGGGTGGTCCTTGTGAACGCTCGGCTCTCCGGGGACTGTCTCTGGGGACTCTCCTCGAGTGCCCTGCATCCGTGGGAAACAACGACTGGAATCCGGACAGAATTCCCAACCAGGCCCGCTATTTTTCTGATCATGCAGTACCCTGTCGGCCGCACGGAGACCCATGGGGCCGTGCGGACGTACGGAGGTGCAGGTCAGGACGGGAGTCGAGGTCGGCACCGGCAGCCTCGGCAACCCCTGGGGCCACTGCGTGGATGAGACGGTCATCACGTTCCGTACGGCGGTCGTCACCGCCGAGGAGCGCCGCCGTTGACCGCTCCCACCCGGAAGACGACGTCAGCGGCCCGAAGGTTGCCAGGGCGGCACGCTCCGCCCGCTCACCCGTACCCGTCGGC
This sequence comes from Streptomyces sp. WI03-4A, assembly GCF_033792105.1. Taxonomy (NCBI): domain Bacteria; kingdom Bacillati; phylum Actinomycetota; class Actinomycetes; order Kitasatosporales; family Streptomycetaceae; genus Streptomyces; species Streptomyces sp. WI03-4A. The sequence goes on from NZ_JARAUO010000017.1 coordinate 94,851, forward strand.
GCCCGCCGACCGTCACGGACGCGGACCGCCGCCCACCGGCCTTCACGGAGGCGGACCGCCGCCCACGGCCCGGCCCAGCCCGGCCCGCCGCTCAGTCGAACTGCACCGACCGCTTCGCCATTCCCATCCAGAACCCGTCGATCACCGACCGGTGCGCGCTCGGCTCGCCGCCGGCCTCCGCCGCGCCCATGGTCACGAACAGCGGGGCGAAGTGTTCGGTGCGCGGGTGGGCGTAGCGGCCGGCCGGGGCCTTGTGGAGGAAGTCGAGCAGGGCGTCCCAGTCCCGGGCCTCCAGGGCCCGCCTGCCCCAGTCGTCGAACTCCGAGGACCAGCTCGGCACCCCGCCCGCGTGGCGCAGGGCGGCCAGGTTGTGCGTGAAGAAGCCTGAACCGACGATCAGCACGCCCTCGTCGCGCAGCGGGGCGAGCTTGCGCCCGATGTCCATCAGCCGGACCGGGTCGAGGGTGGGCATGGAGATCTGCAGCACCGGGATGTCGGCGGCCGGGAACATCTCGGCCAGCGGGACGTAGGCGCCGTGGTCGAGGCCCCGGTCGGGGATGTCCTGGACGGGGATGCCGGGGGCGCGCAGCAGCTTGCGTACGGAGTCGGCCAGTTCGGGGGCGCCGGGGGCGGCGTACCGCACCTGGTAGTAGTGCTCGGGGAAGCCCCAGAAGTCGTAGACGAGGGGGACGGTGTGCGTGGCGCCCAGAGCGAGGGGCGCCTCCTCCCAATGGGCGGAGACCATCAGGATGGCCTTGGGGCGCGGCAGGTCGGCGGACCAGGCGGCGAGCTGGCCGGGCCAGACCGGGTCGTCGGCGAGGGGCGGGGCGCCGTGACTGAGGTACAGCGCGGGCATGCGTTCCTCGGTGGCTGCGGACATGACGGCGACTCCAGATGTTTTAACTCTCAAGCTTTTCACCCCAGCCTACGCCCGACTTGTTCAAGTTTCAAGGAGATGGCTCGTACAGTGGGACCCATGAACAGGGCAACGGACTCCGCGGGCCGGCACCGCTGGCTCACCGACGAGGAGCAGCGCGTCTGGCGCGCCTACCTGCACGCCACCACCCTCCTGGAGGACCACCTCGACCGGCAGCTCCAGCGTGACGCGGGGATGCCGCACATCTACTACGGCCTGCTCGTCGGCCTCGCCGAGGCGCCGCGCCGCCGGCTGCGGATGACCGAGCTGGCGATGCGGTCGAAGATCACCCGCTCCCGGCTGTCGCACGCGATCGCCCGCCTGGAGAAGAGCGGCTGGGTCCGCCGCGAGGACTGCCCGTCCGACAAGCGGGGCCAGTTCGCGGTGCTCACCGACGAGGGCGCCGAGGTGCTGCGCCGGACCGCGCCGGGTCATGTGGCCGCCGTGCGGCAGGCGTTGTTCGAGCGGCTGACACCGGAACAGCAGAAGGCCCTCGGCGAGATCATGGAGATCGTCGCCGAGGGCCTTCAGCCCAACGAAGCGGGTGCGGACCTGCCCTGGCTCCGCTGACGGCCCGTTGTCAGCGGAGCCGGGGACCGGAACCGGGTCAGCGGACCGCGGACCGGGTCCGGGCCAGCGGGCCGTGGCCCGGGGTCAGTGGGCCACCACCGGCACCGGCAGCTCGTCCTCGGCACCCTCGCCGGAGGCGACCGGAGTGCTGCCCGGCCGGCCCGCGTTGACGAAGGTGAAGGCGATCACCGAGGCGAGCGTCAGGATGCCGACGGCGAACCAGATCGCGGTGCTGTAGCCGTGCACCATGCCCTGGAGCTTGACCAGCTCCTGCTGCGGCCTGCCGGCCGCACCGCCGATGTGGTCCGTGATGTACGAGGTGGTCGCGGACGCGGCGATCGTGTTCAGCAGGGCGGTGCCGATCGCGCCGCCCACCTGCTGCGAGGTGTTGACCATCGCGGAGGCCACACCGGCGTCCCGGGGCTGCACGCCCTGGGTGGCCAGCGACATGGCCGGCATGAACGCCGTACCCATGCCGAGGCCGAGCAGCAGCATCGCGGGCAGGAGCTGGGTGGTGTACGACGAGTCGATCCTCAGCTGGGTCAGGATCAGCATGCCGAGCGCGGCGACCAGGAAGCCCGGGCCCATCAGGAGGCGGGCCGGGACCCGGGTCATCAGCCGGGCGCCGATCTGGGTGGAGCCGGTGATCATGCCCGCCACCATCGGCAGGAAGGCGAAGCCGGTCTTGACCGGCGTGTAGCCCTTCACGACCTGGAGGTAGTAGGTCAGGAAGAGGAACAGGCCGAACATGCCGATGATCGCGAGACCGAGGGAGAGGTAGATGCCGCCGCGGTTGCGGTCGGTCACCACGCGCAGCGGCAGCAGCGGCGCCTTGACCCGCGACTCGACGAGGGCGAAGGCGACCAGCAGCACCGCGGAGGCGACGAACATCGAGACGGTCACGGCGTCGCCCCAGCCGTCGCTCTCGGCACGCGTGAAGCCGTAGACGAGGGAGACCAGACCCAGGGTGGACAGGACCACGCCGGGGATGTCGAGCGGGGAGCGGTTGCGGCCGCCCTCCGGCTCACGGATGACGAAGTAGGCACCGGCGGCGGCGACGAAGGCGAACGGGACGTTCACGAAGAAGGTCCAGCGCCAGTCCAGGTACTCGGTGAGGAAACCGCCGAGGATCAGGCCGACGGCACCGCCACCACCGGCGATGGCGCCGTAGATGCCGAACGCCTTGGCGCGCTCCTTGGCGTCGGTGAACATCACGGCCAGCAGCGAGAGCGCGGCCGGGGCGAGCAGCGCGCCGAACACACCCTGCAGGGCGCGGGCGCCGAACATCATCGACCCGCTGGTCGCGGCACCGCCGAGCGCGGACGCGGCGGCGAAGCCGGCCAGACCGAGCACGAACGCGCGCTTGCGGCCCCACAGGTCGGCGATGCGGCCGCCGAACAGCAGCAGACCGCCGAAGGCCAGGGCGTAGGCGGTGACCACCCACTGGCGGTTGCCGTCGGATATGCCGAGGTCCTGCTGGGCGGAGGGCAGGGCGATGTTCACGATGGTGGCGTCGAGGACGACCATCAGCTGGGCGAGCGCGATGAAGACGAGCGCTTTCCAGCGGTTGGCGTCACCGCTCGGAGCGGCGGCGCCGCGAGCCTTGAGGGCTGTTTCGGACATGGAGGTACCCACTTCGGGACTTCGTGACGGAAAAAGAGAAGAAGAGAGGGAGGCAGGGCGAGAGGAAGGACCGCCGAGCCGTACGGAACTGAGCGATGCGGAACCGAGCGATACGGAACTGAGCAGTGCGGAACTAAGCAGTGCGGAACCGAGCGATGCGGAACCGGGCGACGCGGTTGGTGATCGCGGAAGCGGTCAGGACTGACGCAGCTCCTTCATGGTCACTGCCGTGCCCGGCAGGGCGGAGCGGGCCGGGGCCCGCAGGCCGTCCAGGAACAGCTGCAGATGACGGTGCACGAAGCGATCGCCGAACCCACAGCCCGTACCCGCCGGGGGCCGGCTGAGCTGGGCCGCGGCGACCATCAGATCACCGACACCGACATCGGTCCTGAGCTGCCCGGCCGCCTTGGCGCGGCCCACGATCTCGCCGATGAGCTGCTCGACGCGTTCCCGGGACGCCTCCAGGTCGGGGTGGTGCTGGTCGAAGGTGCTGGAGACCATCGGGCACAGGGCGCTGATCCGCTCGTCGGCGGCGGCGTGCACGAAGCGCTCCAGTGCGGCGAAGGCGTCTCCGGTCTCCGCGAGGGCCTGCTCGGCCGCCTCGGCCGTACGGTCCATCACGGAGCAGACGACCTCGCGGACGAGGGCATCGCGGTCAGGGAAGTTGCGGTACAGCGTGGCGTTGCCGACACCGGCCCGGCGGGCGATCTCGTCGAGCGGCACGTCCGGGCCGTGCTCGACGAACATCTCCCGGGCGGCGGTGACGATCCGCTCCCGGTTGCGCAGGGCGTCGGCGCGCGGCCGGGGCACCTTGCGCTCGGGGGCTGCGGTCTGCACGGCGTACTCCTCGGGTCTCGACGGTGTGTCCGGGGCGGTGAGGGGATCCGGGGAGTGACTCCCCGTTTCGCTCGGACACAGGTCTAAACGGGGAGAGGTTCCCCGGTTATTTCCCGCCGTCGAAAAGAATTCCCGTGACCTGGCTCACACCCGCCGCGTGAGCATCCCACCCGCCCGCGCCGGGATTTCCCACGATCGGTCTCCTCCAGCGCGCGCCCGTCACCCCGGCCACACAGGGTGATCGCAAGGGTGCAGCCGGAGACCACGGCTGCCGTGGAGCGAAAGGTCCATGCATGCAGCCGCAGTCACCCCGTCGCCGCCGCATACGCCCGCGCCGTGTGGCCGCCCTCGCCGCGGTGACCGTCCTGACCTTCGCGGTCAGCACCTCGGCCGGAACCGGGCGTCTGACGGCGCGCACCACCGCGGGGCCGGTCGGCCTGGCCCGCTCCTCCGCGCTCTCCCCCTGCTTCATACGCGGCGGCCTGGACGTACAGATGACGGAAGGTCTGCCCACCCCCACCGGCTACTCGCACTCCACGGGCACGGTCCACGCCCTGACCCTGATGGTCGACTTCTCCGACGCGCCCGGACAGGGCAGCGCGCTCGACCGCTTCCACGAGTTCTTCCCGCAGACCCAGGAGTGGTTCCGCACGGCGTCCTACGGCCGCCTCGACTACCGCCCCGAGACCCCCATACCCACCTGGCTGCGGATGCCGAAGCCCTTCAAGGCGTACGGAATAGAGCGCGGCGCGCCCTTCGACCCCGGCTACCGGGACCTGGTCCAGGACATCGTGGCCGCCGCCGATCCCGACGTGGACTTCCGCTCGTACGACCTGCTGAACGTGCTGGTCACCCCGAACGCCGGCCCCTCCGCCCTGGACACGGTGCTGTCCGTGACCTTCGCCGGCAACTCCGACGCCCCGGTCGCCGACGGCGTCCCCATCTCCAACGCGTCCTTCGTCTACTCCCGCCAGGACGACGGCTCCGGCTCCTACGCCCGCACCGGCTACCGGGTGCTGCCGCACGAGAACGGCCACACCTTCGGCCTGCCCGACCTGTACACCCAGGAGGGCGGGGGCGCGGTCGGGCACTGGGACATCATGAGCGAGGACTGGGGGGCCAACAACGACCTGCTCGGCTGGCACAAGTGGAAGCTGGGCTGGCTGGACGGCACCCAGGTCGGCTGCGCGGCGGCCCGGGGCAGCGTCGAGTACACGCTGACCCCGCTGTACAAGGCGGGCGGCGGGAAACTCGTCCTGGTGCCGGTCGACTCCCGCAGCGTGTACGCACTGGAGCTGCGCGCACCGGGCGGCAATGACGAGGACGTCTGCGAACCCGGCATCCTCATCTACCGCGTCGACTCCACCGTGGACACCGGGCGCGGCCCCATCACGGTCTACGACGGCCACCGCGACAGCGGCGGCTGCACCCGCAGCCCCAACGTCCACGCCGAACTCTCCGACGCCCCCTTCTCCGTCGGCCAAACCTTCAAGGACCCCCGCCACCGGATCACCGTCCAGGTACTGAGCGGGACGCCCGGCGGGGCGTATCGGATGCGGATCACTCGGGGATAGGTAGGGGCGGGGTGGGGGCACCGGAGTGTTCGCCACGGCTGCGGCAGCCGGGTGCTGGGACGGGTGTGAGGACCGTCCGGATGGCGGTGGGACGCGAGGGGACGCGGAGGCGGCGGGGTTTAGCGTAGGCGTCGTTCCTGGATGCCGTAACGGAGAGTCGATGCCCGCGAACACCGCACGGGAGGACGCCGAGGCCGGCGCAGAGGCCGGCGCCGAGGCCGGGCCGCCGGCCGAGGCGGTGGCGCCGCTCATGCGCGGCATCGCCGTACTGCGGCGGCTGACCGAGGCGGGCGGCACGCTGAGCCCGAGCGCGCTGGAACGGGACACCGGCCTCGCGCGGTCCACGGTCGACCGGATCACCGCCACCCTCTCCCGGATGGGATACGTACGCCTGGACGGCCGGGACGTCGTCCTGACGCCCCGCGTGATGGAGCTGGGCAACGCCTACCTGGCCGCCCTGCGCCTGCCCGCGCTGCTCGCCGCACGCGCCGACGCCCTCGCCGACGAGCTGGACGAGTCGGTGTCGCTGGCGGTGGCCGACCTGGACGGCATCCGCTTCATCCACCAGGCGACCCGCCGCCGCGCGATGTCGGTCAGCTTCCGCATCGGCGACCTGCTGCCGGCCGAACGCACCGCGCCGGGACCGCTGTTCGCGGCCGAGTGGACGCGGGCGGAGTGGCGGCGGTGGCGGGACCGGCGGGCCGCGGACCCGAAGGACGCGTCCTTCCCGGCCGTACCGTCCCGTTCCCCGTCCGCCGCCGACGACTTCGAAAGCCGGGCGGAGGAGGCCGGCCGCGAGGGCTGGGCGCTGGACGACCAGTTGATCGAACCCGGGCTGGTCGCGGTGTCCGTTCCGGTGCGGGAGCCGGGCACCGGTCGCGTCGCGTGCGTGGCCAGCGTCGTCAGCCACACCAGCCGCCACTCCGCGGACGGCCTGCGGACCACGCTGCTCCCGCGGCTGCGGACGGCGGTGGCGGCGATGGAGGACGAGCTGCGGGAGGCACCGCGGCCGCTGCCGGGACCGCCGCCCTCGGGACTGGCCGGCTGGACGACGGCGTCCAAGCACGAGCTGGGCCGGGAGTTCGTGGAGTCGCTGGCCCGGGGCCTGACCGTGCTGACCGCGTTCGGCGAGGGCCGCTCGGCGCTGCCGCTGACCGAGGTGGCCCGCGCGACCGGCCTGGCCCGGGCCACGGCCCGCCGGGCGCTGATCACGTACGAGCACCTGGGGCTGGTGACCGCGGGGCCCGACCGCACCTTCACCCTCACCCCCCGCGTCCTGGACCTGGGCTTCCCGCCCCTGTCCCGCAGCACACTCCCCCGGCTCGCCGGGCCCAGGCTCCGCGCGCTGGCGGACCTGCTGCACGAGCCGACGGCGCTGGCGGTCCTGGTGCCGGGCCCGGAACCGGAGGTCCAGTACACCGCCTGGGCCGGCGCGAGCCGGGTACTGACCGTGGACTTCGCCGTCGGCACCCGGCTGCCGGCCGCGTCGACGTCCCTGGGCCGGGTCCTGCTGGCGGACACCGACGCCCCGCTCCCGCCCGCCCTCGCCGAGGTCCGCGCGCAGGGCTACGCCCTGGTCGACGAGGAACTGGAGTCGGGCCTGCGCGCCATCGCCGTACCGCTGCGGGACCGGTCCGGCCGGACGGTCGCCGCCCTGACCGTGGCCACCCACGCGGCCCGCCGCACCCTGGCCGACTGCGTCCAGGGCCTCCTCCCCGCCCTCCGCGCGACCGCCGCCCACATCGAGACGGACCTGCACACCGCCTCCCGCTTCACCCCCGTGCCCCCCGCCTGACCCGAGATCACCCCACACACGCCCCGGCCCGATCCGGTACCCTGTGGACCGAGTACCGCGCCTTCGTAGCTCAGGGGATAGAGCACCGCTCTCCTAAAGCGGGTGTCGCAGGTTCGAATCCTGCCGGGGGCACCAGTTCAAAGGCCCCTCACCTACGGATTTCCGTAGGTGAGGGGCCTTTGACATCCACCGCTGACATCAACGCGGGTGGTCAGCCACGCTCGGGGCGCCTCTTCCGGAGCAGACGGTCATGTGGCTCATGGCCTCGCGCTGGGTGTCCTGCACGACGTGTGTGCAGACATCCATGGTGATGCCAGGGATCCTCCGCGGATCCCTGGGTGGCCCTTCGGACGGCCGGGCCCCGGTGACTACCGGCGGACCGTGCTCTTCTCGCTGATGTGGTAGATCCGGTGGGTGTCGCGGGTCATGTCGACGACCAGCTTGGTGCTGGAGCCGCGGCTCCAGGTCAGGGTGACGATGGCCTCCGTGTGGTTGCGGGCGGTGCCGTTGTCGGTGACCTTCCAGGCGAGCGGGACGTTCTGGGCGCGCAGGACGCCGTCGGCGTGCTCCCGGTCCTCCCAGGCCGCCAGTTCCTTCTGGAAGGCCGGGGTCAGGTAGTGGCTGCGCAGGGCCTTGCCGAGCTTGCCGCTGTCCTCGTCGTACACCGCGTCGATGTAGGTGCCGTAGAAGTCGGCGATGCGCGTGATGTTGTCGTTCGCCTTGCCGCTGACACTGCGCGGGGCGCCGGCGGAGGCCTGGGCGGTGGCGCCGAGGCCCAGGGCGACGGCGAGGACGCCGGCGGTCAGGACGGTGCGGGTCTTGCTGTTCATGTGTGTGTTCCCCGTATTCATGGTCGTTTCGGAGTCGGTCAGTCGGTCGATCAGTCAGTCAGTCAGTCGGTTGGGCCGGGCCGCGCCGTTCGGCGCTGTCCGTGGTCGGTCCACGAGCCGCTCTCCCCACCCCCGTGACGGAGAGCGGCCCCGGTCGTGCGGTCAGTGGAGCCTGTTCACGGCCGTGACGGTCGTCTTCCTGAACGCCTTCACCGGCGCGTCCCGGAAGCCGCCGAGCTGCCCCCAGTCGACGACCGTGACGGTCCTGCCGTCCCGGCCGACGGAGAGCAGCCGGATGTCGGAGGCACCCCAGGAGGTCACCGTGTGCAGGCCGTACACGTGGGCGCCCTCCTCGACGCGCAGCGCGCCGTAGTCCTTCAGCCTGGCCTCGGTCTCCGGGTCTGCCTTCTCGATGCGTGCCGCGCAGGACTTGATGTCCTTGTTCAGCCGCGAGAAGCGGCCCTTCGCCGCGGCCGTCGTGGACGACCGCACGCTGATCTGCCGTGCGTTCGTGTCCAGGTCGGTGCGGAACTCCCGGTACCAGGTGCCCCGGCCGTCACCGCCCAGCGCCATGCTCAGGCAGCGGTCCCGCTCCACGGCCTCCGGTACGCCGGCGGTCACCTTGCCGGCCGTCCAGGCCGAGCTCGGGTGCGGCGGGAGGTCGGCCGCCTTGAGGAAGCCGGGCGCCTTGGACGCGGCGGCGTTCGCCGGTGCGGCGAGCGTCGTGCCGAGGGCGAGGCCCGTGACGGCGAGTGCGAGGAGCGTGCCTGCTCGGGTGCGCTTGGGCATGGGTGTCCCCCGTGGATGAGTGCATGGGTGTCGTCTGTCGCTCGCCGCCGGCTGGTCGGCCTGGCCCTGGTCGGTGCGACACCAAGAGCATTGGCCGTCGGGGCGGCCCGGCGCAACGCCCGAAGCCCCTCCGCCGACGGTGGAACCATCCCAGCCCATCTGACGTGCAGGTATATGGACCGCCTGGGATACGGGGACACACGGCAGGACGGGGGAACGGTGTCGATCGGGGACGACGTCGAGCAGTTCGCGGCGCTGCTGCGCCGGCTGAAGGACCGCACGGACCGGAGCTACGGCTCGCTGGCCCGGCGCCTCAACATGAACACCTCCACGCTGCACCGCTACTGCGCGGGCGACGCGGTCCCGCAGGACTACGCCCCCGTGGAGCGCATGGCCGCCTTCTGCGGGGCGACCCCGGAGGAACGCCTCGACCTGCACCGCCTGTGGCTGCTGGCACTGACGGCACGCCAGCGGCCGAGGCCCGACGAGGCTCGGAAACCGGAACCGGCCGGGGGCGCTTCGGAGCCGGCGAACGTCGACGCGGCGGCGGAGTCCGCGACGGCCGACCCGCCACCGGAGCCCACGCACACGGGTGCAGCGGCCGAACCGGCGGCAACCGACACAGCCGCCACAGCCGACACAGCCGACAGTCCGCTGCGACCGGCGGCAGCAGAGCCGGCTTTCGGGCCCGGCAGCCGTACCGCGGGCGCCCCGGGTGCCGGCGCCCCGGGTGCCGACGCCGGCGGTTCCGAGCCGACGGTCCTGCGGGACGCGAGCCGCCCGACCGACGGCCCCTGGTACCGCCGTCGCCGTACCGTCGTCGGTGTCGCCGCGGCGGCCGTGCTGCTGGTGACGCTGGGCAGCCTGGCCGCGCTGCCGGCCGACCGGTCCCACGACGACCCGGCCGCCAAGGGGCACGGACGGACCCGTACCGCGGCGGCCGGCGCGTCGCACCGCCCCACCGCCGCCGCGCACGGCAGCCCCTCCCCCAGCCGTTCTTCGGCCTCGGCCTCGCCCTCCGCCGGCGTACGGGCTTCGGGCGGCGCCGGGCCGAAGCCGTCGGCGGGCGGGAAGAGCGACGCCCCCGCGCCGACCGGTGTGCCGCTCGCCTGGAGTGCCGACTCGCAGGTCTGGCAGGGCGGTTGCGGGCACGACTACGTCATCCGGAAGGACCCGGCGCAGGTGCCGCCGCCGCCGGTGCAGCAGGACGCCGGGAGCTGGGCGGCGACGCAGGGGGCGGTGCACGGGCACCAGACGATGGTGCAGATCTCGGTGCAGGGGAAGTCGTCCACGGCCGTGGTCCTCACGGCGCTCCGGGTGCGTGTCGTCAGCCGCGGCACGCCGGTCGCCGGCACCGCGTACGCCATGGAACAGGGCTGTGGCGGCGACCTGACGCCCCGCGAGTTCTCGGTGAACCTGGACGTCGACCGGCCGATCGCCCACCCGCGCCCCGGCAACGACGCCGGAAAGGCCCTCCCCGCGGTGCGGTTCCCCTACCGCGTGTCCGCCGGGGACCCGGAGGTGCTGCTGGTCACCGCGACGACCGACGTGTACGACTGCGCCTGGTACCTGGAGCTCGACTGGTCCTCCCAGGGCCGCTCCGGCACGGTCCGCGTGGACGACCACGGCCGCCCGTTCCGTACCAGCGGCATCAAGGGGCTGCCCCGCTACTGGTACGGCACGAACGGCCAGGGTGAGCGTCAGTGGGTGCCCGCCGACGCGTGAGGAGCGCCGCCGGTCCCGCCCGGCCGGAAAAACCCGCGGTGCGACCAATCCGCGGGCGTCCGGGCCCCGGATTACGCGGGGACGTAACGTCCGTCGCACCCTGGGGAGATCTCTGGTGAAGGAAGCCGTCCACATCGGCACGAACCCGGCGTCCAAGCCGGATCTGCAACAACTGGTGCGCGAGGTGGCCCTCGGCGACCAGGAGGCGTTCGCCGCGGTGTACGACGCGGTGGCCGGCTCGGTGCTCGGCGTCGTCCGGGCGGTACTGCGCGACCAGGCGCAGTCGGAGGAGGTGGCACAGGACGTCCTGGTGGAGGTGTGGCGCACCGCGCCGCGCTACCGGCCCGACCGCGGTACGGCGATCAACTGGATCCTGACCCTCGCCCACCGGCGGGCGGTGGACCGGGTCCGGTCGGTGGAAGCGGCCGCCGCCCGCGACAGCAAGGCCGCGCTGCTGGCCCGGACGCCCGAGTACGACCAGGTGACCGAACAGGTCGAGATCCGGCTGGAGCAGGAGCAGGTACGGCGCTGCCTGCGGACCCTCACCGAGCTGCAGCGGCAGTCCCTCACGCTGGCGTACTACCGCGGGCTGACCTACCGGCAGGTCGCCGAGGCGCTCGCGCTGCCGCTGGGCACGGTGAAGACCCGGCTGCGGGACGGGCTCATCCGGCTGCGGGACTGCCTGGGGGTGACCGCGTGAACACGGCCGATCCGCACCTGCTGACGGGTGCCTACGCGCTGCACGCGCTGCCCGACGACGAGCGCGCCGACTTCGAACGCCATCTGGCCGGCTGCGAGTCCTGCGCGGGGGAGGTCGCGGAGTTCACCGCGACGGCCGCCCGGCTGGCCTCGGCCGCCTCCGAGCCCGTCCGCGCGGCGCTGCGCGGGCAGGTGCTGCGCCGCGTCACCGGGGTCCGTCAGGTGCCCCCGGGCAAGCCCGCCCCGGCGCAGGCCGGGCGTTCCGTACCGGGTGGGCGTGGGCCGGCCCGGTGGGCGCTGGCCGCCTGCCTGGCCGCGGCGGCGGTGTTCGGGGGCACGGCGGTGTGGCAGTACGAACGGGCCCAGGACGCCCGGCGGCAGGCGGCGGTCGCGGAGCGGCACGCCGACGAGGTGGCCGGGGTGCTGGGCGCGCCGGACGCGGCGACGAGGTCGGCGCGGATGGCGGGCGGCACCGGCACCCTGGTGGTCTCCGCGGGCCGGGACCGGGCCGTGTTCGTGGCCTCGGGCATGGCGGCCCCGCCCGAGGGCAAGGTCTACCAGCTGTGGTTCGCGGACGGCGGCAGGATGCGGCCCGCCGGTCTGCTGGGCACCGGCCGGGCGGGCCAGACGGTGCTGATGCGGGGGCGGGTGGACGACGCCTCCGGAGTGGGCGTCACCGTGGAGCCGGCCGGCGGGTCGCGGCAGCCGACCACGAAGCCGCTCGGCCTGCTGTCCGTTCCCGCACGTCCCGCACGCGTGAGCTGAACGCACGAAGGGGCCCGGCCCGCGACCGTGGTGGTCGCGGGGCGGGCCCCTTCGCCGTGTCAGCTCTGCGGCATCAGCACGGTGTCGACGATGTACACGTTGGCGTTGGCCGTCTTGACGTTGCCGCAGACGACCTTCGCGGAGTCGTCGACGGTGTAGGACTCGCCCGAACCGGCGGTGCTCAGCTTCGACTTCTCCAGCGTGGCGAAGGAGCCGTGCTCCAGGTCCTTCGGGGTCAGCTTCTTGCCGACGACGTGGTAGGTCAGGATCTTCGTCAGCGCGGCCTTGTCGGCGAGGACCTTGTCCAGGGTGGCCTTCGGGATCTTCTTGAAGGCGTCGTCGGTCGGGGCGAACACGGTGATGTCCTGGGCGTTGTTGAGCGTGTCGACCAGGCCGGCCTTCTGCACCGCCGCCACGAGCGTGGACAGCGCGGGGTTGTGCGAGGCGGCCGTGGCCACCGGGTCCTTGGCCATGCCGTCGAAGGAGCCCGCGCCGTTCTTCGGGACGGCGGAGCAGGCGGGGCCGAACGGCTGGTCCATGGCGGTGCTGTCGCCGGCCGAGCCGCCCATGTCGCCGCCGCCGCGCGAGGCCGACGCCGGGCTCGACGAGTCCGACTTGCCGGAGTCACCGCCCTTGGAGTCGGAACAGGCGCTCAGGGCCAGGGGCAGCACCGCGGTGGCGGCGAGGGTGACGGCCAGACGGCGGGTACGGGCGTTCATCACGGTTCTCCTGTTGGGTTGTTGGGTTGTTGGGTTGGTCGGTCGGTTGTCGGGTTGGTCGGTTGTCGGTCGTGCGGGGGCGGCGGGTCAGTCGACGGTGACCACCACCGAGTGCCGGCCGCTCGCGCCGTCCGGGATCGTGCGCGTGCGGCGCTCGGTCTGGACCCGGCCCGTGCGGTCGGTCGCACGGACCGTGAGGGTGTGCGGGCCCTTGGCGGCCTGCCAGGGGAAGGACCACTGCCGCCAGGTGTCGCGGGTGTCCTCGGCGGCCAGCCGGGCCTCCTGCCAGGGCCCGTCGTCGACGCGTACCTCGACCTTGTCGATGCCGCGGTGCTGGGCCCAGGCGACTCCGGCGACCATGACCGGGCCCGCCTTCGGCGGGGCGAACGGCTTCGGGGTGTCGATCCGGGACTGGGTCTTGACCGGGGCCCGGCGTGCCCAGCCCCGCTCGACCCAGTAGGGGTCGTAGGAGTCGAAGGTGGTGAGCTCGATGTCCTCGATCCACTTGCAGGCGGAGACGTAGCCGTAGAGGCCGGGCACCAGCATGCGGACCGGGAAGCCGTGCGCGAAGGGCAGCGGCTCGCCGTTCATGCCCACGGCCAGCATCGCGTCCCGGCCGTCCAGCACGTCCTCGACCGGTGTGCCGAGGGTCATGCCGTCGACCGAGCGGGCCACCAGCTGGTCGGCCGGGCCGCCCCGCGACGGCGGACGCACGCCGGCCTCGGCCAGCAGGTCGGCCAGCCGTACGCCGATCCAGCGGACGTTGCCCACGTAGGGGCCGCCGACCTCGTTCGAGACGCAGGTGAGGGTGATGTCCCGCTCGATCAGCTCACGGCGCAGCAGGTCGCCGAAGGAGTGGACGACCGGCCGGCGCACCCCCTTGCCGTGGATGCGCAGGCGCCAGGCGGTCGCGTCGACCTTGGGCACGACCAGGGCCGTGTCGACCCGGTAGAAGCCGGTGTTCGGGGTGTGGAAGGGGCTGATCCCGGGGACGCGCAGCCCGGCCCGGGCGGGTACGGGGCGTGCCGGTGAGCCGGGAGCGGGCAGGGTCAGCCGCCGCCGCGAGGCGACCGCGTCCTCACCGCTCGAACCGTTCAGCGACCGCCCGACGACCCCGGCGGAGGCCGAGACCACCGCGGCGGCCACTGCCGTACGGACGAATCCCCGGCGATCGAAGTCACCGGTCGCTTCGCTGTGGCGGCCGGAGGCGGAGCTGGGGTCGACCTGGCGGCCGGAGGCGGAGCTGGGGTCGGCCTGGCGGCCGGTGGCGAGGCCCAGTTCGCCCTGGGGGCCGGTCACGGGTGTGGGTTGATCCTGCGGTCCGGTCGCAGGCCCGGGTTCGGCCCCCGGGCCGGTCACGGGCTCGCGTCCGCCCCGCGGGCCGGCCGCGGGTGTGGGTTGATCCTGCGGTCCGGTCGCGGGCCCGGGTTCGGCCCCCGGGCCGGTCACGGGCTCGCGTCCGCCCCGCGGGCCGGCCGCGGGTGCGGGTCGGTCCAGCGGCCCGGTCGCGGGCCCGGGTTCGGCCCCCGGGCCGGTGGCGGGGCTGGGTTCGGCCCGGGGACCGGTCACGGGACCGGATTCGCCCCGCGGGCCGGCCGCGGGTGCGGGTCGGTCCAGCGGCCCGGTCGCGGGGCCGGATACGCCCCGCCTCCCCGTCGCGGGACCGGTTCCGGTCGTGGTCGGGCGGAGGTGGGTCAGCAGGGTGTGGAGGAGAAGCGTGCCGAACAGGGCGCCGAGTGCCGAGGGCAGGGCGTCGGGGTAGCCGGTGGAGTCGGGGCGGCCGGTCGCGGCCAACGCTCCGGCGGTTCCGAAGAGGCCGAAGGCCGCGAGGACGAGGACGGCTGCGGCCGCCCGGCCGAGCCGTGCCGCCAGTGCGCCCAGCACCACCGCCACGACGGCCAGCACGGCCAGGATGCCCACCTGGAGCACCAGTTTGTCGTCGGTCCCGAAGTGGCGGATCGCCCAGTCCTTCACGGCGGCCGGCGCCCGGTCGATCGCCGCACCGCCCACGGCGACGACCGGGCCGGCCTCGGGGCGGACGGCGGACGCCGCCAGTTCGGCCACGGCGAGCGCGCCGAACGCGCCCAGCAGCCCGCTCAGGGCGCCGAGCGCGGCGCGCGGCGGCCGCCGTGCCCGCGGGTCCTTCTCCTCGTCCGTCACGCGGGGAATCCGGTGCCGCGGCCGGGCCGGATGGGTGAGTTGCCCTGATCAGGTGAACAACGGTCCGGGACCAATCCGGCCCCGCTCCCGGTGACGTATTACGTGTTCGCCTCACCCGTCCGCCGGTGGCCGGCACCCCTCGCGGACCGCTGCCCCGTCCGTTTCTTTACGTTTCCCTGACGCGCCCGCCGCATCCGGCGGCTCCCGCCGCGGTGTCCTCACCGGTGTCCGGACCAGCAGGTCGGGACGAGGCGTAAGTCGCGTCGGAGAATGGAGTGCCATGGAAGGCACCGTCGTCGCAGTGGTCGTCGTGGCCGTGTTCCTGCTGCTCGTGCTGAAGAGCGGCATGCGGGTCGTCAACCAGGTGGAGCGCGGGGTGGTGTTCCGGTGGGGCAAGGCCCTGCCGAGCCACCGGCAGCCCGGGATCACCTTCCTCATCCCGTTCGCCGACCGGATGCGCAAGGTGAACGTGCAGGTCGTCACCATGCCGGTGCCCACGCAGGAGGGCATCACCAAGGACAACGTGTCGGTGAAGGTCGACGCGGTGGTCTACTTCCGGGTGACCGACCCGCTGCGGGCCGCCATCGAGGTGCAGGACTACGTCTTCGCCGTCGGCCAGGTCGCCCAGTCCTCACTGCGCTCGATCATCGGCAAGAGCGACCTGGACGATCTGCTGACCGACCGGGAGCGGCTGCACGAGGGGCTGGCCCTGATGATCGACAGCCCGGCCGCCGCGTGGGGCGTTCACATCGATCGCGTCGAGATCAAGGACGTCCAGCTGCCCGAGTCGCTCAAGCGGTCGATGTCGCGGCAGGCCGAGGCCGAGCGGGAGCGGCGGGCCCGGGTCATCACCGCCGACGGTGAGTTCCAGGCCGCGCAGCAGCTCGCCAACGCCTCGCGGATCATGTCCGACACCCCCGAGGCGATGCAGCTGCGTCTGCTCCAGACCGTCGTGGAGGTCGCGGCCGAGAAGAACTCCACGCTCGTGATGCCGTTCCCGGTCGAGCTGCTGCGGTACTTCGACCGGGCCGCGCAGCACATCGGTGCCGACCTCACCGCCAAGAGCGTGCCGCCCCAGCCGTCCCAGCCGGTTCACCAGTCCCCGGAGACCCAGCAGGCCCAGCAGACCCAGCAGGCCCAGCAGGCCCAGCAGGCCCAGCAGGCCCAGGAGGGTGCCGACCAGCCGTAAACGCGCGAGCGGGCCGGGTTAGCATCCGCTCATGACCACTACTGACCACAACGGCTCCGCGCTGGACGTCGAGATCGGCGCCCTGCGCGGCGGCTCCGCCGCTCTGCCGGGCTACGCAGGCAAGACCGTGCTCATCGTGAACGTGGCCTCCAAGTGCGGCCTGACCCCGCAGTACACGGGCCTGGAGCGGCTGCAGGAGCGCTACGCCGAGCAGGGCTTCACCGTGCTCGGCGTGCCCTGCAACCAGTTCCTCGGGCAGGAGCCCGGCACCGCCGAGGAGATCGCCGAGTTCTGCTCGGCCACGTACGGGGTGTCCTTCCCGCTGACCGAGAAGGTCGAGGTGAACGGGGAGGGCCGGCACGCGCTGTACGAGCGTCTGGTGGGCTTCGCCGACGCCGAGGGCCACAGCGGGGACATCCGCTGGAACTTCGAGAAGTTCCTGATCGGCCGGGACGGACAGGTCGTCGCCCGCTTCTCGCCGCAGACCGAGCCAGAGTCCGCCGAGGTCGTCGCTGCCATCGAGGCGCAGCTGGCCTAGCCGGCCGACCCCGCGCGGCGAGGCATGCCCGAGCCCTCTCGGCAAGGACGGCGACTGGTCGAGAGGGCTCCGGGGTGACGCTTGTGCAGTTGTCGTCGTGCGTGTCTGCCGGCGAGGGTCAGGGAAGGCCCCCCTACGCCTTGACCGAGGCCACGAAGGCGTTCCACGCGTCGGCGGGGAAGGCCAGGACGGGACCCTCGTGGACCTTGGAGTCGCGCACGGCGAGTTCCGCGGTGGTGGGCGACTTGACCTCGACGCAGGCGCCGTTGCCCGCGGAATAAGAAGACTTCATCCACGTCTCCGAAGCGCCCTGAATCAGTGCCATGTCCACTCCTGTTGCGAGTTGCTGGTGGTGCGGTTCACGCCAACCTTGTCGACTGATTGGCGTGATCGACGCTACCGGGCAACCGCCCCCGCCGGAGTAGTCGTTCACTCAAGCGGATGGCATATTCCAGGTGAGCTTCCGCTTGAGTGGACCACCGTGTACGATCCGGCACTTCCTGTGGAGCAGGCTCAATCGGCGTAGGTTTTCGCCACATCCGAGATGCATTGCCGGGATTGCTCCACATTGAGGGACTGTGCCCGCAGATGCTCGTACATCACGGCGTACTTCTGCACGTCCAGCGCCTTCTCCAGATAGAGGTCGCTGGTGACGCCCTCCAGGTAGACCACGCTGGAGTCGGCCGCGTCGGTGAACTCCAGGATGGCGTACTGGCCGTTGAGCCCGGGGTGGGCACCCACCTCGAAGGGCAGCACCTGCACGGTGACGTGCGGCAGGTGGGACATCTCGATGAGGTGCTCCAACTGCTCGCGCATCACGAGTTTGTTGCCCACGACCCGGCGCAGCGCCGCCTCGTCGAGCACCACCCACAGCCGCAGGGGGTTGCCCTCTGCGGTGATACGTTCCTGTCGGCGCATGCGCACCTGGACGCGCTTCTCGATCTCCGCCGTCGAGGTCTCCGGCAACGCGCCCTGCACCAGGGCCTCCGCGTAGGCGCGGGTCTGCAGCAGGCCCGTCACCAGCTGGGGTTCGTACACCCGCAGCGACTCGGCGTCCGTCTCCAGGCCGATGTACACGCTGTACGGGATGTCCCCGAACGTGTGCCACCAGCCCTGCTGCCGCGAGTCACGGGCCATCTCCATCAGCGAGTCGACGATCCGCTGGTCCTCGACCTCGTACACTCCGCACAGGTCGCGCACGTCGCGCTGGCTGATGCTCCTGCGGCCGTTCTCCAGCCGGCTGATCTTCGACTGCGACACCAGCAGCCGCTCCGCCACCTCTTCGGCGGTCATGCCCTTGAGCTCACGGAGCCTGCGCAGCTCCTGACCCAGGCGGCGTCGCCTGACGGTGGGATTGACATTGGACGCCACGTGACGCGCACCTCCGGCTGACTGCCTGTACCTGGCACTTTCCGTATCTGCTGCTGAGCAGATTGCCACCAAGGTGCTTTCTACCGCTGGCAAACAGTGGATATGCGGCGCGTACGCGTCAGTTCGGGCACGGATCCGCTTGTCCCGGACGCGACCGGGCGGGGTGGTGGGACCTCGGAGGTCTCACCACCCCGCCCGGACCAGCGGCTCCCGTAACGGACTTCGGGGACCGGGTGCGACTCAGTGGGCCACGGCGCGTGCCATGGACCCGTGGCGCGGCTGCATCGGAACGCCGCGCGCGGGTTCGGGCCTCACTCCGGGCCCCGCCGGGCGGCCGGGTGCGGCCGGACCGCGGCGTGGCTGGGCCACCGCGCCGTTCTGCACGTCCATCACGGCGTGCGCGACCAGCCCGCCCATGGGGTCGTGCCGGATCAGGTCCCGCAGCCGGGAACGTGAGGAGCGGCCCTCGTTCCCCGGATACAGGTGCTTGCCGAGCCCGACGGCGTGCGCCAGGGCGGCGAGCGCCGCGGTCCGCGGGTCCGGCGGCACGCCGGTGCGGATCGCGGTGTCCAGCCGGGACCGGATCTCCCTGCTGATGGCGGTGTCGGTCGCCTGGTACCGCGTCGTCGGCAACACCCCGCACATCTGACCCGCTACGGCGGCGACCATGCCGCACCGCTCCAGATGCGACAGGTACGTCTGGCGAAGCCCCAGTCGTGGCCCGCCGATCCAGTGGACCGCACGTACCGGAGCGCCGCGCCTTCGCAGCAACTCCAACGCGCAGTCCAGAGTCGGATCTCCTGTCGGCCGTGGCACCACCACGGCGATACGATCCCCGTCTGGGGCTATCCGTCCGGCCAGCGCCAGCTCCACTAGCTGTGCTCCGGCCAGACCGAGGTCGAGCGACTGCGGCTGCGCAGTGGTACCCGTGGCCGGGTCCAGTGCGAGCAACAGAAGCTCCTCCGGAATTGTTCTGCGGCTCCTGCCCATCCATGCCTCCCCGCGTGGATGAATGACAGGGTGACCCCTCTCACATTGGTCTGTCGAGGGTGCGTGACCGGTTCGTGAGGGAACCGGCAGGTATGTCGTTCTCGTCTACCGCAGGGGCCAGGCCCTCACACAGGACACTGGTACATGGTTCGGACAGGGCGCGCGCGGGCGCGTGCGGCGCATGGAGGAGGCATCGGTGGCGGGCGAGTCCCCCGACAGGTCGAAGCAGCAGGAGTCGTCGGCGGAACCGACGTCGGGGAGCGCGGGTTCGGTTCCCGGGGCTCGCGATCCGCGGCTCACGGTGTCCCGCGAAAAGGATTCCTCGAGCGGCAAGACGGACACCGCGACGAAGGTTCTCTCGGTCCGGGACGTGAAGGCCGCGGCCGGATCGCCGGAACCCGCCGAGCCTTCGGACTCCGCCGGATCCGCCGGCGCCCCTGAGTCCGGGGAGTCCTCGGAGCCGGCCGTCGGGTCCGCGAAGCCCGCCGGGTCCGCCGAGGGCGACGCTCCCGCCGCGCGGGAGCCCGAGGCCGCCGCCGAGGACGAGGACGCCGACCTCCGCGAGGCCGTCTCGGCGTGGGTCCGCTCGGCCGGCGACGCGAAGAAGCCCGGCTCCGGCGGCGACGCGACTGCAAAGAAGCCCGAGAGCTCCGAAGAGGCCGTGGACGAGGGCGAGTCTGCGGACGCCGAGGACATAGAGGAGACCGAGCCCGAGAAGGAACCGGCGGGGAAGGCCGGGAGCGGGTCGGCCGACGACACGGGCGCGGCCGCCGACGCCGAGGCGGACGACGAAGCCGGCACCGACGCGAACGCGAACGCGAAGACGGACCCGGCGACCGGCTCCGACGACGACAACGAGCCGGCGGACGACGAGGACACTGCCGCGGCCGCCGCCGCCCCGGCCGCGAGCGAGGACCAGGACGCCGACGCGCCCGCGGACGAGGAGGCGGAGGCCCACACCGACGCCGACACCGACGCGGAAGCCGACGCACCGGAGGACGCGAAGCCGGAGACCGCGTCCGAGCCGGAGCCGGAGGACGCCAAGCCGGAGCCGAAGTCCGGCGCGGAGCCCGAGCCCGAGCCGAAGTCCAGGACCGGGACCAAGGCCGATGCCGCCCCCGAGTCCGACCCGGACTCCGCCCCGCGATCCGGTCACGCGGAGGACGGGGAGGACGGGAAGGACGGGGACGGCACCCCCGAGGCGCCGCAGGCGAAGGTCGTCGACCAGCCGACCACCGCCTTCAAGGCCCTGCGCCCGAAGAAGCCCGAGGTCGACCAGCCGACGACCATGCTGAAGCTCGGCTCCAAGCCCCGGCCCGCCACGCCGGAGGCCGAGCGCACCAGCAAGTTCGTCGCGCTGAAGCCCGACGTGACGACCGCCGTGCCCCAGGTGGGCCCGGAGCGCACCACCCAGCAGCCGCTCCCGCCCAAGCCGCCGCTGGACCTGCTGGCCGAGCTGACGAACACGCCCCCGCCGCCGGAGACCCCGGTCCGCACGATCGTGCGCCGGGTCAAGATCTGGACCCCGCTGGTCATCCTCCTGGTGATCGTCCTCGCGGTGGTGCAGGAGTTCCGGCCGCTCCCGCAGCCGACCCTCGACCTCACCGCGAAGGACAGCTACACCTTCGCCGGCGGCAAGGTCGACATCCCCTGGCCGTCCCAGGGACAGGCCGCGCTCGACGTCCAGGGCATCGGCTCCTTCGGCTCCTCCGGGACCCAGAAGCCCGTGCCGATCGCCAGCCTCGCGAAGGTGATGACCGCGTACCTCGTCCTGCGTGACCACCCGCTCAAGAGCGGCGAGGCCGGCCCCAAGATCACGATCGACAAGCCCGCCGAGGAGCAGTCGGACGCCGGCCAGGAGTCCACCGTGCCCGTCAAGGCCGGCGACCGGATCTCCGAGCGTGAGGCCCTGGAGGCCATCCTCCTGCCCTCCGCCAACAACGTGGCCCGGCTCCTGGCCCGCTGGGACGCGGGGTCGGAGAAGGCGTTCGTGACGAAGATGAACGCCGCCGCCAAGGGCCTCGGCATGACCAACACCACGTACACCGACCCCTCGGGCCTGACGGACTCGACGGTCAGCACGGCCGTGGACCAGGTCAAGCTGGCCAAGAAGGCGATGGAGAAGCCCGCCTTCCGCGAGGTCGCGGCGATGATGTCGTACGTCGACTACAAGGGCGTCAAGCACAACAACTACAACCGGCTGGTCGGCTACAACAACGTCGTCGGCATCAAGACCGGCACCACCACGTCCGCCCTCGGCAACCTCGTCTTCGCGGCGAAGCAGCAGGTCGGCGGCGAGACGCGCACCATCATCGGGGCCGCGATGCGCCAGCCCGCGGGCGGCTCCGACAACACCATCATCAGCGGGGTCCTGGACGCGGGCGACAAGCTCATCCGGGCCGGACAGGGCGCGCTGAAGTCGGCGACGATCCTGAAGAAGGGCGATGTCGTCGGGTACGCCGACGACGGGCTCGGCGGCCGTACCCCGGTCGTGGCCACGAAGGACGTGACGGCGGCCGGCTGGGCCGGGCTGAAGGTGAAGCTGTCCTTCGCCGCCGACGTCGTGCCGCACACGGCGAAGGCCGGCACCAAGGTGGGCACGCTCACCGTGGGTGACGGTGGGGTCGGCGCAGTGAAGGTGCCGGTGGCCCTGAAGGCGGACCTGACCGAACCCGGCTTCACGGACAAGCTGACCCGCCTCGGCTGACCCCGGGTCCCTCTCCAGCAGTACCGCACCCCGCCGACGGAGCCCCGCGGCGGGGTGCGTGCTAGCGTCACGAAACGGGGCAGCTCGCCGGTCACGGGACGAGGCCGCGAACTGGACGGGAAGCGGCCGGGAACACCGAGGGACACGGCCGAGAACAGAAGACGGGACACGGGGAGTGCCTTCAGGTGGCCACAACCGAGCCGACACGCGCCGACGACGCCGACCCGGACCCGGGGTCAGGCCCGCGAATACGCCTGTCCGCGGCTGACACGGACGGTCATCACGAGGACCGCCCGGGCGGCCGCGCGACCCCGCACGCGAACGAGCACGCGTACGACCACACAGGCGGCCACGCGCACGGCCATGGCGACAGCCG
Organism: Streptomyces sp. WI03-4A; assembly: GCF_033792105.1. NCBI lineage: Bacteria > Bacillati > Actinomycetota > Actinomycetes > Kitasatosporales > Streptomycetaceae > Streptomyces > Streptomyces sp. WI03-4A. The sequence goes on from NZ_JARAUO010000017.1 coordinate 117,024, forward strand.
CGAGGACGAGGGCAGCCGCTCCGGCCACCCCACCGGGGAACGGCCCGGCGTGCTCGGCCGGCTCCTCGCCGCCGCGGAGCCCGTGCGGCAGCGGTTCCTGCTGCACCCCGTGCTGTCCTTCACCGTCCTCGCGGGCGCCCTGCACATCATCTGGTTCTTCACGTTCGCGAACTCCGGTGGCGACCTCGCGGCGCAGGACGCCTGGGCGGAGTTCGTCGGGCGGCACCCGGACTCCGCGTACAACCTCGCCTGGTACGGCGGTATGCACCCCGTCTCGTACAGCGTGGTGTCGCCGTACCTGATGTCGGTCCTCGGCGTCCGTACGACGATGATGATCGCCGGTACGGGCTCCGCGGCCCTGCTGACGCTGATCCTGATCCGCAGCCGGGCGGTGCGCAACCCGCTGTGGGCCTCGCTCGCCGGGGTCTTCGCGCTGATCTGCAACGCGGTGTCGGGCCGGGTGACCTTCGGACTCGGCACCCTGTTCGCGCTCGGCGCGGTCGCGGCCGTCTTCTGCTGGCCCTACCGGTGGCGGTACAAACGCTGGGCGAAGGCGCTGGTCGCCGCCCCGCTGGCCGCGCTCGCCACGATGGCCTCGCCGGTCGCGGGGCTGTTCGTGGGCCTGGTCGCCGCCGCGCTCTTCCTGCAGAAGCGGCGGCCGGGCGCCTGGGCGCTGGGGCTCGCGCCGACGGCGGTGGTCGCCGTCTCCGCGCTGCTGTTCCCGTTCTCCGGCACCCAGCCGATGACCATCGGGTCGGTGATACTGCCCCTGCTGTACGGCCTGCTGTGCCTGTTCCTGGTACCGAAGGAGTGGAGGACGGTACGGCTGACGGCCGGCGTCTACAGCCTCGGCGTCGTCCTGGTGTGGCTGATCAGCTCGCAGATCGGCTCGAACATCTCACGGCTTCCGATGCTGTTCGCGGGTGCGACGCTGGTCGCGGCCCTGCCGTTCACGGTGCCGCGCTCGCGCAAGTGGTACGCGACCGTGGTGGCGTGCCTGGGGCTGCTCGGCTGGATAGGTTTCAAGTCGGTCGACGACATCATGCACACGACGCCGGCCGCCTCCTGGGCCCGTGAGCTGGCCCCGCTGGTCAACCAGCTCCAGAACGTCGGTGCCGAGAAGGGCCGGGTCGAGGTGGTCCCGGCCCGCTCGCACCGCGAGGCCTCGGCGCTCGCGCCCTACGTCAACCTGGCCCGCGGCTGGAACCGGCAGGCCGACATGGAGCGCAACCCGCTCTTCTACGACGACACGCTCAACTCGGCGAACTACCACGAGTGGCTGCAGCGCTGGGCGGTGCACTTCGTCGTGCTGCCGAAGGACAACCCGGACGGGGACGGCGGGGTGCGCGAGCGCGCGCTGCTCCAGCGCGGGATGCCGTACCTGAGGCAGATCTGGGGCGACGCCAACTGGCAGCTGTTCAAGGTGACCGACCCGGCGCCGCTCGCCGAGCCGAACGCGGTGGTGGACCGGGCCGAGCAGGGCGAGATGACGCTGGAGGTGCGCAGGCCGGGACGGATCCTGATCAAGATCCCGTACTCGCCGTGGCTGAGCGTCGTCGACGCCCAGGGCAAGAGCCTGAAGCCGCCGCAGGAGACCGAGGAGTCCAGGCACCGGGACGACGGCACGCCGAAGACGTACGACAACGTCAACGGGTGCCTGCGGGAGACCCCGGAGGACGCCAAGGGCGACAAGTGGACGATGCTGATCGCCCCGCGCGCCGGGACGTACCACCTGGCGGCCCCCTACCAGCTCCCCCGCGGGACACCCTGTCCCGACGAGCTGAAGTGACCGGGCCGACCGGACCCGGTCAGTCGCGGAGCTCGGCCACGTAGCGGTCCGTGCCCGGGATCGTCGGGACGAACGGCGCCACCAGTTCGACCCGGCCCAGACCCGCCCGCGCCACCTGCTCGTCCAGGCCCGTGAAGTGCCGCTCCCAGCACTCGCGCGGGTCGGCCTCCAGGAACCACAGCAGGGTCAGCCGGGTGTCGACGCCCTCGACCTGCTTGACGTAGGTCATGCGGTCGCCGGGCAGGGGCGTGGGCCGGAAGACGGTCACCAGCGCGGCCGGGGAGCCCGCGAGGCGGCGGGGCAGGTGGCGGGTGCGCAGCCACCGCGCGAGCTCCGTCCGCTGCCCGGCCGACTCGGCGTCGATCACCTGCAGCACCAGGCCCGCGTAGGGGTGGTCCAGGGCGTGGAAGTCGCGGGGGCCGGCCGCGCCGTCCCGGTAGACCGTCGCCTCGTGGTCCTGGAAGGCCGTGAAGACGTGGGTGCGGGCCTGGTGGACGCGGGCGTCGCGGTTGAGGCGCTTGTTGATGGCCACGGTCCACCGCATGTGGTCGTCGTAGCGGCCGTCGGTGATCCAGTACGTGGAGAGGTAGCAGCCGGCGGTGACGGGCTGGGCGACGGCCGACTTCTCCGGGTAGCGCAGGAGCTGGAGGTCGCGGGTGGCGACCCAGCGGCGGCCTGCGTACATCCAGGGCATGGCCATGGCGCCGGCGTAGTAGTGGTCGTCCTCGTACCAGCGGTTGTAGGCGTACTCGTGGCCGGGGTGCGGTTCGACCACGGTGATCAGGGCGTGGCCGGGGTGGACGCCGTACGGGCCCACGGCGGCCAGCTCGGCGTAGGTCTCGCTGCGGGTGCCGGTCTCCTCGGTCATGGCGCTCCCCTTCCGTCCTCCTGCGCTCACCCATACTCTGACGCTCCGTCAGATGATGCGCCAGAGCCAGGACGCTGGAGGTCGCGATGTCACTGCTCGCGGGCAAGACCGTGGTCGTCTCGGGGGTCGGGGCCGGACTCGGCCACCAGGTCGCCGCCGCCGTCGTACGGGACGGCGGGAACGCGGTGCTGGGGGCGCGCACCGAGGAGAACCTGGCCAAGAGCGCGGCCGGGATCGATCCGGAGGGCGCGCACACGGCGTACCGGACGACCGACATCACGGACGAGGGGCAGTGCGCGGCGCTGGCGGCGCTGGCCCGGGAGCGTTTCGGCGGGCTGCACGCCGTGGTGCACGTGGCGGCCTGGGACTCGTACTTCGGCGGGGTCGAGGACGCGGACTTCGCGACCTGGCGTTCGGTCATCGACGTGAACCTGCTGGGGACGCTGCGGATGACCCGGGCGTGCCTGCCGGGGCTGAAGGCGGCGGGCGGTTCGGTGGTGTTCATCGGGACGCAGTCGGCGGTGGCCGCGCCCTCGCAGGTGAAGCAGGCCGCGTACGCCGCCTCGAAGGGCGCGCTGACCAGCGCGATGTACTCGCTGGCGCGGGAGCTGGGGCCCTACCGGATCCGGGTGAACACGGTGCTGCCGGGCTGGATGTGGGGGCCGCCGGTGCAGGCCTACGTACGGTTCGCGGCGCAGAGCGAGAAGGTGCCGGAGGCGGAGGTGCTGGGCCGGCTGACGGAACGGATGGCGTTGCCGGAGCTGGCGACGGACGGGGACGTGGCCGACGCGGCGGTGTTCCTGGCGTCGGACCGGGCGCGGGCCATCACGGGCCAGTCGTTGCTGGTCAACGCGGGTGAGCTGATGCACTGACCGCAGGAACCGGCTCACCCAAGCTGTTCATGTGTATGAACAGAGGTCATTCTCCGGAACGATTTTACCTTTACTTGACCTGACGCTTGCTTGTCGTGTTCACGTGGCCGCACTCACGATCGGGCACATGAACAGTCTCGACTGGGCCGTGCTCATCGGCTACTTCGGAGTGATGGTCGCGATCGGCGTCTGGTCGCACAAGCGCGTGGACAACGTCAGCGACTTCTTCACGGCCGGCGGCAAGATGCCCTGGTGGCTCTCCGGCATCTCGCACCACATGTCGGGTTACAGCGCGGTGATGTTCACGGGATACGCGGGGATCGCCTACACCTATGGCGTCACCTCCTTCATCACCTGGTCCTTCCCGATCGCGCTCGGCATCGCCATCGGCTCCAAGCTGTTCGCGCCCCGCGTCAACCGGCTGCGGTCCCGGCTCCATGTGGCGTCCCCGCTGGAGTACCTGAAGAACCGCTACAACCTGCAGACGCAGCAGGCGCTCGCCTGGTCGGGCATGCTGCTGAAGATCGTGGACGTCGGTGCCAAGTGGGCGGCGATCTCCACCCTGTTGTCGGTGTTCACCGGTGTGTCGCTCAACCAGGGCATCCTGATCACCGGTGCGATCACCGCCGTGTACTGCACCATCGGCGGCCTGTGGGCGGACGCGCTCACCGAACTGGGCCAGTTCGTCATCCAGTTGCTGGCCGGCGTCTCGATGTTCGTCGCGGTCGTGATGAAGCTGAGCGACAAGCACATCGGCTTCCTCGGCGCCTGGGACGAGCCCGCGCTGCACGGCCACGGCAAGCCCCTGGTCGGTCCCTACGGCACGGTCTTCCTCCTCGCGTTCCTGTTCATCAAGCTGTTCGAGTACAACGGCGGCATGCTGAACCAGGCCCAGCGCTACATGGCGACGGGCAGCCCGTACGAGGCCGAGCGCTCGGCGCGGCTGTCGTCGGTGCTGTGGCTGGTGTGGCCGGTGGTCCTCTTCTTCCCCATGTGGATGTCCCCGCTCCTCGTCCACGCGCAGAAGCCGGACGGCTCGGACTCCTACGCCCTGATGACCGAACAGCTCCTGCCGCACGGCCTGCTGGGCCTGGTGATCGTCGGCTTCTTCTCGCACACGATGGCCATGTGCTCCTCCGACGCCAACGCGATCGCCGCGGTGTTCACCCGGGACGTGGCGCCGGTGCTGTCCGCGCGGGCGCGGGCGTGGGGCGAGCGCTCGGGCCTGGTCGCGGCCCGTGTGACCACGGTCGTCTTCCTCGGCCTGTCGATGGCGGTGGCGACCCAGGTCAACTCCCCCGCCTTCAAGGACATCATCACGGTCGTCATCAAGTGGGTGGCCGGTCTCATGGGCCCGATCGCCATCCCGATGATGCTGGGCCTGCTGCGCCCGTTCCGCCGCTCGGGACCGACGGCGGCCCTCACCAGCTGGGCGGCCGGTCTGCTCGCCTTCTGGCTGGTCAACTACCCGATCAGCTGGAACGTCGACGGCGGGGTCCCGCTCCAGTACCAGGTGTCGATCCCGCTGGCGGTCTCCCTGGTGCTCTACGTCCTGATCGGCCACCTGAAGCCGGAGGACACCCCCGAGCGCCTGGCCATCATCGAGCGGGTGAACTCGGACGGCGACGCGGCGGCGCTGCCGGTGCCCGCGGCGGCCGGGGACGACGTGGTCGGGGCGCCGTAGCGCGGTTCAGGCCCGCGGGTAGCGGGCCAGCCACCCCGGCGACGAGCCGGCCGGGCCGTGCAGCGCGGGGCCCTGGGTCATCTCCATCGCGAAGTCGTCGGCGAGTTCGAGGAGTGTGGGGCGGCCCTCCAGTTCGGCCAGCCAGGCCGGCGGGAGGGCCGTCTCGCCGTGCAGGGCGCCGAGCAGGCCCCCGGTCAGCGCGCCCGCGGCGGCCGAGGGGCCGCCCTGGTTCACCGCGAGGCACAGGCCGTGCCGTACGTCCTCGCCGACCAGGGCGCAGTAGACGGACGCGGCGAGCAGGCCGTCCGCGGTGCCGTCACCGGCCAGCTCCTCCACCCGGGCCGGTCCCGGCATGCCCTGGCGGACCGCTCCGAGCGCGTGCTGGAGGGCGTCGGAGACCGGCTGGTGGCCGGGGCGGGCGGCGAGCAGGGCGAGGGCGCGCTGCACGGCGCCGTCCAGGCTGTCGCCGCAGGCCAGGGCGTGCACGATGACGGCGTACGCGCCGGCCGAGAGGTAGGCGATGGGGTGCCCGTGGGTCTGGGCGGCGCACTCCACCGCGAGCTGGATGACGAGTTGCGGTTCCCAGCCGACCAGGAGACCGAAGGGGGCCGACCGGGCGACCGCCTCCGGGCCCAGCTCGCCGGGGTTCTTCGGGCGCTCCAGGGTGCCCATGGTCTCGTCGCCGAACCCGATGAGCAGCGCCCGGGTCGGCTCGCGGCGGGCGTACAGCCACTCCTCCCGCGCCAGCCAGCCGTCGTCCTTGCGGCGCTCGTCGGGTCCCCAGTCGCGCTGGGTGGCCGCCCACCGCAGGTAGGCGCGGTGCAGATCGGTCGGCGGGTGCCAGGCGCCGGTGTCGCGGCGCACCTGGGCGCGGATCAGCCCGTCCACCGAGAACAGGGTGAGCTGGGTGTGGTGCGTGACCGTGCCGCGCCGCCCGTGCCCGAAGGCCAGGTCGAGCAGCCCCTCCGGCCCGTAGGCGGAGCGGATCTCGTCCAGGGCGAGCGCGTCGGCGGGCCCGCCGAGCGCGTCCCCGACGGCCACCCCGAGCAGCGTGCCGCGCACCCGGCTGCGGAAGTCCTGCTGCTCGGCACGGCCCCAGACGGGACCGGACATGGCGTCCACCCCGACCTCCTCCCGGCAACCGACCGTACGTACGACGCCCAGCACTGTAATCGACCGGGGACATCCGGTTCACGGGGGCAAACCGGCTCCGCCGTCTCATTCCCACCCGGCTGTGACCGCGTCGACACGACCGGGGTGGGGCCGCCCTGGTTCCAGGGGGCGACGGCAACGGGGTCCAGGTGCCGGGTGACGCGCTACGCAGGCGTCGCGGGCCTCACGCCACAGCCGCGGCCCCGGCCGCCGGGCGGCAGTCGCGGCAACGGCCCGGGTGGGGGGAGCGGAAGGCTCGGTCGCAGCCGTCGCAGGTCTGGAGGGGGGTCGGGCGGTGTTGCGCCGGGGGTGGCGGGGGTGCGGGGAGGTGGGGCGGGAGCTGGGCGGTCAGGCGGTGACGCAGGAGGGCCGCCGGGTGCTTGATCGGGTCCTGGGGCAGGCCGGTCGTCAGGGTGCGGACCACGGCCGTGGGGGGCACGCCCCGCTCCAGCCACTCGGAGACGGCCGGTGCCAGGCGCAGGACGTCCCGGTCGGTGAGGAGCAGGCGGGAGTCGTGGGCGCGGAGGCCGGCCAGGAGGTCGGTCGCGGCCGAGCGTTGCCGCGGATGCGCGGGCCTGTCGGCCTTGTCCGGTACGGGCGAGGCGGCCGCGGCGATCGCGAGACGCGGCTTGTTGAACGAGGTCGTCCGGGTCGTCACTCGGCCGGATCGAAGACGCTCCTTGGTGCGTGAGAGGTAGCCGTGCTCCTCGAGTTCGCGCAGAGCCGCCGCGATCCGGATCTCGCCCTCGCGGAACTTCGCAGCCAGCGTCTTGATGCCGATCGGGGTGCCCTCGGGCAGCGACTGGATGTGCGTGGCCAGGCCGATCGCCGTCAGCGACAGCTCCGGGTGCTGTGCCAAGTGGTTGCCGATGACGGTGAAGTTGTCGTGATGGGGCTCGTTCACGTGGGTGACGCCGGAGGAATGCCCGGTCTTCGGGCGCTTGGGCGCGTTACGCTGCTTGTCAGTCACGGGGAAGGTGCTTCTTCCTTGGTGATCAGGCCCTCGCACTGGGATGCCAGTCCCGGCGAGGGCCGATGCATGTCTGCGGTTGCCGCGGCTGACGTTGCACCACAACTGCCCCGCCGCGCCAGTTGCGTTGGGCATATTCACTCCGGCGGGTGATCGCCGGGGGCGGCGGGGGTGGGTTCGGTTCTTTCCCCGGTTCTTTGGTCTTTGGCGTCGGGGGTCACCGGGTCGCGATCCACCGCGTCCCGGTGGGGGCGCGGATGCCGGTGGCCGCCGGTCGGCGGGCGGCGACCGGCGCGGCCCCGTCCGCCGGGTCGTGGTCACGCGGGACCCGGTCACGGCGGGTGCGGGACGGGAAGTCGGCGTGAACGCGGCGGGATTCTGGCGCAATGCGCGCGGCCGAAGGCGGGGCCCGGCGGGGAGAATCCAGCCATGACCACCACCCCCACCACAGCCACCACCTCCACCAGCCGCACCTCCGGTACGGCGCTGCCGTTGGCCGCCGGTGTGCTCACCGGGATACTGGGGCTCTACATCGCCCTGGTCGCGCTCGGGAACATCACCGACTTCGGGACCAACCAGCAGTTCGTGCGGCACGTGCTCGCGATGGACACCACGTTCAGGGACGACGACCTGATGTGGCGGGCCGTCACGAGCACCGCGCTGGAGGACACCGCCTACGTCGCCATCATCGTGTGGGAGACGGTCGCGGCCCTCGTCCTGGTGTGGGGGACCTGGCTGTGGGCCCGGCGCGACTTCGCGCGGGCCCGGCGCTTGTCCACCTACGGGCTGCTGATGCTGGTCCTGCTGTTCGGGGCCGGATTCATCGCCATCGGCGGGGAGTGGTTCGCGATGTGGCAGTCGAAGACCTGGAACGGGCTGGACGCGGCGACCCGGGTGTTCCTGCTCAGCGGGGTGGCGCTGATCGTCAACCAGCTCCCGGGCGGGCAGCGCGACGCTACTTGACCACCGTCACCTTGGTGTTCAGGTCGCCGAAGCCCCACAGCGCGGCCCCGTCAACCTTGTTCGCGCGGATGCCGCCCAGCTTCTGGCCGTTCGCCGGGGGCGGGGAGGCGCCGTCGAGGGCGTTGGAGAAGGCCACGTTCACCCCGGCCACCTCGGTGATGTACATCACGTGCTCGATCTGGACGCCGTCCGAGCCGGGGATGGACTGGGTGCGCTTGATGACCGAGTAGCTGCCGGGCCGCGGGTTCACCGTGCCCGGCCAGACCGTGAAGGTGCGGGACGCCTTGCCGGTCGCGTCGACCAGCCACACCCGCTTCTCGCCGAGGGAGTAGACGATCCGGCGGCCGCTGCCCGACGCGTCGGGCAGCGCCGGGGGCCCGGACGGCTTGCCCGACGAGGGCCGGTGCGCCCCCGGCGACGGCGACGCCGACGCCGATGCCGACGGGCCGGGCCGGGCCGACGCGGTGGGATGCGGCCCGTGGTCCGCCTGCAGGGCGAGGGCGACGACGGCAGCGGTCGCCCCCACCGTCAGGCCGGAGACCCAGGCCCACGAGGGCAGCAGTCGGGCAGGCACGGGTACGCATCTCCTCCGCTACGGGTCCCCCATGCGGATCTGGGGTCGGATCATCGTACTCAGTCCAGGACGGGCAGCAGGTCGGGCAGGTGCCCGTCGGACGCCTCGGCGGCCCGCCGCCGCTCCTCGGGCACCTCGCCGTACAGCGTGGTGCGCGGCCGCGCCGGCCGGCCGGCCGCCTCCGCCACCGCCACCAGGTCCCGGACCGACTTGTACGAGCCGTACGAGGAGCCCGCCATGCGGGAGATCGTCTCCTCCATCAGCGTGCCGCCCAGGTCGTTCGCCCCGGAGCGGAGCATCTCCGCCGCGCCTTCGGCGCCCAGCTTGACCCAGCTCGTCTGGATGTTGGGGATGTGCGGGTGCAGCAGCAGCCGGGCCATCGCCGTCACCGCCCGGTTGTCCCGGACCGAGGGGCCCGGGCGGGCGATGCCGGCCAGGTACACCGGGGCGTTGGTGTGGATGAAGGGCAGCGTCACGAACTCCGTGAAGCCGCCCGTGCGCTGCTGGATCCCGGCCAGCGTCCGCAGGTGGCCGAGCCAGTGGCGGGGCTGGTCCACGTGGCCGTACATCATCGTGGACGAGGACCGGATGCCCAGCTCGTGGGCCGTGGTGACGACCTCGATCCAGGTCGCCGCCGGCAGCTTGCCCTTGGTCAGCACCCAGCGGACCTCGTCGTCGAGGATCTCCGCCGCCGTCCCGGGGATGCTGTCCAGGCCGGCCTCCTTGGCGGCGGTGAGCCACTCCCGGATCGACAGACCGGTCCGGGTCGCGCCGTTCACCACCTCCATCGGCGAGAAGGCGTGCACGTGCATGCCGGGGACGCGCTCCTTGACCGCCTTCGCGATGTCGAAGTACGCCGTCCCGGGCAGGTCCGGGTGGATGCCGCCCTGCATGCACACCTCGACCGCGCCCACGTCCCACGCCTGCCGGGCCCGGTCGGCGACCTGCTCCAGGGACAGCGTGTACGCGTCGGCGTCCGTGCGGCGCTGCGCGAAGGCGCAGAAGCGGCAGCCGGTGTAGCAGACGTTGGTGAAGTTGATGTTGCGCGTGACGATGTACGTCACGTCGTCGCCCACCGCCGACCTGCGCACGTCGTCCGCCACCCGGCACAGCGCGTCCAGCGCCGGACCGTCGGCGTGCAGCAGGGCCAGCGCCTCGGCGTCGGTGAGCCGGGTCGGGTCGTCGGCCGCCGTGCGCAGCGCCTGCCGTACGTCGGTGTCGATGCGCTCCGGGACCATGCCGGGGGCCGCAGCCTCGCGCAGCGCGTCCCAGTCGCCGTACACCTCGTCGAAGTCCGCGCGCCGGTCGGAGGTGCGGCCGACGGTGTCGATGGTGTGGTGCAGGTCCGTGCGGCCGGTGGCCTCGAACGCCTCCTCGGGCTCCTGCCACGGGCGGCCCTCGACCACCGCGGCCGGACGCGCGAGTCCCGTCTCCGGGTCGGCGAGCGCGTTCACGTGCGGGCGCAGCCGCGGGTCGAGCCAGGGTTCGCCGCGGCGCACGAACTCCGGGTAGACGCAGAGGCGTTCACGCAGCTCGAAGCCGGCGGCGCGGGAACGCTCGGTCAGCTCCTCGATCTGCGGCCAGGGACGTTCGGGGTTGACGTGGTCGATGGTCAGGGGCGAGACCCCGCCCCAGTCGTCGATGCCGGCGCCGATCAGCCGCTCGTACTCGGCGTCGACGAGGTTCGGCGGGGCCTGGAGGCAGGCGCCCGGGCCCATGATGTGCCGGGCCACCGCGACGGTCGCGACCAGCGCGTCCAGTTCGGCGTCCGGCATGCCGCGCATCGCCGTGTCCGGCTTGGCGCGGAAGTTCTGGATGATCAGTTCCTGGATGCCGTGGTGGGCCCGGGAGACCTTGCGCAGCGCGAAGAGGGACTCGGCGCGCTCCTCGTGGGTCTCGCCGATGCCGATCAGCAGGCCGGAGGTGAAGGGGACGGAGGAGCGGCCGGCGTCCTCCAGGACGCGCAGGCGTACGGCGGGTTCCTTGTCCGGGGAGCCGTGGTGCGGGCCGCCGGGCTCGGACCACAGCCGGGTCGCGGTGGTCTCCAGCATCATGCCCATCGACGGGGCGACCGGCTTCAGACGCTGGAAGTCGGTCCAGGTCAGCACGCCGGGGTTGAGGTGGGGCAGCAGGCCCGTCTCCTCCAGCACGCGGATCGAGATCGCGCGGACGTAGGCGATGGTGTCGTCGTAGCCGTGCGCGTCCAGCCACTCGCGCGCCTCGGGCCAGCGGTCCTCGGGCTTGTCCCCGAGGGTGATCAGGGCTTCCTTGCAGCCGAGGGCGGCGCCCTTGCGGGCGATGTCGAGCACCTCGTCGGGGGACATGAACATCCCGTGGCCCGCGCGGCGCAGCTTGCCGGGGACGGTGACGAAGGTGCAGTAGTGGCACTTGTCCCGGCACAGCCGGGTGAGGGGGATGAAGACGCTCTTCGAGTAGGTGATGACACCGGGCCGGCCCGCCGCCTCCAGGCCGGCGTCACGGACCCTGGCGGCGGACGCGGCGAGGTCGGTGAGTGCCTCGCCGCGGGCCTGCAGCAGCACCGCCGCCTCCGTGACGTCGAGGGCGACGCCGTCCCGGGCACGTTTGAGAGCGCGACGCATGGAGTTCTCGGTGGGGCCGGTTCCGGAGGTCGCGGAAGTCGTCATCCCCTGAGCATACGTTCGGGCTGATCACCCGGTCGTCGGCCGCAGGAACACCGCGTACTCGTCCAGGACACGCAGCACTTCGGGCTCCGCGGCCGACGGGAGCTGGACGACGGTCTCCTCGATGCCCAGCTCGGCGTAGTGGGCGAGTTTGCCGGGGGTGGGGTGGACGGCGTACGGGACCACCTGGAGGCCGGCCGGGTCGCGGCCGGCGTCCGTCCACACGGAGCGCAGCACGGGCAGGGACTCGGTCAGGCCGCCTCCGCCGATCGGCAGCCAGCCGTCGGCGTACTCCGCGATGTGCGCGAAGAGTTTCGGCCCGGCCGCCCCGCCGATCAGGGTGCGGGGTCCGACGACCGGTCCGCGCGGCTTTCGGACCGGCTTGGGGAAGGCCGAGCTGGGCCGCACCCCGCCGAACTCGCTGTGGTGGCCCACCGGTTCCTCGGACCACAGGGCCCGCATCAGGGCCATCCGGTCCCGGACCAGTTCCCGGCGGCGGCGCCACTCGACGCCGTGGTCGGCGGCCTCCTCGACGTTCCAGCCGAAGCCGAGCCCGAGGGTGAAGCGGCCGCCGGAGAGGTGGTCGAGGGTGGCGATCTGCTTGGCCAGGGCGATCGGGTCGTGCTGGGCGACCAGGGTGATCCCGGTGCCCAGCGCCAGCCGCTCGGTGACGGCCGCGGCCTGGCCGAGGGCGACGAAGGGGTCGAGGGTGCGGCCGTACTCGCGTGGCAGTTCGCCGCCGACCGGGTACGGGGTGGTGCGCTCGAGGGGGATGTGGGTGTGCTCGGGCAGGTACAGCCCGGCGAAGCCGCGCTGTTCGAGTTCGCGGGCGAGACGGGTGGGGGTCACCGTCTCGTCGGTGAGGAAGATGGTCACGGCGATCCGCATGGGTCATCTGTACCGGGGGCGGCACCAGAAGTCGATACCGACTGGTTGGCTTGTCCTGTGGTTCCCGGTGCGCCGGGGACTGCCTACGGTGGAGGGGTGACGACGTTGCGCGGCACCCTGCCCCCCGGCTCACCCGACTACGTCTACCTGCCGTTCGAAGTACCGCCAGGAACCGCCGAGTTGCACGTCTCCTACCGCTACGACCGGCCCGCCGTCCCGGCCGGCACCCCGGGCAACGCCCTCGACATCGGGCTGTTCGACGAGCGCGGCACCGAACCGGGCGGCCGGGGCTTCAGGGGCTGGTCGGGCGGCGCCCGCACGGAGTTCTTCGTCCGGGCCGACGACGCGACGCCCGGCTACCTGCCCGGCCCGCCGCGGCCCGGGACCTGGTACGTCGCGCTGGGCCCGTACACGGTCGCGCCGCAGGGGCTGACGTACGAGGTGACGGTCACGCTCACGCCGGGGGACCCTGGCAGGGCCTCCGCACCGGTGTATCCGCCCGGCCGTGCCCGCGGCCGGGGCCGGGACTGGTACCGGGGCGACTGCCACCTGCACTCCTGGCACTCCGACGGCCGCCGCACGCCGGACGAGATCGCCGCGCTGGCGCGTGCGGCCGGCCTCGACTTCATCAACAGCTCCGACCACAACACGACGTCCGCGCACGCCCACTGGGCCGCGGCGGCGGGCGACGACCTGCTGGTCCTGCTGGGCGAGGAGATCACCACCAGGAACGGTCACGTGCTGGCCCTCGGGACCGATCCGGGCACCTTCGTCGACTGGCGCTACCGGGCCCGGGACGGCCGCTTCGGCCGCTTCGCCCGGCGCGTGCGCGAGGCCGGGGGGCTGGTCGTGCCCGCCCACCCGCACGCCACCTGCGTCGGGTGCGCCTGGAAGTTCGGGTTCGGCGAGGCGGACGCGGTGGAGGTGTGGAACGGGCCGTACACCCCGGACGACGAGGTGGCCCTGGCCGCGTGGGACGCCCGGCTCGTGGCGTCCGTGCGGCAGGGGCGGGGGTGGCTGCCGGCGATGGGCGACAGCGACGCCCACCGCGACCCGGACGCGGTCGGCCTGCCCCAGACGGTCGTCCTCGCCGAGGACCTGACCCGCGAGGCGATCCAGGACGGCCTGCGCGCGGGCCGCTCGTACGTGGCCGAGTCCCGGGCGGTGACCCTCGACTTCGGCGTCCTGGGGCCGGACGGCCGGCGGGCCGGGATCGGGGAGCGGCTGGCGGTGCCGGACGACACCCCGGTGACGGTGCGCCTGGACGTCACCGGCGCCCCGGGTTGCTCCGTCCGCCTCGTCACCGACCAGGGCGTGCTGTTCACCGGTGACCCGCTGCCGGTGTCGGGCGCGGGCACGGTCGAGTGGCGCACGACGCCGGCGTACGCGGCCTACGTGCGTGCCGAGGTGCGGCACGAGGCGGCCGCGGGCCCGCTGCCCGGGGCGTTGGCCGCGTTCACCAACCCGGTGTTCCTCGGGCTCACTTGAGCTGGTCGGCGGCCCAGCTCGCCCACTCCTCGCGCATGGCGTTGAACCGCAGGCCGTACTCCAGGGCGATGCGTCCGTAGACCGAGAGGTTGCCGTCGTCCCAGTCGATGGAATCGGCCAGCCCCCTGAGCTGCTCGTGGCTCTCGCGGGACATCTCGGTGAGCCCGATCAGGTACGTGCGCGCCTGCTCGGGGGTCAGCACGCCGAGGAAGAAGACCCGCAGCAGGATGTCGCTGCGGGTGTTGCGCTGGGGGGCGGTCCCGGTCAGCCAGTGGCGCAGCTCGGCCAGCCCCTCGTCGGTGAGGGCGTACTCCTTGCGGCCGCGCGGGCCCTCGGCGGCCACCGTGATCAGCCCGGAACCGGCCAGTCGGGTCAGCTCGGTGTAGATCTGGCTCTGGGTCGCCGGCCACACGTTGGCCAGCGAGGTGTCGAACGTCTTCAGCAGGTCGTAGCCGCTGGCGGGGCGTTCCGAGAGCAGTCCGAGCAGTGCGTGCTTGAGGCTCATGCCCTCCACTCTACATTCCACTGTTGACATGTCACGAGGCGACCTTCTACTTTTGACATGTCGGAACCGGAAGCCCGGCCGACACCGACCGAGAACGGGGAGTCCCATGTCGTACCTGCGTACGTTCCTGCCGTGGATCGTCTTCGCCGTCATCCCCTCCGGGGACTGGCAGTGGGGTGCCCTGGCCGCCCTGGTGGTGTCCGTGGGGCTCGTCGCGCAGGAGCGACGGTCGGGCGCCGGCTTCGACGCGCTCGTCATCGAGACCGGCTCGGCCGTCTTCTTCGCGGTCCTCACCGCCGTCGCCTTCGCCGACCCGCACTCGGGCGTGCACGCCTACTCGGCGCCGCTGGCCTCCGGCACCCTGGCCGTCATCGCCGGGATCTCGCTGGCCGTCGGCCGGCCTTTCACCCTCGGCATCGCCAAGCGCACCACACCGCCCGAGGTCTGGGGCCTGAAGCCGTTCGTCCGGACCAACGTCGTGATCACCGCCGTGTGGACCGCCGCGTTCGCCGTCACCGCCGTCGTCCTCGCCCTGCTGGCCCACGCCGGGGACGCCCACTCGACGCCCGCGACCCTCGTCCAGATCGCCGGGTTCGCCGTGCCGATGGTCTTCACCGTCCGCTACGTCGCCCACGTCCAGGCGAAGGCCGGGGCCGCCGGACAGGTGGCCCGGTGACCACCGCCCCGAGCCGCCTGAGCCGGCTTCCACGACAAATGGCCGGCGGAAGAGAAGGGTCAGGCCTCGCCGACGGGCCGGGTGCGGGCGTCCCGGCGCAGGCCCAGGAGTTCGGCGACCGTGTCCAGCCAGCGGGCGGTCCGTGTCTCGCCCTCGGGCGTGTCCGCGAGCTGAGCGGCGGTCTCCAGCCACTGCCGCAGCAGGGCCGACGCCTCGCGGGACGGCAGCGGTTCGGGCAGGGCGGCGGCGTACCGCAGGCCGCCGGCGCGTACCACCTTCGCGACGTACGACAGCGAGCGCGGGACCACGCCGAGCCGGTCCAGGGTGACGGCGGCCGCGACGGCGCCGTCACCGAACAGGGCGGTGCGGAACGCGTCCTGGGTGAGGCCGTAGCGGAGCAGCACGGTCACGTCCGTGGTGGCGAGGACCTCGTCGTCGGTGCGGGGTGCGGAGGGCATGGGCGGCTTTCCGGTGCTCGGGGTCAGCGGACCGTGATCGTGTAGACGAAGAACGCCGGCCGGTCGTCCGGTGTGCCCGTCGCGGTCGGGTAGGGGCTCGCCGACGCCTTGCCGGAGGCGGTCGCGCTGGGCAGCGGAGCCGCCGACCGGGTGCCGCTGTGGCAGCTCCCCATGGGGCAGTGCAGGAGCCGCACGGTGGCCCTGCCGGGCTTGCGGGCGGTGAAGTCGAAGAACTGGGTGCCGTCGCCGCCGCCGGTGTTGTCGCTCCCCTCCTCCTCTTCCCGCTTGCCCCGGTAGGTCAGCACGTCCGTGTCCGGCCGGGGGCCTGCCAGGTACCAGTTCTCCCCGAGCGCGGGGTTCGCCGGCACCTTCAGGGTGAACCGGTCCCCCGCCGCCACGGTGACGGCACGCTGGTCGGTGCCGTACTCGTCGGCTCCCCCCGAGGAGCCGCAGCCGGTCAGCAGGAGGACGCCGGCCGCGGCGGCGGCCGCCGGGGTCAGTACGGTGCGCAGGTTCACGGTCGCTCAGTTCTGCTGGATGTAGACGGTGTCGACGTTGCCCTTGTGGGCGGGCGAGTAGCGGTCGTCCGCGGCGGCGCTGAGGTCACCGCTGACGAAGTCCTCCTCGCTGACCCAGGTGGTGACGCCCCACGGGTTGTAGATCTGGAGCCGGTCGCCCTCCTGGCCGATGATCATCATGCTGTGGCCGTGCCGGTCACCGTTGTCGTCGTACCGCTCGATGTTGATGGGCACGGGCTTGCCCTCGGCGACGGACTTCTCGATGTCGGGCAGCACGTTGCGCCGGTCGTCCCGGCCGCCCATGTTCTGGGCCTCGTAGTGGTCGCCGGTGTGCGGGCTGAGCTCGTCGTTGGAGATCTCCACCTGCCCGTCCTTGTCCATGCCGTTCGGGTGCTCGTCCCACCACCAGCCGGCGTTGTCGCCGTCGCCCTCCTCGTGCAGGCGGAGCTGTTCGTCGGTCAGGCGCTTGCGGAAGTGCTCCGGGTCGTCGTCGGTGCCGTCGGGGCCGCCGGTCAGCTCCAGCGCGTACACGGGGTCCACGAGGGCGCGCGCGGTGACCGTGGAGGAGGGCACACAGGTCTCGCCGTCCTGGTCCCACAGCTTGCCGTTGAAGTCCTGGGTCTCCTGACCGGTGGCCGTGGGCCCGTTGTTCGTCGACACCGGTGCCAGGTGCTCCCGCAGCCACACCGCGTCCTTGCCGTGGATCTTGCCGTCGAACGTCTCGACCTCGTCGAGGGAGTAGCCGGAGGCGAGCGCCTTCATCAGGTACGCCTTCTCCTGCGGCGTCGAGGCGCCGGCCAGCAGCCTGTCCATCCGGGCCCGGTCGGCGGGCGAGAGGTTGCGCATGGCGCGGCCGGAGCGTTCGAGGTCGTTGGCCGTGAGGATCTCGTTGAGCTCGGGATCGCCGCCCGCGTTGCTGGTGTCGGCCAGCGCCAGCCGGTCCGCCGCGGTCAGCCCGTCCCCGCCCAGTTTCCCGGCCCGTGCCTCCGAGGCCCACTTGTTGAGGTCGCGGGCCGCGGCGCGGGCGGCGTCGTCGGCGGCGACGGCGGCCTTGTGCAGGATGTCGACGCCCTCGGAGGCGACCGAGCGTGCCTTCAGCCGGGCGGACTCCTCGTCGTCGTCCTCGTACCAGTCGTCGAAGAAGCCGTCCCTGCCGCCGAGCATCGTGCGAGCCTCGTTCAGCTTGGACCGGCCGCCCTGGTCCTGGGTCCGGGCCGCCTTGACCGCGTCGGCGAGCGCCAGCAGCGCCTTGCCGCCGCCCTCGAACGCGTCGGCCATCCGCTGCGCGTCCCGGCCGGCGGCGCTCACCACGCCGGACGCGAGCACGCTGGTCTCGCCGACCCACACCTCGGGCAGGCCCTTGCCCGCCACCTTGTCGACGCGCTCGCGCAGACGCGTGGCGTCGTCGGCCTGGCCGCGGTAGCGCTTGGCGAGCGCCTCCAGCGTCGCGTGGTCGCCCTGCGGCGGGGAGACGGACAGCGCGTCGTCGATCGCGTCGATCAGGTCGTTCTTGCTGCCCGCCGAGGAGATGCGCCCGCGCAGGCCGTCGAGCCGCTTGCGGCGGTCGGTGGTGTCCTCCGTCGCCATGGTGCCGCTCCCTCAGTAGCCGGCCAGCGCCGACGGGCGGCCGGCGTGGGCGGGCTGGATGGTGACGCGGCCGCCGTCGGCGGGCACGCTGCGGATGCCGGTGTCGACGAGGCCGTCGCTGCCGTCGTAGGCGCCCTTGGCGCCCCGCACCTTGCCCGCGAGTTCGTGCAGCGCCGCCTGAAGCGTCTTCGCCTCCGCCTCCCAGGCGGCGGCGTAGGCGTTGAACGCGGTGGCCGCGTCCGGGCCGCCCAGCGCCTCGTCCGTGTAGCAGGCGGCGGGGTCGACCGCCGCGCGGATCTTCCCCGTGTCGTCGCCCGCGCCGTCCAGTTCGTTCGCCTGCCCGGACATGCCCGACTTGACGTGGTAGCCGTCCGAAGACGCGCCCATCATGCTCCCCCGTTGCACCAGCTCGTGATCGCGGGGAGGCTAACACGCGCCGGTCGCGGGCCGGTTCGCGCCGCACACGCCCCCCACAGGGCGGTCACACCATCCGCGCCGGCCGCCCGGCCGGCGCCGGCCGCCGAAGAGAGCAGGAGAGTCACGGACATGTCGCCCCAGCCCCAGCCCGGTCCCAAGCAGCGGATCGTCACCCGCTTCCAGCGCCTCGTCGTCAACCCGCTCAACCGGCGGCTGCCGTTCCAGACGCTGCTGGAGACCACCGGCCGCGCGTCCGGGCAGCCTCGGCGTACCCCGGTGGGCGGACGCCGGACCGGGGACTCCTTCTGGATCGTCTCGGAGTTCGGGTTCACGTCCCAGTACGTCCGCAACATCCAGGCCGACCCCCGGGTCCGCGTGCGCCTCCGCGGCCGCTGGCACCACGGCACCGCCCACCTGCTGCCGGAGGACGACGCCCGGGCCCGGCTGCGCACCCTGCCCCGCTTCAACAGCGCGGTCGTACGGGCCCTGGGCGCCGGTCTGCTGACCGTGCGGGTGGACCTGTCGGACTGAGACCGGCTCACCCCGGCCAGACGATCGCCTGGACCTCGCTGTAGGCGTGCAGGGCGTAGGAGCCCACGTCCCGGCCGACGCCGCTCATCCGGAACCCGCCGAACGGGGCCTCCATGTTGCGGCCGACCGTGTTGACGCCGACGCCGCCCGCCCGCAGCCGCCGTGCCACCCGGAAGGCCCGGGCCACGTCACCGGACCAGACGTAGTCGATGAGCCCGTAGTCGGAGTCGTTGGCGAGGGCCACACACTCCTCCTCGTCGTCGAACGGGATCACCACGACCACCGGCCCGAAGATCTCCTCCCGGGCCACCCGCATGTCGTTGGTGCAGTCGGCGAGGAGCGTCGGCGCCACGTAGAACCCGCGCTCGCCCGGCGGCCGTTCACCGCCCGCCACGACCACGGCGCCCTCCTTGCGGCCGAGTTCGACGTACGACTCGACGCGCGCCCGGTGCTCCGCCGAGATCACCGGACCCACCACGGTGTCCGGCTCCCGCGGGTCGCCCACCTTCAGTCGGGACGCGTAGGCGCCCAGCAGCTCCACCAGCCGGCCGTACACGCCCCGCTGGGCCAGCACCCGGGTCGGCGCGGTGCAGATCTGGCCGCTGTAGAAGGAGAAGGTGGTGCCGATGCCGGCGACGGCCGAGCCGAGATCGGCGTCGTCCAGGACGAGCGCGGCGCCCTTGCCGCCCAGCTCCATGAGCTGGCGTTTCATGCCCCGCCCGCACACCTCGGCGATACGGCGGCCGACGGCCGTGGAACCGGTGAAGCTGACCATGTCGACGTCGCCGGAGGCCACCGCCGCCTCCCCCACCGCGACCTCCCGCCCGGAGACGACGTTCACCACCCCGGGGGGCACGCCGGCCGCCTCCAGCGCCTCGGCCATCCGGTAGACGGAGAGCGGGTCCTGCGGGGCGGGCTTCACCACCACCGTGTTGCCCATGGCCAGCGCCGGGGCGATCTTGCCCGCCGGGTTGGCCCACGGGTTGTTGTACGACGTGACGCACGTGACCACGCCCACGGGCTGGCGCACCGCGAGCGCGCCCATCACCCCGGCCCGGCCCATCGGGCCGGCCTCGTTGATCTGCGGGACGACGGCCCACTCGGCGGGCTCCGTGGCGGCGTACCGTCGGAAGCGGGCCGCGGCCACCCCGACCTGCATCGCCCGGGCGGTCGCGGTCGTCGCACCGGTCTCGGCGCGGGCGAGGTCGGCGTACGGCTCCAGGGAGCCGCGGATGATCGCGGCCGCCTTCCCCAGCACGGCCGCCCGCTCCTCCGGCCGGGTCCGCGACCACGCCCCGAACGCCTCCCGGGCCGCCGCGCAGGCCGCCCGCGCCTGCTCCGGCGAGGCCTCCGGGGCCCAGCCGACGGTCTCCTCGGTGGCCGGGTCGGTCACCGGGTAGTGCCCGCCGTCCGGCTCGGCCCACTCCCCGCCGATGAACAGCCGCTGCCCCTCGCTCACCTGGTGCTCACCGTCCTGGTGTCCCGTCCGGCCCGCAGCACCCGGCCCGGCACCGCCCCGCTCACCTCGTCGTCCCGGATCACCTCGACCCCGTTGACCCACACGGCCCGCACCCCGAGCGCCCGGGAGTCCAGGCGCGGGCTGTCACCCGGCAGGTCGTGCACCAGGGTGGCCGGGGCCGCGTCGATCCGCTCCGGGTCGAACAGCACCAGGTCCGCATGCCAGCCCTCCCGCACCCGTCCCCGCTCGCGCAGCCCGAACAGCCGCGCCGGGTCGTCGGTCAGCATCCTGACCGCCTGCTCGAGACCGACCAGCCTGCGGCGGCGCAGACAGTCCCCGAGGAACCGGGTGGTGTACGGCGCCCCGCACATCCGGTCCAGGTGGGCGCCCGCGTCCGAGCCGCCGAGCAGCACGTCCTCGTGGCTCCAGGTCTCCGCGCGCAGCGCCCAGGAGGCCGGGTCGTTGTCGGTGGGCATCGGCCACAGCACGGTGCGCAGCTCGTCGGCGGCGCAGATCTCCACCAGGCAGGAGAACGGGTCCTGCCCGCGCTCGGCGGCGATGTCCCGGACCACCCGTCCGGTCAGCCCCCGGTTGGCCTCGCTGTAGGTGTCGCCGATGACGTAGCGCCCGAAGTCGGCGAGCCGCCGGAAGACGCCCGCCTCCTTCGAACCGGCCCGGCGCAGCAGCTCCGCCCGGACGCCGGGGTCCCGCAGCCGGGCGATCCGCTCGGGGACCGGGAGCCCGAGGACGGGCCCCCAGCCGGGGATGAGGTTCAGGGCGCAGAAGGTGCCCAGGGACATGTTCATCGGGGTGAGGATCGGCATGGTGAGGGCCACCACCCGGCCGCCCGCCTTGCGGGCCCGCTCGCTCGCGCTGAGCTGCCGGGGCACCCGCTCCGGCACGGCCGCGTCGACGGTGAGCACGTTCCAGTTCAGGGGCCGTCCGGCCGTGGCGCTCATCTCCACGAACAGGTCGATCTCCGCGTCGCTGAACTGGTCGAGGCAGCCCGCGACGATGGCCTCGATCTGCGTGCCCTCGTGCTCGCCGACGGCCTGCGCGAGCGCGAGCAGTTCGGCCGGTTTCGCGTGCCGGGAGGCGACGGGCCGTCCGTCGCCGTCGGAGTGGGTGGAGGACTGGGTGGTGGAGAAACCCCAGGCACCGGCGTCCATGGCCTCGTGCAGCAGCCCTACGATCGCGGCGAGTTGCTCCTCACCGGGCTGCCCGCCGACCGCGTCCGGGCCCATCACGTACCGCCGCAGCGCACAGTGCCCCACCATGAAACCGGCGTTGACGGCGATGCGACCCTCAAGAGCGTCGAGATACTCCCCGAAGGAGTGCCAGCTCCAGGGCGCCCCCTCCTCCAGGGCCACCAGGGACATGCCCTCCACCTTGGCCATCATCCGGCGGGTGTAGTCGGCGTCCCCGGGGCGGCCGGGGTTCAGGGGCGCGAGGGTGAAGCCGCAGTTCCCGGCGGCGACGGTGGTCACCCCGTGGTTGAGCGAGGGGGTGGCGTACGGGTCCCAGAAGAGCTGGGCGTCGTAGTGGGTGTGCGGGTCGACGAAGCCGGGGGTGAGGACGAGCCCGGTGGCGTCCTCGGTGGTGCGGGCCTTCTCGGTGACCTTGCCGACGGCGGCGATCCGGCCGTCGCGTATGCCGACGTCGGCGGTGCGGGCGGGGGCGCCCGTGCCGTCCACGACGGTGGCGCCCCTGATGACGTGATCGAGCATGGGCTGACCTCTTCGACTCCGGGGAAGCTGACCTACCTGGGGGCGCGGGGAACTGCGCGACCAGCCACACACGACCCGCACCCCGCGACGGCGCTCACACGGCGGCGCGGAACCGCGAGGTCCGGTGGACCGGGTCCGTGTCGATCTTCGGGATCACGTGCTCCCCGATGAGCCGGATCGTCTGCAGCGTCGCCTCCTTCGGTACGCCCACCGGCAGCCCGAAGCTGAGCTGGTCCGCCCCGGCCCGTTCCCACCGCTCGCACTGCCGCAGCACCTCGTCCGGGTCACCGCAGATCAGCAGCTCCTCCTCGATGAGCAGCTCGACGAACTCCGGGGTGTACGCGGGCAGCGTCTCCGGCCACACCGGGAAGCCCTCGGGCCGCGGGAACGTGTCGTGGTAGCGGAAGACGAGCGAGGGCAGGTAGTGCAGGCCGCCGTTGACGGCGATCTCGATGGCCTCCGCGTGGGTCGGCGCGCAGATGGCGGTCGTCGTCACCATCACGTTGTCGTTGACGAAGTCACCGACCGGCTCCGCGTTCACCACGGCCGTCTTGTACTGCTCCAGCACCCATTCCATGTCGGAGACCTTCTGGATGCTGAAGCCGAGCACGCCGAGACCCTTGCGGGCGGCCATCGCGTAGGAGGGCGGCGACCCGGCGGCGTACCACATCGCGGGGTGTGACTTGCCGTACGGCTTCGGGAGCACCTTCCTCGGCGGGAGCTGCCAGTGCTTGCCGTGGAAGCCCTCGTACTCGTCCTGGAGCCACATCTTGGGGAACTCCGCGATGGTCTCCTCCCAGATCTCCTTCGTGTGGTTCATGTCGGTGATCCCGGGGAGGAAGCCGAGGATCTCGTGGCTGCCGGCGCCCCGGCCGCTGCCGAACTCGAAGCGGCCCTCGCTGAGGTGGTCGAGCATGGCGACCTTCTCGGCGACCTTCACCGGGTGGTTGACCTGGGCGAGCGGGTTGAAGATGCCCGAGCCCAGGTGGATGCGGTCGGTCGCGTGGGCCAGGTAGCCGAGGAAGACGTCGTTGGCGGACAGGTGCGAGTACTCCTCCAGGAAGTGGTGTTCGGAGGCCCAGGCGTACTTGAAGCCGGAGCTGTCCGCCTGGATGACGTACTCGGTCTCCTCCATCAGCGCCTTGTGCTCGGCCAGCGGGTCGGTCTCGGCGCGCTTGCCCACGTATCCCTGTACAAAGAGCCCGAATTCCACGGCGGTTCACCGTCCCAGTTTTACTGACGATCCGTCAGATAGGTGTGTCGGCCGACTGTCGCACCGGCGGCCGTGACCGTCAATAGCTGACGGTCAGTCAGCTATGTGCTCGGCGGCGGTCAGACGATGCCGACGCCCGCCAGCCATCCCCCGTCGATCACGAACGGCTGTCCCGTGATGTACGAGGAGTCGTCCGAGGTGAGGAACAGGGCCAGCCGGGCCACCTCCTCCGGCTGCCCGATCCGGCCGAGCGGCACGAGCCCCCGGTACAGCTCGTCCAGGGCCCGGCTCATCTCCTCCGGGTCCGCGCCGGGGTCCAGCCGGGCCGGGTTGGACATGGCGGTGTCGATGGCCCCGGGGCAGATGGCGTTGACCCGGATCCGCCGGCTCGCCAGCTCCAGCGCGGCCACCCGGGTCAGCCCGAGCACCGCGTGCTTGGTGGCCGCGTACGTGCCGACGGCGGCCATGCCGGTGAGCGCGGTGTAGGAGGCGGTGTTGACGATGGTGCCCCCGTCCGCCAGCTCCGGCGCCACGGTCTTCATGCCCAGGAAGCAGCCGACCTGGTTGACCTGCACGACCTGCATGAACTCGTCGAGCGGGGTGTCCACCAGCGCGTTGAAGCGCAGGATGCCCGCGTTGTTGACCAGCCCGTCGATCCGCCCGTACGCCCGCTTGACCGCGCCGACGGCCTCCCGCCAGCCGTCCTCCGTACCCACGTCCAGGTGAACGTAGAGGGCCCCTATCTCCTTGGCGAGCGCCTCGCCCAGGTCGTCCAGCACGTCGGCGACGGCCACCCGCGCCCCCTCCTGACGGAAGAGCCGCGCCTCCTGCTCGCCCTGTCCGCGCGCCGCCCCGGTGACGATGACGACCCGCCCGTCCAGCTTGCCCATGTCCGCTCCTCAGTGAAGGCGGGGCCCGACCTCCGCCCCGAACGCCGCGATCTGGTCCAGCAGTTCGGCACGGCTCCGGCTGCGGAACCGCACCTGGATCTGGTGCGCGCCCATCGCGCGGTACGCCCGCAGCGACTCGGCGATCTCCTCCGGCGGCCCGGTGAGGGTGCGCCGCCCCACGTCCCAGCCGGCGCGCCCGACGTACAGGGGCTCGGTGAGGGCACCGACGGTGAACGGCGCCTCGACGCCGTGCTCCTCGCGCAACCGCCGCAGCCGCTCGATCTGCCCGGGCAGCCGGTCCCGCGGGTCCCCCTGCGGCAGCCAGCCGTCGCCCCTCAGGGCGGCCCGGCGGACGGCGGCCGGCGAGGAGCCGCCCACCCAGAGCGGGACGTGCGGCTGGGCGGGCCGGGGCCGCTGCCCGAGGCCGGCGAAGTCGTACAGCTTGCCGTGGTGTTCAGGGAACTCCTCGGGCCCCAGGGCCGCCCGCAGTGCGTCGATCGCCTCGTCGAGCACGGCCCCGCGCCGCTCGAAGTCGACGCCCAGCGCCTCGAACTCCTCGCGCACGTGTCCCGCGCCCACCCCGAGGACGAGCCGCCCGCCGGAGAGGTGGTCGAGGGTGGCGTACTGCTTGGCGGTGACCAGCGGGTGCCGCAGCCCGACCACGGCCACGTGGCTGAGCAGCCGGACCCGCCGGGTGACGGCCGCGAGGTGGGCCAGGGTGGCGACCGGGTCGTACCAGACGGTGCTCATCGCCGGGGCCAGCCGGCGCGGGACGCCCACGTGGTCGCAGCAGGCGAGGTAGTCGAACCCGGCCCGCTCCACGGCCCGCGCGATCTCCACCAGGTCGGCCGGCCCGGCGGCGGCCTCCCAGCCCTCCGTGTAGAGGGTGCTCTGCGACTGGACCGGCAGCTGGATGCCGTACGCGAGGCTCACCGGGCACCCGGCCAGAGTCCGTCCGGGGTGAGCCCCAGCAGGTCGATGGCGTTGCCCCGCACGATCCGCTCGACCACGTCCGGGGGCAGGTGCCCCATCTGCGCCTCGCCCACCTCACGGGACTTGGGCCAGGTGGAGTCCGAGTGGGGGTAGTCGGTCTCGTAGAGCACGTTGCCGACCCCGATGGCGTCCAGGTTGCGCAGCCCGAAGGCGTCGTCGAAGAAGCAGCCGTACACATGCCTCGCGAAAAGCTCGGACGGCGGCCGGTGCACCTTGTCCGCGACCCCGCCCCAGCCCCGGTTCTCCTCCCAGACGACGTCCGCGCGCTCCAGGATGTACGGGATCCACCCGATCTGCCCCTCGGCGTACATGACCCGCAGGTTGGGGAAGCGCTCAAACTTGCCGCTCATCAGCCAGTCGACCATCGAGAAGCAGCAGTTGGCGAAGGTGATCGTGGAGCCGACGGCGGGCGGGGCGTCCGCCGAGGTGGAGGGCATCCGGCTGCTGGAGCCGATGTGCATGGCGACGACGGTGCCGGTCTCGTCACAGGCGGCGAGGAACGGGTCCCAGGCGTCGGTGTGCACGGACGGCAGGCCCAGATGCGGGGGTATCTCGGAGAAGGCGACGGCCCGGACCCCGCGCTCGGCGTTGCGCCTGACCTCGGCCGCGGCCAGCTCGGCGTCCCACAGCGGGATGAGGGTGAGCGGTATCAGCCGCCCCCGCGCCCGCGGCCCGCACCATTCCTCCACCATCCAGTCGTTGTAGGCACGGACGCAGAGCAGGGCCAGCTCCTTGTCCCGGGCCTCGGTGAACGTCTGGCCGCAGAAACGGGGGAAGGTGGGGAAACAGAGCGCGGACTGGACGTGGTTGACGTCCATGTCGGCCAGCCGGTGCGGCACGTCGTGGGAGCCGGCGCGCATCTGCTCGTAGGTGATGACCTCCAGTCTGATCTCGTCCCGGTCGTAGCCCACGGCGGTGTCGAGCCGGGTCAGCGGCCGGTGCAGGTCCTCGTACACCCACCAGTCGCCCACGGGCCCCTCGCGGCCGCCCGGCTCACCCATGACCGGCGCGAACCGCCCCCCGAGGAAGGTCATCTCCTTCAGCGGGGCGCGGACCACGCGTGGTCCGGTGTCCAGGTACTTCTTCGGCAGCCGGTCCTGCCAGACGTGCGCGGGCTCCACCGTGTGGTCGTCGACGGAGATGATCCGGGGGAATGCGCTCGGGGTGTCCATGGCGCTCACGGTAGCGCCGATCTGACGGTCCGTCAGCTAGCGGTGTCGGCCGACTCCGTGCGAAGACCGTGTGTGCACCTTGTGAACCCGAAACCCCACGGCTGTGATCGGCGTCTCCCACGGCTGACGCAACCGGCCTGAACAAGGCAAACTGACGGAGTGTTTCGTGATGCCTAGGGGGGCGAACGCATGGACGGTGGGCCGCGAGTACCCGAGCAGCGGCGTGCCGGCGCCGCGGCCGGAGCCATCGCGGAGCCGGACGTGCTGCGCTTCGGCGTGCTCGGTCCGGTACGGGCCTGGCGCGGCGCGCAGCCGCTGAACACCGGCTCGCCCCAGCAGCGCGCCCTGCTGGCCGCCCTGCTGCTGCGCGAGGGCCGCACGGCGACGGCGGCGGAGCTGATCGACGCGCTCTGGGGCACCGAGCCGCCGTCCCAGGCGCTGGCCGCGCTGCGCACGTACGCCTCCCGGCTGCGCAAGGTGCTGGATCCCGGGGTGCTGGTCAGCGAGTCCGGCGGCTACGCGGTGCGCTCGCTCGGCGAGGGCGCGCTGGACCTCGCGACCGCCCAGGACCTCGCGGCGGAGGCGGAGAAGGCGCGCGGCGCGGGCGACCTGGGCGAGGCGCGCGAGGTGCTGAACCGCGCGCTGGCGCTGTGGGACGGCGAGCCGCTGGCGGGCGTGCCCGGACCCTACGCCGACACCCAGCGGGTCCGTCTGGAGGAGTGGCGGCTCCAGCTCCTGGAGACCCGCCTCGACATGGACCTGGACCAGGGCTGCCACGCTGAGGCCGTCTCGGAGCTGACCGCCCTGACCGCCGCGCACCCGCTGCGCGAGCGGCTGCGCGAGCTGCTGATGCTGGCGCTGTACCGCAGCGGCCGCCAGGCGGAGGCGCTCGCCGTGTACGCGGACACCCGCCGCCTGCTGGCGGAGGAGCTGGGCGTGGACCCGCGGCCGGGCCTGCGGGAGCTCCAGCAGCGGATCCTCCGGGCGGACCCGGCGCTCGCCGAACCGTCCACCCCGGCCGCCGAGCCCGCCGTGGTCCCGGTGCGCCCGGCCCAGCTCCCGGCCTCCGTGCCGGACTTCACCGGGCGCTCCTCCTTCGTCTCCGAGCTGAGCGAGGTGCTGGCCTCCGCGTCCGAGGCGGAGGGCCGGGTGATGGCGGTCTCGGCACTGGCCGGGATCGGCGGCGTGGGCAAGACGACGCTGGCGGTGCACGTGGCCCACCGGGCCCGCCCCGCCTTCCCCGACGGCCAGCTCTACGTGGACCTCCAGGGTGCCGGACCGCGCCCCGCCGAACCCGAGACGGTCCTCGGCTCCTTCCTGCGCGCCCTGGGCACGGCGGACTCCGCGATCCCGGACTCCCTGGAGGAGCGGGCGGCGCTGTACCGCTCGGTCCTCGACGGCCGCCGGGTCCTGGTGCTGCTGGACAACGCCAAGGACGCGGCGCAGATACGGCCGCTGCTGCCGGGCACGGAGGGCTGCGCTGCCCTGGTGACCTCCCGGGTGCGGATGCTCGACCTCGCCGGGGCGCACCTGGTGGACCTCGACGTGATGTCGCCCGACGAGGCGCTGTCCCTGTTCACCAAGATCGTGGGCGAGGAGCGGGTGGCGGCCGAGCGGGAGGCGGCGCTGGACGTGGTCGCGGCCTGCGGCTTCCTGCCCCTCGCCATCCGTATCGCGGCGTCCCGGCTGGCCGCCCGCCGCACCTGGACGGTCTCTGTCCTCGCGGCCAAGCTCGCCGACGAGCGGCGCCGGCTGGACGAGCTGCAGGCCGGCGACCTCGCGGTGAAGGCGACCTTCGAGCTGGGCTACGGCCAGCTGGAGCCGGCCCAGGCCCGCGCCTTCCGCCTGCTCGGCCTGGCCGACGGCCCCGACATGTCCCTCGCGGCCGCCTCCGCCGTCCTGGACCTCCCGCCGGAGGACACCGAGGACCTGCTGGAGTCTTTGGTCGACACGTCCCTGCTGGAGTCCGCGGCACCCGGCCGCTACCGCTTCCACGACCTGGTCCGGCTCTACGCGCGTGCCTGCGCGGAACGGGACGAGCAGCCGCCGAGCGAGCGGGCGGCGGCGATGTCGCGGTTGCTGGACTTCTATCTGGCGTCGGCGACCCGGGTGTACGCCATAGAGCGCCCGGGCGACCGCACGGTGGACCACCTGGAGACGACGCGGCGGGCGGCCCAGGAGTTCGTGGACGACGCACGGGCACTGGACTGGCTGCACGCGGAGGCGGCGAGCCTTCTCGCGTGCGTCCAGCAGTCGCTCGGTCCCGGGACCCTGCGGCGGGGCGTCGACTTGCTGCTGGCCGCGAAGGACCTGGCGGAGTCGGGTGCCAGTTCGCTGGCCTACGAGGCGGCCACCCGGGCGGCACGTGACGCCGCCGACGCCCTGGGCGACGCGCACGCGGCGGGGCGTGCGCGGGTGACGCTCACCCAGGTACTGATCAAAGCGGGCCAGTTCGACGAGGCGACCTGGCAGGCCCAGGAGGCCCTGGCGCTCGGCAGGGCCTCCGGCGACCCCTGGACGTGCGGGAACGCACCCAACGAGCTGGGCATCATCGCCATCTGCCGCAACGAGCACGCCGTCGGCGAGGCGCACCTCCTCATGGCCATCGAAGCGTTCCGCGACGACGACAACCGTCCCGGCGAGGCCAGTGCCCTGTGCAACCTCTCGCGGGTGCTGGTCTCCATGGACCGCACCTCGTCGGGCATCGAGCTCGTGGAGCGGGGCATCGCCATCTACGACGAGCTGGGGCTGACGGTGCGCCTCGCCAACGCGCGGTACGCCCTGGGCATCGCGCTGAGCCACGCGGGCCGCACCACCGAGGCGCTGGCCCAGTTCACCGAGGCGCACGACATCTTCGTCGAGAACCGGCAGCGGCTCTGGGAGGGGACCACCCATTTCCGGATGGCCCAGGTGCACCTCACGTGCCACAGGCCGGCGCAGGCCGCACAGCACGCGGAACAGGCCCTCAGCACCGGCTGCATCGGCGGTGACTGGATGCGCGCCAACGTACTGACCCTCCTCGGCAGGTCGCTCGACGGACTCGGGCAGGTGGACCGGGCGAGGGCCTGCTGGCGGGAGGCGCTCAGCATCCACGAGCGGTCGGGCGCGGCCGAGGCGGCCGAGCTGCGGCTGCTCCTCGATCCCATCGCCGCGGCCTGACCCGGCGGGGGCGTTCAGCAAACGTTTATGACCGCCTGCCAACCTCAGTGGTGTCGATCCCGTCGCGTCGGGGGGCGGGCGGATCGGCTTGGGCCCACGGATAAGGTGATCGGCCCCAGGAACGCTCGCTCGGTGGCACACGGGGGAGTTGCCGAGCGAGCGTTCACCATCGCAGTACTTGATTCAGGGGAGTTCCCAACCATGAGCGACATCAAGCAGGGCGACGAGGACATCACCACGATGGACAGCCACGCGCCGGCCCCGCCGAGCAAGGACACCGTCGTCACCCCCGACGACAGCCACGCTCCTGCTCCGGCTGAGGACATCACCACGATGGACAGCCACGCTCCCGTCCCGCCCGCGCTGGACCGCACCACCAAGTAACAGCCCGAGGACGGGGGATTTCGGCCGCGGCGGCGCGGAGGGGGAGCCGTCGCGGCCGAGGTGTGTGCGGGGGCGGGTCAGGGAGCCCGCAGCTCCCCCTTCACCACCTTTCCGCTCGCGTTGCGCGGCAAAGCCGTGACGAAGCGGACCGTGCGGGGGACCTTGTAGTTGGCCATCTCGCGGCGGGACCAGGCGATCAGGTCGTCGGCGGTGAGGACCGCGCCGGGGCGGCGGACGACGTACGCCTCGCCGACCTCGCCGAGCCGGGCGTCGGGGACGCCGACGACCGCCACGTCCGCCACCTCGGGATGCGCGCCGAGGAGTTGCTCTATCTCCGCCGGGTAGGCGTTGAAGCCTCCGACGATGAACATGTCCTTCAGGCGGTCGGTGATCCGCAGGTTGCCCGCGGCGTCCAGGACGCCCACGTCCCCGGTGCGCAGCCAGCCGTCCGGTGACACCGCCTCCCGGGTGGCCACCGGGTCCTCGAAGTAGCCGCGCATGACGTGGAATCCGCGGACCAGCACCTCCCCGGGACTGCCCGCCGGCACCGGCGCGCCCCCGGCGTCGACGACTCTCACCTCCGTACCGGGGATCGCCCGGCCTGAGGTGGCCGCGACGACCGACGGGTCGTCGCCGCGGCGGCACATCGTGACGATGCCGCTCGCCTCGGAGAGGCCGTAGGCGGTGAGAACGGTGTCCACGCCCAGTTCCCCGCGCAGCCGTTCCACCAGCCGCAGCGGTACGACGGCCGCGCCGGTCACCACCAGGCGCAGGGCGGACAGGTCGTGGGCGCCGCGGGCCGGGTGGTCCAGCAGGGACTGGTGGAGGGTGGGCGGGCCCGGGAGGACCGAGACCCGTTCCGCCGCGATGTTCGCCAGTGCCGTGTCCACGTTGAACACCGGCTGCGGGATCATCGTCGCCCCGCGCATCAGGCAGGCGATCACCCCGGCCTTGTAGCCGAAGGTGTGGAAGAAGGGGTTGACGATCAGGTAGCGGTCGCCGGCGCGCAGGCCGGCCAGGGCGGCCCAGATCTCGTAGGCCCGGAGCGTCTGCCGGTGGGTGGTCATCACGCCCTTGGGACGGCCGGTGGTGCCCGAGGTGAAGACGATGTCCGAGAGGCTGTGGCCGGTCAGTCCGGCGGCCCGGGCGCGCACCTCGTCCGCTCCGGTGCCCTCGCCCGCCGCCAGGAAGTCCTTCCAGGTCAGGAAGGAGCGCGGGGCGTCGTCCGAGAGGACCACCACATGTTCGAGGGCCGGGAGTCCGGGCAGCGGCCGGCCGGTGCCGTCGGCGGAGCCCGCCGCCCGGCGCAGGGACGCGACGTACGACGTGCCGAGGAAGGTGCCGGTGACGAACAGCAGCCGCGCCCCGCTGCGGCGCAGCACGTCGACCGCCTCGGCCCCCTTGAAGCGCGTGTTCAGCGGCACCAGCACCGCACCGGCCGACACCGCGCCCAGGGCCGCGACGATCCAGTCGAGGCAGTTGGGGGCCCAGACGGCCACCCGGTCGCCCGCCCGCACCCCGCTCGCCAGACAGGCCGCGGCGGCCCGCTCCACGCGGGCTCCCAGTTCGGCGTACGTGATCCGGGTGCGGCCCTCGACCACCGCCTCGGCGT
The DNA here is from genome assembly GCF_033792105.1 of Streptomyces sp. WI03-4A. Lineage (NCBI taxonomy): Bacteria > Bacillati > Actinomycetota > Actinomycetes > Kitasatosporales > Streptomycetaceae > Streptomyces > Streptomyces sp. WI03-4A. Next base: position 148,215 of record NZ_JARAUO010000017.1, read on the forward strand.
CCGCGTACCGCTCGGCCGACCACCGCACCAGGCCCGGGATGGTGCCCCAGTCACTCATAGCAGCCCCCTGCACCGTAGCTGACTGCCCGTCAGATTAGCTGTAACCTGACGGGCTGTCAGCAGCAGAAGGGTGGGTGCAGCATGGCCGGTACGGGGCTGAAGGACGCCACCGCCATCGTCGGGATCGGGCAGACCGCCTTCGCCCGGCAGCTCCCGGAGGACGAACGGACCCTCGCCTGCCGGGCCGTTCTCGCCGCTCTCGACGACGCCGGGATCGCCCCCGGCGAGGTCGACGCCCTCGCCTCCTACACCATGGAGGAGACCGACGAGGTGGAGCTGGCGAAGGCCGTCGGGCTCGGCGACCTCACGTTCTTCGGCAAGGTCGGCTTCGGCGGCGGCGGTTCCTGCGCCACCGTCGCGCACCTGGCCGCCGCCATCGCCGCCGGGCAGGCCACCGTCGGGGTGGCCTGGCGCTCGCGCAAACGGGGCAGCGGGCCCCGGCCGTGGACCAGCACCGCCGTCCAGCTCCCGACCCCGGGCCAGTGGACCCGGCCCTTCGGGCTGCTGAGGCCGGCCGACGAGATCGCCATGCTGGCCCGGCGGTACATGCACGAGTACGGGGCCACCCGGGACCACCTGTTCAACGTCGCCCTGGCCTGCCGCAACCGGGCCAACCAGAACCCGGCCGCGATCATGTACGACCGGCCGCTCACCCGCGAGATGTACATGACCTCCCGCTGGATCAGCGAGCCGCTCTGCCTCTACGACAACTGCCTGGAGACCGACGGGGCCCTCGCCTGCGTCGTCGTCTCCGCCGAACGCGCGCGGGACTGCCGGCGGCGGCCGGTGTACGTCCACTCCGCCGCCCAGGGCCTGCCCGCCCAGCACCACGGGATGGTCAACTACTGGAACGACGACCCGCTCACCGGCCCCGCCTGGACCGCCGCCCGGCACCTGTGGAAGCACGCCGACCTCACGCCCGAGGACGTGGACGTGGCGCAGATCTACGACGCCTTCACCGCTCTGGTCCCCCTCTCCCTGGAGGGGTACGGCTTCTGCGGGCGAGGCGAGGGCGGCGCCTTCACCGAGCAGGGCGCCCTGGAGATCGGCGGCCGGCTGCCCCTCAACACCGGGGGCGGCGGGCTCTCCGAGGCCTACGTGCACGGCTTCAACCTGATCAACGAAGGGGTGCGGCAACTGCGCGGCACCAGCACCGCGCAGGTCCCGGGAGCCGCCACCTGCCTGATCACCGCCGGCGAGGGGGTCCCCACCTCCGCCCTGCTGCTGAGGAGCTGAACCGCGATGCTGACCCCCGTCACCGACGCCGACGGCGCCCCCTTCTGGGAGTACGCCGCCCAGGGCGAACTGCGCGTGCAGGCCTGCGCCGACTGCGGCGAGCCCCGCTTCCCGCCCCGCCCCTGCTGCCCGCACTGCCAGTCCTTCGCCGGCGAGTGGCGCCCGGTCTCGGGACGCGGGCGGGTGTGGTCGTACGTCGTGCCGCATCCGCCACTGCTGCCCGGCTACGCGGAGCAGGCGCCGTACAACGTGATCGTGGTGGAGCTGGCGGACGCCCCCCGGATCCGGCTGGTCGGGAACCTGGTCACGCGCGCGGGGGCGCCGCTCGGCTCCTTCGACCCGGACCGCGTCCGGATCGGCGCCCGGGTGCGGGTGGTCTTCTCCGGCGGGCTGCCGCAGTGGGTGCTCGCGTGAAGGGCGTGCGCCTGGACACCGACAAGGACACCGGGGTCGCCGTGGTCACGCTGGACCGGCCCGAGCGGCTCAACGCCATCGACCTGGAGACGGCCCGCGAACTCGCCGGGATCTGGCGCGGGTTGCGGTTCGACGACTCGGTGCGGGCCGTGGTGCTCACCGGGGCCGGGGAACGGGCCTTCTGTACCGGGATCGACCGGGACGCGGTGGTGCCGCAGCCGTCGTCGCCGTACATGCAGGACGATCCGCTGCTGACGGTCGGGCCGAAGGCGAACGACCTGTGGAAGCCGGTCGTCGCCGCGGTGCGCGGGATGGCCTGCGGCGGCGCCTTCTACCTGCTCGGGGAGAGCGAGTTCGTCGTCGCCGACCCGACGGCCGAGTTCTTCGACCCGCACACCACGTACGGCATGGTCTGCGCCTACGAGTCGGTGCTGATGGCCCAGCGGATGCCGTACGGGGAGGTGGCCCGGATGATGCTCATGGGAACCGCCGAACGGATCTCCGCGCGGCGCGCCCACGAGATCGGGCTGGTGTCGGAGGTCACCGAACCGGGCGGGGCGCTGGACGCGGCCGTGCGGTGCGCCACCGTCGTCGCCGGGTGTCCGGCCCAGGGGGTGCAGGGGACCGTGCGGGCCCTGTGGGCGGCCAAGGAGGCGGCGCGCGCCCAGGCGTTCGCGCAGGCGCCGCACCTCATCGCGCTCGGCAACCTGCCGCCCGGGCGGCAGGCGGAGCTGTTCGAGGCGCGGCGCCGGGGCGGGTTCGGGACGCGGTGAGGCGTCAGCGCGCGGCGGGGGCGTTCGGCTGGGGCTCGCAGTGGTCCAGCCGGGCGAGGTCCGCCTTGTCGACCGGGATCCGGGCGGTGCGGCCGGCGTGGGCGGGCACGGTGACGTCCAGGTCGTCGAAGTCGATGCTTCTGCCGCTCCGGTCCTTGAGGTAGACCGTCACCGCGAAGGTCGCGCGGGTGGCGTTCGGGTTGGTGACCTGGACCTTCGCGTACGGGTCCGCCTTCGTCGCGCAGCTCAGCAGCCGGACCGTGGCGTCGTCCAGGTAGGCGCTGGGGCTGGGCGAGGTGCCGGACGAACGGCCGTAGGAGCCGCTGCTCGTGGTGCCGGACGAGCTGCCGTACGAGCGGCGGTAGGACGACGAGGTCTCGTCGTGGTCCTGGTGCGAGCTGCTGCACCCTCCGCCGCCGTGGCCGCTCTTGTAGTGGTGGCCGCGGCTGTGTCCCCTGGAGAAGCCCGTCAGGGCGAGGACCACGAACACGAGCACGGCCGAGAACCTGAGCACGCGCTTCTGTCTTTGCATGTGCATGCCTTCACCCTAGCGGCCGGGGGCACGGCCCGGCAGGCCGTCGCCCGCTCGGGCCGCCGCCCGCTCAGGCCGTCCGCGCCGTCCCCGTGCCCTTCTCCGCGTCCAGCGCGTACACGCAGCGGTCCTTGCTGCACGCGTACACCACCCCGTCCCTGACCACCGGCGAGCCGGTGATCTCGCCGCCGGTGGCGAGCTTCCAGCGCAGCCGGCCGTCGTCGGCCTTGAGGGTGTAGAGGAGGTGGTCGGTGGAGCCGAAGTGGATACGGCCCTCGGCGACCACGGGGGTGCCCACGACGTCGCCGCCGGCCTGGAAACGCCACTTCGGGGTGCCGGTGACCGCGTCCAGGGTGTACAGGCCCTTGCCGCTGCCGACGTGCACATGCCCGGCGGCCACCAGGACCGGCTCGACGGAGGAGCGCGCCTCGGTGGCGATGCGCCAGCGGTCGCGGCCGTCGGTGGCGTCCAGCGCGTAGACCGTGCCGAGGTAGTCGGCCAGGTAGACGCCGCCGCCGGTGACGGCGGGTCCCGGCGTGAAGGCCGGCGGGCACAGGAAGACCGCCGGGGCCTCGAAGTGCCAGCGCACCATGCCGCTCACCACGTCGATCGCGAGAACCCGGGTGCCGGCCGAGACGTAGACATAGCCGTCGGGGGCCGGGGCGAGGCGTACCGGGACGCCGCCGCAGGAGGCCGCGTCGCCGATGGGGTACGACCAGCGCTCCTCGCCGGTGCGGGCCTCCAGGGCGCGCAGCCGGGCGTCCTGCCACACGTAGACGGTGCCGTCGTGGACGGCGGGTCCGGCCTCCGGGGACTCGAAGTCGGTCTGGCAGCCGGAGATCTCCCACAGCTTCTGGCCGTTGGTGGCCTCCCACGCCTGCACGCCGCCGCCCCGGGTGCCGGTGACGACGGTGCCGTGGTCGGCCTGGAGGGAGTAGACCCAGGCGTCGGTGGACAGCCGCCACAGGTCGCCGCCGTCGCGGGCGTCCAGGGCGAACAGGGTGGGGCCGTCGGAGGCGTGGACGCGGCCGTCGGCGACCGCCATGGACCAGGCCACGTCCCGGGTCTTGAACCGCCGGCGGCCGGTGGCCACGTCCAGGGCGTGCACCTCGAAGGAGGTGACGTAGACGAGGTCGCCGTCCACGGACGGGGTGCCCCAGACGTCGTTCGACATGCGGAAGCGCCACGGGCGCCAGCCACCGGCCGGCTCCTGGGGCAGCGCCGGTACGGCGGGGTCGGCGCCGTTGACGCCGGGACGCGGGCGGGACCAGCTCGCGACCAGCCCCGCCTCCGGCGGGGGCGCCTTGACGGCGGCGGCCCGGGCGTCGGCGACCCGGGGGCCGGGGCCGATGGGCACCTGGGCGCCGGCCAGCCGGACCGGGCCGGTGC